>JAADDJ010000052.1 GCA_013153965.1 Thermotogae bacterium
ACTCACCACCTACTACCCTATAGGCGCTTCCAAGCTCGTTTTTAAGAAACCAGATCAAGCTTGCAAGTAAATCGCTGTGCCAGAAGCTCGCGCCCATACTCTCCTCCGGTTGCTCTCCAGATAGCATAAGCTCCAAAGCTTTCTTATAGCCCCTGTAATAGATGGGCCTGCCATCAACGACCTCGTAAGTCAGGAGGCGAAGAAGCCTCTCCCTACGTTCGTCTTTCTCCTTACCCTTAGGCTTCTCGGCAACTGCCACACCCATATTAGTCTCCATTTTAAGGCTGCTTCAAAAGGTCGCTTAGCCTAACCTTCACGCCCTCCAAAAGTTCCACTTCTTCGTCCCAGTCGTAAATCGTTGGCCTCTTGCCTTTCTCAAATACGAAGACCTTCTTGGGCTTGGTGAATATCCAAACGACCTTATCCGTGCCTACGGAGAATAGGTCCTCAACCTTTCGGATAACGTACTCCAAAAAGCCGGAGCCTTCAACGTCGGCTTTGACCTCCACCTCAACGGCCAAAACGGGCCCAACGGTGGCATACTCGTCCTCCCATCCTATATCCTCCTTCCTAAATACCCCAACGTCTATGGCCCTGTATCCTCCTGCCGTCCTGATGCCGTGCTCGCCTGTGGAAATGACATATCCCTTTTCCTCCAAGGGAAGCAGGACCTTGATTATGCTGGTGATTAATCTCGCCTGCAGGGTGCTGCTACCCATAACCTCCTCCGGCTGTTTTTTGCCCTCAAGAACCTCTTTATAGCCTCTGTAATAGATGGGCTTGCCATCAACGACCTCGTAGGTCAGGAGGCGAAGAAGCCGCTCCCTACGTTCGTCTTTCTCCTTACCCTTAGGCTTCTCGGCAACTGCCACACCCATATTAGCCTCCATTTTAAGGCTGCTTCAAAAAGTCGCTTAGCCTAACCTTCACGCCCTCCAAAAGTTCCACCTCCTCATCCCAGTCGTAAATCGTTGGCCTCTTGCCTTTCTCAAATACGAAGACCTTCTTGGGCTTGGTGAATATCCAAACGACTTTATCCGTGCCGAAATTGAGCAGTTCCTCCACCTTGTTAAGCATGTACTCCAGAACATCTTCAACGTGCGCTTTAACGTCTATCTCTACAACCAGCACCGGAGGGTAGGAGGAATATCGGGTATTCGGTTTCACATCCCCCGCACGGAACAGGGCTATATCAAGGCTGCGGTTCTTTCCCTTGGATATGTGGAGGCCAACTTCACCGAAGGCCAAGATGTAGCCTTTATCTTCCAAGTGAAACAGGCGTTTAACCAAACTCCTTAGCAGATACCACTGCAGCGCACTGCTACCCATAATCTCCTCCGGATGCTTTTTGCCTTCAAGAACCTCTTTATAGCCCCTGTAATAGATGGGCTTGCCATCAACGACCTCGTAGGTCAGGAGGCGAAGAAGCCTCTCTCTACGCTCGTCGGTCTTTTCCTTAACCGCTACGGCCATCTGCGGCCACATTTTAAGGGGGAAGGATTAACGATCATGGCGATGCCTTAGGGGAACCACGTGTATTCCGTAGGTCTTGCTAAATATCTCAGGGTCGTACTTGGGTTTGCCGTGGTAGAAGACGACCCTATTCAGGCATACGACGGCATCCGATATTGAGAGGGCATGACCCACATCGTGGCTAACCATCAGTACCCCCTTGCCGCTCTCCTTGAGCTCCTTGAGAATACCCTCAAACTCCCTCTGGGCGACTGCATCCAAGCCGGTCAGAGGCTCATCCATCAGGAAGAGGTCCGCCCCCACGCCCAAGAAGCGGGCTATGAGAACCTTCTGCTTCTGACCGCCCGACAGGTCCTTGAATCTCCCCCTATGCCCCAGCAGGCCGAACCTCTCCAAGAAGCTCTCAACCACCTCCCTATCCTTGACCCCCATGAAGGCCACGTCGGAGACGCTGAAGGGCACGTAGGGATTGAATCTCTTCTCCTGCGGCAGGTACGCCAGCTTTCCCCTAACGATTATCTCCCCCCTGTACGGCACCAGCCCGACTATGGCCCGCAGGAGAGTCGTCTTACCGGCCCCGTTTGGGCCGAGGACCGAGACTATCTGACCCCGCCTCACGGTCAAATTAACATTCTCCAGCACCACCCTACCCTCCAACTCCACGTAGAGCCCCCTGATAACCAACAGTTCCATCGTCCTCCGATTTTACGGAGGATCACCGCTACAATAGGAGGTTATGACACCCAAAGAGGCTTACGACACGCTCATATCGGAGGTGGTAAAGGTATCCCTGCTGCTTTCGGTCAGAGGGCTGCTCACGTGGGACCAGAGAACCTACATGCCCAAGAAGGCGGCACGCTTCCGGGGGATGCAGTACTCCGTTTTGGCCGAGTACGCCCACGACTTCATAACGTCGGACAGGTTCCGCTCTCTCCTTGAGAGGGCGGAGGAGGGAGATTGGGAGAGGAACTCCCGCGAGGGCATGAATCTCTTCTGGCTCCGGCGGGAGTACGACCATCAGATGAAACTTCCCAAAGAGCTTCAGCTGCGCATAGTGAAGTTGGCGACGGAGATGGAAGTCCTGTGGAGGGAGGCCAAACGGGACGATGACCCCTCCAAGGTCCTCCCCCTCCTCAAGGAGATGGTCTCCCTAAAGAGGGAGGTGGCCGAGCGGTTGGGGTACGAAAATGAGCCCTACGATGCCCTTCTGGATGGATACGAGCCGGGTCTCAAGGCCACGGAGGTGGAGGAGGTATTCTCCTACATAAAGACCGAGACGGTCAAGCTCCTACGTAAAGTCATGGAGGCTCGGGAGAGGGGGAAGGTGCCCAATCGGGAGCTCTTCGCCGGCAGATATCCGGTCGCGAGGCAGAGGGAGTTCAACCTCTTCCTGCTGCGGGAGATAGGCTACGACCTTGACGCCGGCAGGCTGGACGAGACTACCCATCCCTTCGCCGTCCGTATAACCCCCAACGACGTGCGCATCACCACCCGCTACAAGGAGGAGGATTTACCCGACGGGATATTCTCAACGCTCCACGAGATGGGACACGCCCTCTATGGGATGGGACTTCCGGAGGAGTGGTTCGGGGAGCCGGTGGGGAACGCCGCTTCGCTGTCAGTCCATGAGTCCCAATCCCGCTTTTGGGAGAATGTGGTGGGTAGGAGCCCGGAGTTCTGGGAGAGATTCTATCCGTACCTGCGGGCCTTCTTCCCCAACCTCTACGGGGCTCCGATGGAGGAGTTCGTCTTCCTCATAAACGACATTAGACCCTCGTTCATACGGATTGAGGCCGACGAACTCACCTACAACCTCCACATAATCCTCCGCTTTGAGCTGGAGAGGGCCATGATAAACGGCCAGCTGGACGTATCCGACCTTCCGGAGGCTTGGAACGAGAAGTTCAAGGAGATGTTCGGGATGGAGCCCCCGAGCCACAGGGAGGGCTTCCTGCAGGACATACACTGGTACTCGGGGAGCTTCGGGTACTTCCCCACCTACACCCTCGGCAACGTTATGGCCGCCCAGATACGGGCCAAGATGAGCGATGAGATTGACCTACAGAGGGCCGTTAGGGAGGGGGAATTCGCCCGAATACTCGGTTGGCTCCGCTCCAAGATACACCGCCACGGTGCCCTGTACCTCTCCAAGGACCTCATAAATCTAGCCACAGGTGAGCCTCCGAAGGCCAAGTACCTGATGGATTACCTGGCGAGAAAGGTAGAGCGCTTCTACGGTTAGAACCTACCCCGGGCCGCACCCAAGGCCACCAGTAGGCCGGCGACGAAGAAGAGGACGGGTCCGAGCCAGACGAGCTGGATTCCCGGAACGAATCTGACGTCGTAGTAGAAGGTTCCATCCTCCTCCGCCCCCTGCATCACCACGTAAAGGTCTCCGAAGGGGAAGAGGGGTAGGATCCCCGGCTCGGTGGTCACCTCCCCGCTGGCGAAGTACCGCCGCCTCTCGGTCTTTATCTCGCCAAGGTCCCATCCGAGCAGTTTGACGTCCAGAACGGAGAAGACGGCCTCGTAGTTGGGACCGTCGTACTCCTGCCACCCGAGATGCTGGAGTTGGAAGGCGTAGAAGTCCTTGACCTCCCGCCCCTTGAAGGCCATCTCGTGGGAGCGGCTGTAATTCCAAGAGAGTGCTATACCTACGGCCGTTATAAGGACTCCGAGATGGGATAGGAGGGCCATATCCCTGAGGGAGCGCCTCCCGAGTCTCACCATCCGCCCGAGCAACAGGAGGAGGGGATAGAGGGTCGCCGTGAGGGCCACCGATGCCCAGACGTTGCGGCCGAAGATGAGGGGAAGAATTCCGACGGCGACGGCCACGGCAAGGGCGACAGGGCCCCAGCTGGATGGCCTCCCCTTCCAAGAGGCCAGCAGGGAGAAGGCGACGGCCAGTATTACGAGGGTCCAGAAGGGAGCCGTCGCGTACGTGAAGAACTCCGGCTTGGTGGTTATCTGGGTGCCCACTACCATCTCCGTCAGGAGGGGGGAGAAGGTGCCCGCGAGGACGATGAGAGTCAGCAGCAGCCAGACGTAGTTGGCCGCATCCAAGAACCACCCCCGGCTCAGTGGAGGGTACCTGACCCTCTCGGAGCGCATTCTACGGTGCCGCGGGGAGACGAGAAGGTAAGCCACGCTCAAAAGCCAGAGGACGGTACCGACCCCCAAAAATACCAGAAAGTAATTGCCTATGTCGGAGAAGGCGAAGGCATGGACGGACTCTATGAGACCGCTGCGGGTGAGGAAGGTTCCGAGGATGGAGAGGAGGAAGGAGGCGACGGTCAGGTTGTAGAACCACATCTTGTGGGTTCCCCTCCTGACGAGGTGGAACGTATGGACGGCGGCGGCGGCCGTTAGCCACGGTATGAGGGAGGCGTTCTCAACCGGATCCCAAGCCCAGTATCCTCCCCATCCCAGCTCCAGGTAGGCCCAGCGCCCTCCCAGAACTATCCCCACGCTCAACATCACCCACGCTGTCAGGAGCCACACCCTTATTTTCCTTATGACCTCCTCGTTGAATCCGGCGAATATGCCCAGAAGGGCGTACGCGAAGGGAACGGTCATGCCCACGTACCCGAGATAGAGGGTCGGGGGATGGACGGCCATCCAGATGTTCTGGAGGAGGGGGTTGAGGCCCCGGCCGTCGGGGGCGGGGTCAAGGGTGCGCTCAAAGGGATTGGCGGCGTACGTAGATGTGATGAGAAAGAACATGAGAACGGCGGAGAAGGTGGCCGTGAGGATGGGATGGGGCTCCTTACGGAGGGATAGGAGGGCGTAAGTTCCGAGAACGAACATCCAGAAGAGCAGGGATCCCGCCTGCCCTCCCCACCAGGCGGTTATCTTGTAGAAGAGGGGAAGAGCCTTGGACGTGTAGCTCTGCACGTAGAGGAGGCGCATGTCGGAGGTTATCAGGGCGTAGAGGAGGATGCCGGAGGCTACGAAGATCCCCAAAATCGCCACATCAAGGAGGAGTTTGGCCATCCCCCTCCGTCGGAGGGCGGCGGCCAGAAGGGAGAGGCCCGTAGCCAGTATCCCACCTCGCAGGAGGGCCTCCCCCAGATCATAGAGACCGACCTTTAGGCCTAAAAGCTCCATCACCTCGGCAACGCAGGCAGTTGGGGTGCGGGCACCTTGGGGGCGGGTGGCGGAGGCGGCGGAGCGTACTCCTGCCTGTACTTCCTCATCTCCTCCGCCTTCGCGGTGTCCCCGAATTCAAGATATACCTGCTCAAGGACTTCGTATAGACGTCCGAGCTCCTGCTTCCAAGCCCCGGCCCCCGTGGTATCAAACGGCGCCTGCTCTCCCAAGAGGGCGAAGGCCTGCGGGTCCTGAAGTTGGACGGCGGATATGAGCTGGCTTATCCACATCTTTGTCTTGTCGGGTATGGATGTGCGGTCAAGGAGCTTGAGGGCCAGATCAAACTGCTGCTTTAGGAAGAGCTCGTGGGTTATATCCACGAGGTCCTCGGGACTTAGGAGGGCATACACCTTCTCCAGCTCCTGCCCCCAGACGGGGTCGGGTTGCGGTATCCCCTGCAGGAGGGCCAGGGCCTTCTCCTGCGCCTTGAGGGTGTCGCCCATGTGCAGATACACGACGGCTTCCCTCCACTCCCTCTCGTTGGGAGGCAGGAAGGTCTTGTAGGTGTTGAGGACCTTGAGGGCCTTATCGTAATCGCCCTTGAGAACGAAGACGTAGGCCCGCGACAGCTCCAGAGCGAACAGCTGGGGATCCGTCTTGGGGTCCTTGCCCTGAAGCCGGAGGAACTCCTCTATGAAGAGCTTGGCGAGGTCGTAGAACTTTATGGCCCTGTCGTGATTGCCTTGGGCCGTGTAGGTGGCGGCCACGGTCAGGGCAACGGTGGCGTAGTTCCTATAGGGGCTCAGGTGGTCGTGATTCTTGTACTGACGATCATCAAAGAGGGCCCGGTAGGCCCACATCTTGGGACTCGGCCGATGGTAGTAGTCAAATGAAGCCTCCTTCACGAACTTCACCGGGTCCTCCGCCCCGCCGGTCAGGAGGCTGTCGGTCCAAGCCACATCCACGACGCCCAGTATGTTGGGCCCCTGTTGGACCTCGCCCGTGAGTCGCATGAGCATCCCCTCAAGGACCATGTAGGGCTCCCAACCACGATAGACCTCGGGGTCGTCGGTGATGGAGAAGTATATGGGAACCTTGAACTCCCTACCCTCAAACACCTCCTTCGCGAAGAGGGACTTGGGGGCCAAGTATATCCTCGGGAGCCTCACCATCCCCTTCAGGCCGGGGACCTCAACGTAATCCTCGGGAGCCGGCTCGTAGCCCACGGAAGTTGCTATCATATCCCGTATCACCACATCCCGCAGGAACATCAGCCCCTTATCCCCGACGCCCTGAATGACCGGCGGAAGGTCGTAGATTACGCTGTCGGGGAAACTTATGGGTGCTCCCCAATACTTCAGCTCCCTCACGTACCAGTTGGTGTTCAAAAGTGAGAGGTTCGCATTTATCAGGGGCCATTTGAGGCCCAGAACCTCCTGAACGAACCAGACGGGGAAGGTGTCGTTGTCTCCGTTGGTCATGAAAACCCCCTTCTCCGCCTTGGCGGATGTGAGGATGTTGCGGGCGAAGTCCTCGGGTATGTAGTTGCGGGAGCGGTCGTTCCAGAACCAGTGCTGCTTTATCTGGACGGCCACCATCACGGCACCTATGACGGCGAAGAGCCCCACGAGGACGCGTCCGTCCTTTATGTAGTCCCTCAGGAGCTTGGCCAGATAGAAGAGACCCAAGGCGATATACACCCCCCACAGCTGGTAGAAGGGATGGTAGAAGTAATCGCGGTTGCGCACCTCAACGTTCCCCATCTGAAGGTTTATGGGATTGACGGGATGGGTCGGAGAATCTTTAAAGTTGAAGGCGATGAAGAATCCCACACCGGCGAGGAGGGTGGCTCCGCCGACGAGCCAGAAGAGGGCGCGATTCTTGCGGTCGGTCCAATGCTCCCAGAGTCCGAGAAGACCGAGAACCAGAACCGTTATACCCAGCGGTCCCAGATGGTCCATAAGGGTGAATTGGGCATTCTTCTGCAGGTCGGTTATGGCGTAGGTGGCGGCGTTCCACTGCCATCCGAACCACATCAGGAAGACCTGTATCTGCTCGCTCAGGGGTATGCGGCGGGGGAACATGTGGGCCGGCTCGTACTGCTTGCGCAGGAGAACGTCCATGAAGGCCTGCCACGTGTAGGGGTCCCCCTCGTTTATGCGGGCATCCAGAGGGTGCATGTGGAGGTAGTTCGCCCTCACGAAGATCCAGAATTCAACCGTGAAACCGAATAGGATTATGAGGAATACCCATCCCTTCCAGTCGTTCCACATGCGGCCGGCGATGAACATGGCGGCGACCGCGAGGAAGGTGCCGACGGTCACGAGCTGCTTGCCGCTGAATCCGGCTATCTCCCCCTGCGAGTTGAGGGCACCTATGCCCGCGAGGACGAGGCCGGCGAGGAAGGCCAAGGAGAGGGGCTGGTTCCAGTTGCGGAGTTTCCCATCTTGGAACATGTATGCCAGCATGAGAAGGAGACCGACGAAGAATATGAGCTTCCCGCTCCCGTCGTACGTCACCAGAAGCAGGGCAAAGAGGGCGAAGAGGGCTCCGAAGAGGGCGACCGCGTACCTGTCCCACAGATCCTTGGGCTTGGCCACCCAGACGAGCAACATCAGGGCCGGGAGGGCGAAGAGGACGGTAAGATGCACGCCCGTACCCAGCATTATGGACAGGACGGCCATGTATATCCAACGGTACGCCTCCGCGCTCCTGCGATTCTTATACCACAGGATGCCGAAGTAGAGGGCCAAGATGCCGAAGAAGGCGCCGGGAGTGTAGGTCTCAACCTCTATGGAGTTGAACCAGACCCTCATGGCGAAGGCGGGAACGAGGGCGGCCGTCGCCCCCAACACGTGGTAGAGCCAACGGGGGAATTTGCTCTCGCCGTCCATGTACTCCAAGAGGTCGTAGGTTATCAGATATACCAGCGCCGCGTTGGCCCCTCCCATCAGGATGGGGATGAGGGTCATGCGCAGCACTATGGGGTCGGCGAGAACGCCGCCGTTTATGAGCGAGTAAAGTTTATCAACGGGTAAAGGAAGGATTGCGAAGAATTTCGCTAAAAGTACGTAAAAGGGCGTTCCCGGGGGGTGGGGTACGCCCAAGATGTGGGCGGCCGCCAAGAACTCACCCACATCCCAGAAGGCGGTTGTTGGCGCTGTCGTCTTGAAGTATATGAAGGATACGAAGAGGAAGATTGCGAGTGCTATGTACCACTTGACCTTTCCGCCGTTCATAAGTGGGTATTGTACGGCCGTCCCCAATCGTAATGATAAACGAGTGATTTGCCAGTATAATACCCGCTTCCATGCGCAAGCTCATAGTCAAGGGTGCGAGGCAGCATAACCTGCAGAATATAACGGTTGAGATACCCAAGGACAGCTTTGTGGTCATAACGGGGGTATCCGGCTCCGGCAAGTCCTCCTTGGCCTTTGATGTGATATATGCGGAGGCGCAGAGGAGGTACGTGGAGAGTCTCTCGCCCTACGCCCGTCAATTCTTGGGCGTGATGGAGAAGCCGGATGTGGAGGAGATTGAGGGACTCTCTCCCGGCATAGCCATAGAGCAGCGCAAGATAATGCGGAACCCCCGGTCAACGGTGGCGACGACGACCGAGATATACGACTACCTGCGTCTCCTGTTCGCCCGCGCCGGTACCCCCCACTGCCCCAACGACGGAACCCCTTTGCAGCGCTGGAGTGTTGATGAGATCGTAGATGTTCTCTTTAAAAAGTATCCCTATCGGAGACTGCAGATTCTGGCGCCGGTGGTAAGGGGCAAGAAAGGAGAGTTTCGCGACCTCCTCTCCAAGATAGCCAAGAGAGGATTCGTGAGGGTGCGGGTTGATGGGATAATGTACGACGTTGAGGAGGTGCCTCAACTTGACAAGAATAAGCGCCACGACATAGAGATAGTCGTTGATAGGGTGATGGTGAGGGAGGAGGACCGCAGCCGCATACACCAGTCGGTGGAGACGGCTCTCAAGGAGGCGGAGGGTCTGGTCAAGATAATAACCGACAGGGACGAGGAGGAGATCTTCAGCGAAAGTTTGGCCTGTCCCAAGTGCGGTTTCTCCATGCCGGAGCTGGAGCCGAGACTCTTCTCGTTCAACAGTCCCTACGGGGCCTGCCCCGTATGTACGGGTTTGGGCGTGAAGATGGACTTTGATCCGGGCAAGCTCATAGCCAATCCGGACCTATCAATAATGGAGGGGGCCATAAAGCCCCTATCCGAGCCGCATCCCATAACGGCCCGGGTCCTCCAGAGGATCGCCCGCAAGTACGGGGCGTCCATCCACGACCCTTGGCGTATCCTCCCCGAGCCCTTCAAGAATGTGGTCCTCTGGGGGGTGGAGGAGCCTCCCGAATCCTTGGATGATCAGGACTTCAAGCCCCTATACAGGGATTGGGACGGGATAATCCCCCAGCTGTGGCGCAAGTACAAGAGTACGGACTCGGAGTGGGTGAGGGCCGACATAGGCCGTTATATGATATACACCACGTGTCCGGCGTGCGGAGGCTCCCGGCTCCGTAGGGAGGCCCTCTCGGTCTATGTGGCCGATAAGAACATATGGGACATAGTGCAGATGAGCGTCAGGGACGCTCTCGCCTTCTTCCGCACCCTGAAGTTGGAAGGCAAAAGGGGCGTCATAGCCGAGCGTATAGTGGGCGAGATCGTGCGCCGTTTGAAATTCTTGGACGATGTGGGTCTGGGTTATCTGACGTTGGACCGCCGCTCCGACACGTTATCCGGAGGAGAGGAGCAGAGGGTCAGGCTGGCGACCCAGATAGGCTCGGGTCTCTCGGGTGTCATATACGTTCTGGATGAGCCCACCATAGGTTTGCATCCGAGGGATAACAGCAAGCTCATAGGGACGCTGAAGCACCTGCGGGACCTCGGGAACACGGTCATAGTGGTTGAGCACGACGAGGAGACGATACGCAACGCCGATTACATAGTGGATCTGGGTCCCGGCGCCGGCGTCTATGGGGGCCGAGTGGTGGCGCAAGGTACGGTTGAGGACATCATCCGGAGCGAGGAGTCGCTGACCGGCGCCTATCTGTCCGGGCGCAAGAGCATTCCGGTGCCTGCCGAGAGGCGTAAGCCTAAGGACGAGTGGCTGAAGATAGTCGGGGCGAGGGAGAATAACCTGAAGAATATAACCGTCTCCATCCCCCTCGGTCTCTTCGTGGTGGTAACCGGGGTTTCGGGCTCGGGTAAATCCACGCTGGTTATGGACATCCTCTACAGGGCCTTGGCCAAGAAGCTCTACCGCTCCAAGATGGATCCGGGGGAGCATGAGACGATTCTGGGGATGGAGTACATTGACCGGGTGATTGACGTGGACCAGTCCCCCATAGGGAGAACGCCGCGCAGCAACCCGGCCACCTACACGGGGGTTTTCACCTACATAAGGGACTTCTACGCCAAGCTGCCGGAGTCCAAGGCTCGCGGCTACAAACCTTCCCGCTTCTCCTTCAATCTGCGAGGTGGCAGGTGCGAGGCCTGCGAGGGCGAAGGGTACGTGCGGATAGAGATGCACTTTCTGCCGGATATCTTCGTCCCCTGCGAGGTGTGCCGGGGTAAGAGGTACAACGCCGAGACGCTGGAGATAAAGTACAAGGGCAAATCCATAGCCGACGTTCTGGATATGACGGTGGATGAGGCTTACGAGTTCTTTGAGGACGTGCCCACCATCCGCCGCAAGTTGCAGGTGATGATTGACGTGGGGTTGGGGTACATAAAGCTGGGCCAACCCTCAACCACCCTATCCGGAGGTGAGGCGCAGCGGATAAAGCTGGCCAAGGAGCTGTCCAAGATCCCCACGGGGAGGACGCTCTACATTCTGGATGAGCCGACTACGGGCCTCCACTTTGATGATGTGAGGAAGTTGATAGATGTCCTCCACCGCTTCGCCGATAACGGGAATACGGTTCTGGTGATTGAGCACAACCTGGATGTGATAAAGAATGCGGATTGGGTGATAGATCTGGGTCCGGAGGGCGGAGATGAGGGGGGTTATCTGGTGGCGGAGGGGCCGCCGGAGGAGGTGGCGAAGGTTCCGGAGTCCTATACGGGGCAGTATCTAAGGAGAGTGCTGGGGAGGGGGTAGCCGAAGACGGCTGTTTGGAGCTTGCGACCTTATAATGTGGGGCGTTTGGGGTACATCCTCGCCCTCGCTGTGGCGCTCGCGGAGAGCGGAAAGGACGTTCTGGGTAAGATAGCCTCAAGAGTCCTTCCCGTCCCCCTCCTTCTGGGAGCCTACAAACTCGTAGCCCTCACTATAGTCCTGCCCCTGGCCGTACTCACCTGGCGCGCGCAGGACATCTCCTTCCTCCCCATACTCGTCGCCGATGCCCTCCTAAACACCTTAGCCTTCTACCTGTACCTCAAGGCCATATCCATCTCCCCCCTATCCCTAACCGTCCCCCTACTCTCCTTCTCCCCCCTCTTTCTGCTGCTATCCTCCTACCTGATGCTGGGTCAGAGGGTATCGTTCGCGGGAGCCGTGGGCGTACTGCTGGTCGTCGTTGGGGCCTATTTTCTCAACGTGTCGGACATTCGCAGGGGAATCTTAGCCCCCATCCGCTCGCTTCTCTCCGAGCCCGGAAGTCGCCACATGCTCATCGTAGCCCTCATATGGAGCATTACCGCGAACTTGGACAAGATGGGGGTGGATAGAGTCGGTCCCCTCGCGTGGGTGGCGCTCATGAGCGGTGGAGTATCCTTGGGAGCCTTCGCCGTAGCCTCACTGCGCGGTGATGTGCGCGCTAAAGCCTCCCACCTTCACATTGTGGCGATCATGGGCATTCTGGATGCCTTGGGGGCCGTCCTTCAGATGGTGGCCATAACCCTCACGCTGGTGCCTTACGTCATAGCCATAAAGCGCACGAGCATACTGTGGAGCGCCATCGCGGGCATCCTCATCTTCAAGGAGAAAAAACCCCACGAGAGATTGCTCGGGGCGGCGATGATGCTCTCGGGAGTGGTGCTCATACTCCTCCGGGCCTAAGAGCCCTCGGAGGGAACCACCCTAAAACCCTTCACCTTGAACCTGACGGGCCTTCCCAGTATGGACGTCAGGAGCCTACCCATAACCTCCTCAAAACGTCTGGACAGCTCGGAGTACCACGCGGGAAGCTCGTCCTTCATCCTCTTGCGGGCGACGCTCCTTATGTAGTCAAATACGGGTGAGGCCTCGTAGGACCTCATAGGAGTTCCGAATATGCCCACCTCCTCGGACACCACCCACCACCTATCAACCGATATCATTATATCGGGCTCCGGAAGGACCACATCCACCACGACGGTATCGCCGGAGTACCGCAACTTTATGTCCTTCTCCCTTATCTGCGATATGTCAAAGAATAGTTTGAAGGAGACGATGAACTTGAGGGTCGTTTTCCTCCCGCCGACCGTAAAGGGCACCTTCAGGACGGGGGGGACCGTATCGGAAACCTCGTACTCCCGCTTTACCTCCAGAACTACCAGTTTCGCCACCTCCCTTATTGAATTCAGCAGACCCCTCTCCGTGAGGGAGAAGGTGGTTCTTCGGTCCCTCCAGAGAGTGCTCAATCCCGCCTTCCTTATATAGACCACCCCCAAGAGCGTCCAGAGAATCGCCCAAACGGTAATGAAGGCACACACCCTTTTCAACATCTCCGCTATTCTAACGTAGGTAAGACGTCGTTAGAATATCCTATGCGCCTCTTCAAAGTTCTCGTGGGGATGGTGCTGGTGGGCGGTGGGGCTCTGGTCGTCCTATACCTGTTCATGAGGGGGTTGGAGCGCACGAAGGTTGAAGCGTCCTCCGCGAACGCCTCCACTCCCAGCTTCCTTGAGGAGGACACGCTACCGAGCTGGACCTACGAGGATCTGCCCACGGACTGGCCCTCCGAACCCGACGACTCCTTGGCCTCCTTGGGGGAGGAGCTCTTCAACACCAGAGGCTGCAAGGTATGCCACACCGTGGGGGAGGGAGAGTTGGTCGGCCCCGACCTCAAGGGGATAGATGAGCGCAGGCCCTACCGTTGGACCCTCCTGCTTCTCCTTCGCCCCGACAGCATGCAGAGGGACGATTCGCTCGCCCGGGCTCTCCTCAAGAGATACGGAGTTCAGATGCCGAATCAGAGGCTCACTCTGGATGAGGCGGAGGCCATCCTCCACTACGTACTGCGGGAGAGTTCTCGTCCTTAAATTAGGAACCTATGCTTTGGATTTTGGGGCAGATACTCGTTCTTAGGGATACCATGTCCTTCTACGCGAGGGACGTATCGGCGGCCATACAGGAGCGATTTCAGGGATATGCGCACGTGATGGATTGGGAGAAGGCTCCGAGGGGAGTACGTCCGGAGGACTTCTGGAAGAGATTTTGGACCAAGGCGGGAAGCAAGTACGACCTCGTCGTGGTTCTCGGGCCCAAATCTCTAAAGTTTGCCATGGAGAACGTGAAGGATCGCCCGGTCATCTATCTGGAGAACTATCACAGGTTATCCGAAGCCCCACCCAACTTCGCCGGCGTCTATGTGGCCATGGACTACTACCTTCAGATAGCCCGCCTCGTATGCTCCGTTGAGGAGGCGAAGGTTCTGGGGATACTGGCCCACAACGACGATTGGGGCCTACTCTCCAAAGTCTTCACGGACACGAACCCGGGGATCTCCGAGATTCACATACGATTCATCCGCCATCCGTCGCAGGTGGTGGAGGCCTTGGAGGACCTAAGAGCCGTGGGCGTGAGGGTCGTGTGGGTACCCTCCTCCTCGCAGATAAACGGCGGCCGGTACCTGCGCAATCTCCTCAAACGCTCCCCGAAGGAGAGGATAGGCGTGGTGCTTGATCGCGTCAGCAAGGTGCGGCAGGGGGCCCTGGCCGCCTGGGAGCCGAGGTACAAGGACGTGGGCGACGTTCTCGCCTCCCTCATAGGGGAGATTCTGGAATCCTCCAAATCCTACGTGCAAGTGCTCAAGGACTCAAGCGGAGCCGTGAAGGGGAAGGTGATAAACTGGAAGGCCTTCCTTCGCCCCCACTACCTACGGTTCGTGAAGAGTCCCTCCCTCGGTCGCTCCGCCTTCAACCTGACCCTAAGCAAGAAGCTGGGCCTCCACGTGGTTAAAGAGTGTATAGACCGCTTTGACGAGAAGTATTAGAGGCCCAAATCCCCGTATATCTCCCGGATTATCCGATTCTTGAGGTATTCCCCGGCCGGGAGGTCCGTCTGAAGGACGACCCTCTTGGGGAAATCCTCCGGCACCACATCCATAGCGGCCAACGCCCCTCCGGTGGTCGTAGCCTGGAGGGCGGATAGACGATGGCCGTCGTAATCGCGGGGCCTGACCTCTATCACCCTCTCCAGAGCCCGCAGCTCGCCCTCCCCATCGTGGCCGGAGACGGCCACATATATGATCACCAGGTCCTCCTCCACCAGAGGGATGCGCTTAAGCTCCTCCAGAAGGTGCTCTATCCTCTCCTCACGGCCGAGATACCTCCACGTCTCCAGAAGGCCCCTCACCCACGTGTAGTGTCCGGGCCATCGCAGAGTCTTGTAGTCCAAGCGTCTGACCTTTCCGGCGAAGTAGTCGGGAGTGCTCGCGGCTCCACCGGAGGTCAGGTCCGCCTCCAGAACCTTACCGTTGAGGATGAGGGTCTCCGGCTCCGACAGGGAGGGGACGCGCAGGACCTCGCCATCCCTGACGACGATTGAAGGCTCAACGTACTCCACGGCCACACCGGCGGCGCTCCAGGTGCGGGCGTAGAAGTAGGGGGAGGAGACGTTGGGCGTCAGAGCTCCCACACGCATCCTTATCTCCTCCGGCTCCCTCCCGAACCTCTCCCGGAACACCTCCGCCAGACGCACGGCCAAGACATTTACGAAGCCCGGAGCGAGGCCGGCCTGCAGGATGAAGAGTGGCGGATTCTCGGCCTCGGACACCATCTTCATTATCTCCTCCGTCGCCCTCACGTGCTCGGTAATGTTCAGGTAGTTGGTACCGCTCTTGAGAGCGGCCTCGGCCATACGGGAAGCCTCCCTACCGGGCAGACAGTCTATGAGAACGTCGGCCCCCTTCAGGACATCCAAGAGGCCGGGGGTTATGCCCTCGGAGGGTAGATCAAAGGCCTCACCGCCGACGAGCCTCGCGATCTCCTCGGCCTTCTCCCTCCTCCTACCCCCGATGAGTATGCGGGCATCGGGATAGAATTTGCGGGCCAGCACTGCCGTTGAACGGGCGACTATTCCGGAGCCTGCTATGGCTATGCTTCTGGGCTTCATAACCGGCCATTATACGCCCTTACCGCTGAACCTCACGCCCCCTTCCTTGAACCTATTCCCTCCATGTGGGCTTTCCAGAGGATTGGATAGACCTTTCCACTCCGCAGTAAGGTCTCGTGCCTGCCTTCCTCAACCGTCTTACCTCCCACCAGAACGTATATCCGGTCCGTGCGTGCTATTGACGTGAGGCGGTGGGAGGCCAGAACGACCGTCTTCCCCAGCTCGCGCAGACGTGAGACCACCCTCTCCTCCGTCTTTGAGTCCAGAGCCGAGAGGGCCTCATCAAGCAGTATCAGCTGGGCGCCACTTAAAAAGGCCCTCGCCAGAGCCAACCTCTGCCTCTGACCCCCCGATAGCCCCACCCCTCTCTCCCCTATCATGGTGTTTAAGCCGTCGGGCATGGCCCGGACGTCCTCCGCCAGCCCCGCCATCTCCAAGGCCCACCAGAGCTCCTCATCCGTGGCGTCGGGCTTGGCGACCCGGAGATTCTCTGCTATGCTCATGGAGAATACGAAGGTCTCCTGCGGCACCAGAAGGACGACGGACCTCAAGGAATTTACATCCAGACGCATGTAATCGGTGCCGTTTATGAGGACCTTACCCGAGTGGGGCGTGTAGAAGCGAACGAGCGTATTTAAAAGGGTGCTCTTGCCGGAGCCCGTGGGCCCCGTTATGCCCACGAACTCCCCCCTCTCTACGTACATATCCACACCCTTGAGGACCGCCCTATCCCCGAGGACCACGACCAACCCCTTGACCTCAAGATTATCAAAGCCATTCAGAGGATCACCACCCTCCCTGACGGCCGGCTCTATGGAGAGATACTCCTTTATACGCTCGTAGGAGGCGCTCCCCCTCTGGACGAGGTTAGCAAACCATCCGAGGGCTATCATGGGCCATATCATCATGCCGATGTAGGAGCTGAAGGCCACGTAATCGCCAAGGGATATGTCGCCAACGGTGGTCATCTTTCCACCCACGAGCAGGAGAAGGGCCAGCGACACGTATGCGAGGGTGCTTATGGCCGGATGGAACAGCCCATCTATTATGGCGAACTGCAGGTTAAGCTTGAGGAATTCCCCGGATATCTCCGAGTACCTGCCGACGAGTCTAAATTCCGTATCGTAGGCCTTGACGACCCTTATGCCGCTCAGGATATCCCTCAACCACTCCGTTAGGAAGCCGAAGAAATCCTGAACCTCGCGGAACTTGTGGTATATGAGCCTCCCGAGGAAGAACATGACCACCCCGATAAGGGGGAGAGGCACCATCACGGTGGCCGTGAGGGATGGGGATATCAGGAACATGGCGATTATGGAGAAGGTGGTGTATATCAGAAAGTCTGCTATGGCCACCATGCCCATACCCAAGGCCATGTTTATGGCCCGAAGGTCGTTGGTGAAGAGGGCCATCACGTCCCCCGTCTTCATCCTCTGGAACAGGAAAGGGTCAAGACGGAGGGTATGCTCGTAGAGGCGCGACCTCAGATTCTTCTCAAGGAGGCGGGACGTCCCGATGAAGAAGTATCGCCAGAAGAACCGCAGGAATGAGAAGACGAGGGCCACGGCGACGATGAGGGCGGCCCACCTGGGCACATCACCCACCTCCCCAACGTAGAGGGAATCAACCGCCCTCCTTATGAACTGCGGAATTATGAGCTGCCCGACATCTACGACGAGCAGCACACCAAACCCTACCAGTATCCTCCTCCAGTACGGAAGGAGGAGTTTCAGGAGGTTTATCACCTACCGGCCACTCCGCTCGTGCTGAAGGCCCGCTTCAGGGCACTCTCAAGGTCCGCTATCAGGTCCTCCGCATCCTCCAAGCCCACCGACAACCTCACGAGATTCGCCGGAAAGTCGGTCGTGGGAGATAGGGCGTGGGTGGTCAGGGCGGGCGATGTGGCCAGACTGTCGGTATCCCCGAGGGAGACGGCGAAGTGGAATATCCGCAGGGACGTGATGAATCGCTTGAGATTCTCCCGCGTGCCGTCAAGGACGAAGGAGACCATCCCGGAGTACCCCTTCTCCATCTGCTTCTTGGCTATGTGATGGTAGGGGAAGGATTCCAGACCCGGATAATACACCTCCACGACCTCGGGGCGACTCTCCAGAAATCTCGCCACCCTCATCGCATTCTCCGAGTGCTTGCGCATCCGCACGGCCAAGGTGCGTATCCCCCGGGCGGTGAGCCAAGCGTTGAAGGGCTGCATCAGGGTACCGAACATCTTGGTAGTGTGGAGAAGCTCCCCCACGAACTCCTCGCTCCCGACGACCACCCCGCCTATGGTGTCCCCGTGCCCGTTCAGATACTTGGTCGTACTGTGCAGGACTATGTCCGCTCCCCACCTTATGGGCTTCTGGTGGAAGGGGGTGGCGAAGGTGTTATCCACCACGACCACGGCCCCGTTCTCGTGGGCGAGATTTGAGACCAGCTCTATATCATAGACGGTGAGGGTGGGATTTCCGGGGGTCTCCACGTAGGCCACCCGGTAGCCCCCCGCCTTGAGGGCGTCGTAGAACTCCTCCGGCCCGAGGACATCAACCCGTATTCCGAGATGCTCCTGAAGGTACGCGAACAGCTCACCCGTCCCCCCATAGACCGGCTTGGAGGATACCATCCTGTCCCCCGGCTTGAGGAGAGTCAGGAGGGTGGTGGCTATGGCGGCCATACCGGAGTTGAAGGCAACACCGGCCTCGGCCCCCTCCAGCAGGGCCACCTTCTTGCCCAGATAGAGGGCGTTAGGGTTGGAGACGCGGGTGTATATGTGGTGGTGCTCCTCACCCGTGAAGGCGCCGTAAGCCTCCTCCAGGGAGTCAAAGATGAAGGTGGAAGTCTGGTATATGGGGAGGCGGTGGGCGTTTATGGACTTGTTCGTTTGAGCGTCGGTCTTGTGGAACCTTTCCTCATCAAGACCTCGTACGATCTTCGTATCCTCATGCATAGCTTCCCCCTTGTTGTGGTATTATAGCCTTGAAACCCGCGGGAGGGCGCGCCCTGCAGGGGGATCGTTGGCACCGTGGGGGCACCGTGGTGTGCTTTCGGCGGTAAAATCCCCACCTATGAAGGTCCTCGTGTTCATAAAGCGCACACCTGACACCGCCGCCGTGGTCAAACCCACGCCCGACGGCAAGGACATAGTCAGGGACGGTTTAGCCTTCATCATAAATCCCTACGACGAGTTCGCGGTCCAAGAGGCGGTGAATCTGCAGAAATCCAAGGGAGCGGAGACCGTGGTCATGACGGTGGGGGACGACGCCTCCGTTGAGCAGTTGAGGCGGGCCCTCGCCATGGGTATAGATAGGGCGATACTGGTGAAGCACGACAGATTCTGGGAGTTGAATCCCTCGCAGGTGGGCTACGCCATCGCCGAGATAGCCCGCAGAGAGAAGCCCGACATCATCCTCATGGGTAAGGTGACCATAGACGATTACACCTACGCCCTGCCCGGGTACGTGGCCCAAGCCCTCGGCTACAACCTCCTGACCTACGCCGTGAAGCTGGAGTACGGCGACGGCTCCGTCAAGGGCGAGAGGGAGAGCGATCTGGGTAAGGAGACGTGGGAGGTCCCCTATCCGATAGTGATAAGCGCCGAGAGGGGACTGAACGAGCCCCAGATACCCACGGTGATGGGCATAATGAAGGCCAAGCGCAAACCCCTGGAGACCGTTGACCTGGAGCTCCCCTCATACGAGTACGAGATAGTGGAGCTGACCCCGCCGCCCCCGCGCAAGGGCGTGAAACTGCTCCAGAGCGTGGATGAGCTTATAAAGGTCCTCAAAGAGGAGGTGAAGATACTATGAAGGCCTTAGTCTTCGTTGAGACCACCAAGGGCAAGATAAAGGAGGCTTCACTTGAGGCCATAGGTTTCGCCCACCAGATAGCCGACGAGGTGGTCGCCGTGGTCGTGGGCAAGGGCGTTGAGAGGAGCCTGAAGGGTGTAGGCAAGGCTTACATATACGAGGATGACAGGCTGGAGATTCCTCTCTCGGCACCCATAGCGAAGGTGATTGAGGAGGCCCAGAATCGGGAGAAGGCAAAGTACGTTATCCTATCCGCCACCCCCTTCGGTAAGGAGTTGGGAGGACGCCTCGCCGCCCTCTTCAACGCGCCCATACTTGACGACTTCACCGGCTACGAGAACGGCCTCTTCGTAAAGGGCTTCTACTCAAACAAGGTCTTCGCCAAGATAAGGATAGACGGCGATACGGTCGTACTCTCACCCCGTCCCAAGGCCTTTAAGCCCACCGACGATGCCACGGAGCCCGAGTACGTCCCTCTGGACATCACCTTGGACGACTCCCTCTTCGCGGCCAAGCTCGTTGATGTGAAGGAGAAGTCCCCCGAGGACATAGACGTAACCGAGGCCGACATAGTCGTATCCGGCGGCCGCGGGATGGGTAGCGCCGAGAACTTCCAGAAGTGGATACCCGCCCTCAAGGACGCTCTCGCCAAGGCCACGGGCCTGAAGGTAGCCTACGGCGCGTCCCGCGCGGCCGTTGATGCCGGATGGGTGGATCACTCCCACCAGGTGGGTCAGACCGGTAAGACGGTCTCACCTCTGGTGTATTTCGCCATAGGCATATCGGGGGCCATCCAGCACCAGGCCGGGATGCGCACATCCAAGGTCATAGTGGCCATAAACAAGGACCCGGAGGCCCCCATCTTCGGCATAGCCGATTACGGCATCGTGGCCAAGTGGGAGGACGTGCTTCCCGAGCTGATTGAGAAGCTGAAGGGCGAGTAGGGGCGCGAAAATTCGCAAGTCGCGCTTTACAATTTTGGAGTGATGGTGGGGTATAGGAGGTTCGTTGAGGAGGTTGGGGAGTTCATGGACAAGATAGGGCGGAGGGATGAGGTTCTGGTGGTGGCCGTGAGCAAGGGGGTTGATGTGGAGAGGATACTCCAAGCCTACCGGCAGGGATGCAGGCACTTCGGGGAGAACCGGGTTCAGGAGGCCGCGCGCAAGCTCCCCAAGATAGACGCCGAGGACATCACCTGGCACATGATAGGCCACCTCCAGAGGAACAAGGTCTCCAAGGCCGTTAGGCTCTTTCAGGTCGTCCAGTCAATAGACAGGCGGGAGATAGCGGAGGCGCTGAGCCGCAGGCTGGAGCATCCGATGGAGGTCTTCGTTGAAGTGAATACGTCGGGGGAGCCCCAGAAACACGGGGTTTCCCCCCATGAGGCCGACGACCTGATTGAGTACGTGCGCTCCCTCCCCAACCTCCGTCTCGTGGGCCTCATGACCGTGGGCCCCTACCCGGTGGAGGAGAGGCGGAGCAGGAGGGCCTTTGCCCTCCTGCGGGAGATAGCAGAGAGGCACGGCCTCCCCAAGATATCGGCCGGGATGACGGAGGACTGGAAGTACGCCCTGATGGAGGGCGCCAACGTCCTGCGCATAGGCAGGGGGATCTTCGGCCCCCGCTCTTAGCCCAGAACCACCCTCCCATCCACGGCCACGACCCCCTTCCCCTCCGGCAGGGCGAAGAGGGGGTTTATATCCAGCTCCCTTATCTGGGGGAACTTATGCACCAGCTTGGCCACCTTCAGTATGGCGTCCCTTATGGCGTCTATGTCGGCTCTCGGCTCCCCTCTGAAGGCCTCTAACATGTTGTAGCCCTTGATGCTCCGTATCATATGGTCCGCCCAAGGCTCGCCGAAAGGTACGACGCCCAAGGAGACGTCCTTGAAGACTTCAACCATTATCCCGCCGAGCCCGAAGAGGACCACGTGGCCGAAAAGATCATCGTGCTTGGCCCCCACTATCAGCTCCCTCCGGCTCTTGACCATCTCCTGAATCAGGAAGCCCTTGAACTCAACGCCGTGCCTGCGGGCGTTCTCCTCCATCTCCTTAAGCCTCTTCAGGAGCATCTCCTCATCCTTCACGTTCAGAGCCACTCCCCCGACGTCCGTCTTGTGTATCCCCTCGTCGGCGACTATCTTCACCGCCAGAGGATAGTTCAGACCCTCCACGTACTTGAGAGGGTCCTCACCCAAGGGAACGAAGCGGTACGGGGCCACCTTTATGCCTATCGCCTCTATCAGGGCCAGAGACTCAACCAGATCCAGCTTGTCCTTGCCCTCCAGTATCTCGGCCACCCGCTGGGTGTCTATGACGGCGGGATTGTGGGTGTCCATGAAGCGGGGCTTGTATATGTAGTAGTCGCGGCTGACGGCCAGGGCCTTGAGGGCATCCCCCGGCTCGTCAAAGAGGGGGAAGTCGTACATCTTCTTGACGGTAGCCACCTCCTCCTGCGTGCTAAATATCACCACGGCTATAGGTTTGTCGTACTTCTCGGAGAGGGTCTTTATCTTGGGTATGAGGGGACGGGATATCTCCGCCTGGTTGGGCGAATACACGTGCAGGAAGACCAGCCCATCCAGCTGGGTCTCCTTCAGGGCCTGCTCTATCACGGCCACGTACAGGTTGAAGTCAAACATGTCCCCCAGGTCAAGTGGGTTGGTGGGATTTATCACGTTGGCGCGGAAGTACTTGCGCACCTCCTTCAGGAAGCGATCGGAGAAAGGCACCAGCTCAAACTTGTACTCATCCACGGCATCCGCCGCCACCACGGCGTGCCCTCCGGAGCGGGATATGACGGCCAGACGGTTGCCCCTCATGGGTGGCAAGGAGAAGGCCTTGGCGGCGTTTATCATGTCGTGGAGGGTATGGACGCGCACGAATCCCAGCTGCTTCGTGGCCGCATCTACTATGCGATCATCCACGGCCAACGAGGCGGTGTGGGACTGGGCTATGCGCTGGCTGGACTTACCGGTGTTGGACTTGTGGATTATGACGGGTTTGGTCACGTGGCGGCCGACCTCCATGAAGCGTCGCCCATCCTTTATCCCCTCCAGATACATGCCGATGATCCGGGTGGAGGGGTCGGCGTTCAGGTACTCCAAGAAGTCGTTCTCGTCCATCTGGAGTTTGTTTCCCAAACTTACGAACTTGTTTATCCCCAGATTCTCAAAGGACAGTAGGTCTATGTAGGACAGTCCGATGCCGCCGCTCTGGGAGAGGATGGAGATGTTGCCGGCCTTGGTGGTCTCCGGATACATGGCCGTGAAGGGCAAGACCACTCCCTTCTCCATGTTAATTATGCCGAGACCGTTGGGACCCACGAACCTTATGCCGTAGGTCTCCGCTATGTCCAGCATCTGCCTCTCCAAGACCCTCCTCTCCTCGGCGAACTCCCCGAAGCCGGCCGACTCTATCACCACCCTCTTTATTCCCTTCTTGCCGCAAACCTCCAGAATGTGGGGTACGGTGTTGGCCGGCGTTATTATGACCGCAAGGTCTATGCCCGGAGGAACTTCGTTGAGATCGCTTATTATCTGCTGCCCGTAGAGGACGCCCCCGCGGGGCGAGTACATGTATATCCGTCCCGGATAGCCAAAACGTAGCAGGTTCCCCACTATCACCCGACCGAGATTCCCCGGACGAGGGGAGGCACCGAAGACTATTATGCTGTCGGGATAGAAGAGTTTCTCCATAGGGGAAGATTCTATGAGCGTCTTCGGTGTCGCGGGAGGCCGAAGGGCGAGTTTATCTCAAACGTCGTTTGTAATCCTCGCAGGCCCCCACCCACAGGCGGCGGAAATCCTCATGACTAACTATCCTCCGTGCGAGAGCGGGAATGGACGTTATGCCCTCCCGGAGGGCCCATCCGACCGCCCACCTGTACATCTCCATATCCACTGGGTCGGTATCGTAGCGGCAGGGGATGTAAGCGAAGCCGGCCCTTACCAGAGCGAAGGCCGTGTGATGCCCATCCAAGAGGACGATGCGACCGTCCATCCTCCTAACGGGGAAGGGACGCAGGATACCCCCCTTTACGGTGAGGATAGCCCTCTCAAGCAACTTGCGGCTCAGGTACGTTTGGGAGGGTTGGACCTCCCTCACGTGGCACCAGAACATCAAACGTAGGCGGAGGGCAGAGCCAGAGAGCGGAGCATCCGGACGTCCCTCATGTACTTGGATACCGGATACTCGTTTATGAAGCCGTAGCCCCCGAATATCTGGGTGGCCTTCTCCGTCATGAAGGTGGCGGCGTCAAACACCTGCCACGCGGCCCTACGAATCTCATCCTCCGACGTGGCCATCAGAAGCGTCCGCTCGGAGGCTTCCAGCTTGGCCCTCCCCTCGTTTAGGAAGCGGCGTATCTCCTCGTAGTCGTGTATGGGATGGCCGAAGGCCTTCCTCTCCTTGGAGTAGCGCAGGGCCTCGTCGTAGGCGGCGAGCCCCACACCCACCGCGGCGGCCAGGGCGTAATGCAGGAGCCTCAAGTGAGCCTCGGGAGAGGCGTCCTCCTCGGCCGCGAAACGTCCCGACCACCACCTCAAGCCCCGGAGCCCCAGAACGGACACCCTCTCGCCGACGAACTTCCCCACCTTTCCCCCACCGTAGGCCCTATCCGGCTCCCCGAAGAGGAGGCTATCGCCCCACACGACGCCGTATCCCCTCAATCCGAACTCCGCCAGGGCCAAGGTGGCCCCCACGTCCATGGCCACGGCGCCCTCACCCCTCGCCAGATTGAGGACGGCCTTGATTCGGACCGGCAGAGGTAGGGTGTTCATCTCGTCGGATAGGGCCCCCGCCTCCTCCAGCTCTCGGAGCACCTCGTCGTGGGCTTGGGGGTCGTCCAGCTTGAGCACATCGGGCAGAAGTCTTTTGCGTGCTATCTCATCGTAGAGGGCGAGGATCTCGCCGTACTCCTTGAGAACTTCCATCGCTGCTATTCTACGGGCGCCCTCACAGGGTTTCAAACTCCGATAGGGACATGAGGCTTCCGAACACCACGAAAAGCAGGACGAAGACGAGGATTAGGAGGATCAACGCTACGATGGCGTATATGCCCATCATGGTGAAGAATCCGTTCAGCTTCTCGTGGTAGCGCAGGAGGGAGGCCTCATCGCCGGAGTACTTGAACCTGTCGGCGGCGTTGGCCGCCTGATAGAGGTTTATGCCCGCTATTATGAGGAATATTCCGAGGGGAATGGAGAATACGCCACTTAGGATGTTGAGGATGCCCAAAAACTTCATCCATCCGGATGAGCCGCCAACGACGCCCTTTAAACGCTCCAAATTCATCGCCGAAATTTTAAAGGGGAGTTTCAGGTGGCCTCGGAACTTTCCTCCAAACTATATCCCGCCTCCTTCCAAGCGGCTATGCCCCCCTCAAGGCTGTAGGCCCGCAGTCCCCACCGGCGCATGGCCACGGCCACGGGATAGCTCTCTCGGCCGGCGTAGCAGTAAGCTACGAAGATGGTTCCCCTACCGTACTTCCGCCGCAGCTTCCGGACTATCTTGCGCTGCCTGCTCTCAAACTCGGCGATGGGGATGTTTATGGATCCGGGTATCCTCTCCTTCTCGTAGGCGCTCTCGGGCCTCACATCTATGAGGACCACCCGCCTACCCTCGTCCATCATGGCCTTGACCTCCCGGGGGGAGACCTCCAGTCTCTGCCCTCCCCTCTCCTTGAGCATGGCCACACGACGGCATCGCGAGCATATCCCATCCGGCGACGATGTGGGCAGACCGCAAACCTTGCAGGGCCTCACCTCAACCGCGGCCTCCTCTTCCCCCTCCAGAGCCTTCACCCTCTCGTACATGGGTACGAGCCTCTTGATGAACACCGAAAGGAGCTGGAACTTCACGTTCGGATTGTCCCTCTCCATCTCGTCCAACATCCGCTTATACCTGCTGACGGAGGCTCCGAAGGAGTGGGGGCAACTGCACTCTTGGACGGGGAGATCGTTCAGGACCACGTAATAAAGGTCCTCAATCTCGGGGGTGTTGAAGAGGGGTTTTATCTTCTTCGGCTGGCCGGGCAGGAGAGGCTTGAGGACGGGCTTGAGACGGGCGATGGACTCAAAATCTCCGGCGAAGAATGCCGAGAGCATGGTCCCGACGGTGTCGTCAAGGTTGTGGCCGGTAGCCATAACCGTCGCCCCCACCTCCTTGGCCATCTGGGTGAAGACGGCCCTCTTGACTATGCCGCAGACCGAGCACATCTTGCTCCGGAACTTGGTCGTAAGGAAGTCGTCTATGACGTACCCCTCCCTCTCCTTCAGGTCGTATATGTGGAGAGGAACCTTCAGCCTGTCGGTCAGAGCCTCAACCTTCTCGCGGAGGTGCTCGGAGTAGTGGTGTATGCCGAGGTCTATGTAGAATGCGACTATATCCTGCTCGGGGAAGGCCCGCTTCAGAGCGTCAAGGAGGGCCACGCTGTCCTTGCCCCCGGATAGGGCGACGGCCACCCGGTCGTCGGGACCGAACATCCTGTACCTCTCAACCGTGCGCTTCACCCTACGCACGAAGAAGTCCGTAAAGCACCTGCGGCAGAGTTTCTTCCGGGCGTATCGCAGTTCAACGACGGCCTCCTCCTCCCCACACTCGCTGCACTTCACACCCAAACCCTTAATCTCCACCGTCATGGCGGGAAGTCCGCACTTTGAGTATCTAACCATCGGTGCCGGCAATTGTAATTCCGAAATGAGCGCAGGTTCAAACTTATCCCTCTTAAAATCGTGTCCCGATGCTTATCCTGATATCTGGAACCGTAGGGAATTTGGAGATGTTTCCCCCTTTGAGGGACAGGTACCATCGTCTCTTCATCTCCCGCAAGTACGATGAGCTACGCCGCAAGTACTCCAAGAGAAAGGACCCCCGCAGCCTCTACCAGATGGGATGGGTGTATTATGAGTTGGGTAAGTACGACTCGGCCGGCTCTTCCTTCTTCGCCGCGGCCCAAAAGCTGGAGTACGGGGACACTTTCCGGCTCAAGGCCCTCCTGAATGCCGCCCTCTCCTACGGCAGGGCCTACGAGTTTGATAGGGCCATATCTCTCCTGCGCACCTACCTTTCCGAGACCGGGCCGGACTATCCCGAATGGTTCCCAATGAAGTCGGATATAGAGCGTAGGATAGAGGACTACAGGGAGCTGAAGGAGGTGTATAAGCGCCGCTTCAAGAATGTGAAGATTGAGCAGATAGAGGAGCTCGTCCTGCCCATAAAGTCCTACTACATCCTACGGGACGGGACCGGAGGGGACTACTCCCCCGTGGTCAGCGCCGACGGAAGCGTGATGCTCTTCGTATCCACCCGCTACGGCGGGAAGGGGCGTGAGGACATATGGCTAACCTATCGCCGCGGAGGGCGCTGGAGCAAGCCGATAAACCTGAAGAATCTCAACTCCAAATCCTCCGAGGGGGCGAGCGGGATAACCGCCGACAATCGCACCATCCTCCTGACCTACCCTTCGGCACCCCATCCGAGCGTAGCCATGAGGAACGGAGGCATAAGGGAGGGGGAGGGCAACATGGACATATTCACATCAAAGAGGATAGGGAGCGGGTGGGCCTCGTGGGGGGATCCCAAGAATATGGGCGCCCCTCCCAACAGCCGATTCTGGGACGGACAGGCCACGATAACGGCCGACGGCAAGTACCTCTTCTTCTCATCCACACGACCGGGCGGATACGGCGGTATGGACATATGGATGAGCATCAGGCAGGATGATGGCACGTGGTCCGAGCCCATAAATTTGGGTCCCAACATAAACACCCCCGGCAACGAGCTCTCCCCCTTCATCCATCCCGACGGCAAGACCCTGTACTTCGCATCAAACGGTTGGCCCAGCTTCGGAGGCTACGACGTCTTCGTCGCCAAACGGATAACCGAGAGGAGATTCTCCCGGGCCCGAAATCTGGGCCTTCCCTACAACACCCACGAGGACGACATATTCCTCTCCATACCGGCGGCCGCCGACTGGATATACGTCTCCCGCGTGGATTCCATAGACCAGAGGAGCGGAGTTCGCATATACCACCTCTATAGGGCGAAGATACCCGAGAGGAGGAGTCTGACGGCCGCCCAGAGGAAGGTAATCCCCGAGCCCGTCAATCTCGTCAAGGGCTTCGTATTTGATGCGGAGACCAAGCGACCCCTCAAGGCCTTCGTCACGATAGAGGACCTGACGACGGGTAAGGTCTGGTTCAAAGCCATCACCGACGACAGCGGACGTTTCACGGTCGTCCTACCCTCCGGGAAACGCTACGGCATAAGCGCCCAACCCATAGACTCCCTGCGCTACGCCTTCCAGTCCATGCACTTTGACCTTAAGGGTTTGAAGGAGTACGAGGAGAAGCGGGTGGATGTACCCATAACCCCCATAAAGAAGGGAGAATCCTTCGTCCTGCGCAACATCTTCTTTGACTTTGACTCGGCCGAGCTGAAACCCGAATCAAAGCTGGAGCTGGAGCGTCTCGTAAAGCTCCTCAAGCGGAATCCCCAGCTGAAGATAGTCATAGAGGGACACACCGACATCGTGGGAAGCGAGGAGTATAACCAGAAGCTCTCCGAGAGGCGGGCCGAGGCCGTGGCCCGGTACCTCATAAGCCGGGGCATAGACCCCAAGCGGATAAAGACCGTGGGCTACGGCTCCAAGAGGCCCATAGCTTCCAACGACACCCCCGAGGGACGGGCCAAGAACCGCCGGGTTGAGATAAGGTTTGAGTGATCAGCGCACCACCACGAGCCGGCTTTTACCTCCGCCGACCAGCATATAGACGCCCGGTCTGCGGGGGACTTCCCTCCCCAAGTAGCGGCCGTCGGCCGAATACACCTTCATCTCCCCATCCCAAGCGTCCGCCGGCCTGACCTCCGAAACACCCAACTCCTCGTCGGCCGGGAGGATGCCGCATCCCACCGTGTTATCCACGTCGTCAAATAGGGCATCCCTAAGGCTCGGACATCCGTCGCACTCCAACATCAGCTCTACGCAGCCGTCGGAGTCGGCGTCCCCGAGGGCGAAGCCGTCCCCGTAGTCGTCTATCCGGTGGAGCGTATCGCCGGACGAGGAGACTATGTAGGTGATGTTGTTCGTGCGGGCGTTCGGCTCAACGACGACCACTATCTCCATTCCGCCGCCGGGAAGCAGGTCTGCCAGACCTATGGGTCCCCAGGGGAATATCTGATAGGGAAGGGTTATCTTCCACTCCTCCGTTCCGCTCGTGGCATCCACCGCGGCCAATCCTCCGCATGTGTCGCCCACGATCACCTCCTTGGTGCCGTCAAAATCCACGTCTCCGACGCCCAAGGCGGTACTTATCGCGCACCCCATGTTGTACGCCCATATCTCGTCGCCGTTGCTTCCATCAAAGGCGTAGAGGTATCCGTTATTGACGCCCATAAGGACGTCCATGGCGGGATCCCCCGATATGGACAGTAGGGCCGGGGCCCCGTAGATGGTACCCACCAGCTTCTGCCAGAGGAGGTTGCACTGGCCGTCTATGGCATACACGTAGGCACCCCCACCGAAGACTATCTTGTCGTTATCGGTCGCCGGGGTGTTCCTTATGGCGCCGGCCGCCGTGTAGGAGCATTCCAGAGTGCCGTCCGTAGCGTTGAATACGCTCAAATTCCCTCCGTTGTCGCCGATCACGACCTCGTAATCGCCGTCGTCATCCACGTCGGCCACGACGGGGGAGGCGGTGATGTAGCTGGGTATGGATGCCCGCCACAGGAGCCTGCCGTCCGAGCCCTTTATGGCCACGACCTCCGGCGCTCCCGAAGAGCTGTCGTCCGCGAACACCTCCAGGGTATCGTCCCCATCCACATCCACGGCAGCCAACGAGGCCATCCATCCGGTCCTTAGGCGGGTGAAGGCCCACTTCTGGGTACCATCAATCCCGCTGAAGGCCTTCACGTACCCCTTGTAGGGAGCCAGAACCTCATTCTGACCGTCGTTATCCACATCGGCTATAAGATACTGCGCGTAGTTCTCGTTGGTTGATATGCTCGCGGAGGGAGTCTCCCACTTTATCGTCCAACCGGACGAATAGTCGCCCCGCAGCCGCTGGAGCCCCGAGTTGGTGAGTGAGCCGTTGAACTTCTCCCACGTGGAAAAGGCAAAACTGAAACCCGCCTGAGAGAGAATCACACATAGCATAACTCACAAATATAAGGTTGTGAGGTGTATCGCACATATTAATCGGCGAAAGCATAGAAATCGCAAAGTAAATTAATGAACTTAACACGGCTGGCGAGGGGCGTACGACTGCTAAACCAAACGGACTTTCACCACGTGAAGGCACTTGAGGTAGAGACTCTCGGGAAATTGGGGCAGGAAGGGGTGGTCCTCCGGCTGAATGTTCAACGCCCTCACATGGACGGGAGTTCGGCGCGCTATCGCCGCCGCCCTGACGGAGCGCACCATCTCATCCAAACCGGCCTGATAGGAGCAGGTGCATATGTAGAGATGGCCGGGGACCTTCAAGTGCGGCAGGGCGTTATAAGTCAGCTTCCAGACGGCCCCGAGCAACTTCCTCCTCTCGTGCTTCCTCTTGGATATGGCCGGAGGATCCGCCACTATCAGGTCGTAGGTGCCGCCGTCCTCCTCCAAGAATTTGAAGGCGTCATAGACGAGGGTGTCTATCCTCACGCCGTTGAGGGCGGCGTTCTCCCGGGCGAGCGTTAAAACCTCCTCCTTCGTATCCACCGCGAGGACCTTCGCTCCCCTGAGGGCGGCATAGACGGAGAAGCCCCCCGTATAGCTGAACAGGTCCAAGACCTCGTATCCCTCCTCAACTATGCCCGCAACGTACTCCCTGCTCCGCCTCTGGTCCAGATAGAAGCCCGTCTTCAGGCCCCTCCTGACATCAACGTAGAATCGGACCCCATTTTCGGTGATGATGAGACGCTCGGGCACCTCCCCCCTCACGGGCCCCTTGAACGGCTCCAACCCCTCATCCCTCCTACCCTCCATATCGCTCCTCTCGTATATGAAGGAGGGCTTGAGGGTGCTGTCTATGGCGTCTATGACGGTGTCCTTTATCTCCTCCATCCCCCTTGAGCGCACCTGCATGACCACCCCGTCGTTATACCTGTCTATGACCAACCCTCCCAGAAAATCCGACTCGGAGAAGACCACCCGAAAGGCGGAGGAGTTTATACCTCTGCGAAGTCCGAGAGCCTCGGATATCCGGGCCGATACGAAACGGACATCAATATCGTCCCGGCCGAAGCTCAGGAATCTCCAAACTATCCTCGCGCCCCTTGAGTACAGGCCGCGGGCTACGAACTTGCCCTCGTGGGAGTGGAGATCCGCGACGGGACCCGCCGGCTCTATCTTCCGGACCTCATCCCTATACACCCACGGGTACAGGTTCAGAATCTTCCTCTCCTTTCCCCTCTTGAGATGCAGAAGACTCTCCATCAGATATTCCTCACGATCCACCTCAGGAGGGCGTCTATGGCTCTCCTGCGGTGGCTTATCCGGTTCTTCTCCTCGGGGGACATCTCGGCCAACGTCCTGCTGTGGCCCTCCGGGACGAAGATGGGGTCGTACCCGAAGCCTCCGCTCCCCCTCTCCTCGGTGGTTATCCGTCCGGGCAGGACCCCCCGCAGGAATCTTACCTCCCTACCGTCGTATATGGCCAGCACCGTCCTGAACTCGGCGTACCTGTCCCTCTCCCCCCGCATCAGGTATAGCAGTTTCTCCCGATTCTCCCTGTCCCCACCTCCCGAGAAGCGGGCGGAATAGACGCCCGGAGCCCAGTGGAGAGCCCTGACGAAGAGGCCCGTATCCTCACCTATACCCGGCAACCCGGTTCTTTCGTAGGCGTAGCGGGCCTTTATCTCCGCGTTCTCCTCCAAGGTGGCGCCGGTCTCCTCCGGACCCGGAAGACCAAAGTCAAGGAGGGATTTGACTGTGAAGCACGGCCCCAGCATGGCCTCAATCTCCGCCACCTTGTGGGGGTTGGTCGTCGCGAAGAGGAGCACCGGTCTCTTCAAAGTCCTCTATTATACCGCGGGTCGGGGGGACGCCTGGCCACTATCAGCTTGAAGAGGCCGTCGCCGGTCAGATTCTCCACCTTCAGGACCTCGTAGCCCGCCGCGACCACGGCCGCATGGACGTTGCGATTTATATGCTCCTCCATTAAAAGGACCGTCAGAGGATTCAGCAGGTCAAAGAGGGGACCCTTCCAATCCTCCGGCCGACCGTGCTCTATCATATGGAGAAGACCTCCCGGTTTGAGGACCCGGCGCACCTCCCGAAGTGCCTTCGCCACATCTCCCACGGAGCAGAAGACGAGGGTGGATACCACATCGTCAAAGGTCGCATCCCCGAATGGCAGGGCCTCCACATCGCCGAGTACGGCCATCTCAAGCCCCCTCCCCCGGGCTCTCCTGAGCATCCTCACGCTCCTGTCTAAGCCTACGACGGCCCCTCCCTCCGGATAGAAGGGAAGATTCGCCCCCGTACCCACCCCTACCTCCAGCACCGCGCCACCCTTCACCCCCTCCCACAGCTTCCTCCTCCAACGCTTGAGCGCGCCCCTCTCAAAGGGGAGCATGAAGTGGTCGTATATGGGGGCTATGTGATCAAACTTTATGAGGGTCAAGGTGCCTCACGTAAAAGCTCCAAGACACGACGGTGGCCAGCGAGAGCGCCGCCGCCCATGCGAAGGGGAGGGCGTAATGCACCTCGTAGAGAAAGCCGGCCACGGGAGGCCCGACTATCCTTCCCAAGGAGGTGGCCGACTGGTAGGTACCCATTATGGCTCCCCTACCCTCCGTTCCCCTTGACAGGAGACTGAGGACCGACGGTTGGGTGATGCCGGAGGCCATGACGAGGATCACCACCAGAGCCGATAGGATGAGGAAGTTCGGGGCGAGGGGGACCAGAAGGGAGACGGCAGCCGCCACGCCGAAGCCCAAGGCTATGGCCCTCCTCTCGGACAGATACCTCCCGATGCGCCCCATATTCCCCTGAACCGCGGCGCCGAACAATCCGGCCACACCCATGAGGTATCCGACCTCCCGGGCGCCGAGACCGTACCTGTCCTTTATAAGCAGGGCGAGGATCGCCTCAAAATTGACCATTATGAGCATCCCCACGAATCCCATCAGAACCAGAACCTTCTTCAGGAGCGGGAGCCTTCGGATGGAGAGCCTTCTCCCCCTTCCGGATGCCTTGAGATTCCGCACCGTGAGCAGGGCCACGACGAAAGCCAGCAGGCCTATGACGCCCGAGATGACGAAGGGAACGACCAGACCGAAGTTGGCGGCCAGACCGCCGATGAAGGGACCAAAGACCATCCCGCTACCGAGGGCGGCCCCGTAGAAGCCGAAGTTCCGAACGACCTTATCGGGAGGGGAGGCGGCCCCTACGTACGCGCTGGAGGAGGGCAGCGCCGCCGACGAGAGGAGACCCCCGAGGAAACGCACCAGTATCAGATACCAGACGGCCGGGACGAGGGGGATGAGGAAGGAGGTTATGGCGAAGCCGAGGGTGCCCACGGCTATACCCCACTTGTAGCCGAACCTGTCGCCGAATTTCCCCCAGAGGGGCGCCGCGATGAATTGGGCCACCGGATAGGCGGAGAATATGAGACCTATCTCAAAGGGGGTGGCTCCCAGATTGAGCGCCCAGAATGGCAGGATGGGGAAGAGGAGGGAGAAGCCCATCATCACTATGAAGACGACGAGTACGACCGCGAGGATGCCCGCCATCTAATCCTCCCAGAATTTCCGAACGACCATCCCTCCCGATATGAGTCCTATGAGGAGGATGAGAGGGACGAACAGATACCTGCCCGTCAGCCGGAATACCCAGAAGGCCGCCGCCGTATATACCGACAGGTACATGGTGGCGTTCAGTATGGCCATGTAGAGCGACAGATTGACCCGCCCCTTGAGAGGTTGCAGGCGGGATGCGAAGTAGGAGTTTATCTTCTCAAGGGCGTAATCCGCCCCTATGAGCAGCAGGATGGGGACGATGACGTAGGAAGAGCACACCTCCCCGAACTCCAACCCCCGCGCCATCCACGCGAACACGCCCCCGAACAGCAGATATACGGCACCGAATACCAGCAGATTCAACGGCTCAATCCAACCATATCAGTATGATGCCGCAGTTGGGGCAGGTCTCTATCCTATCCTCCGTCTTCATCATGGACGAGGGCAGGGCGACGAAGCAGTTGGTGCACATATCATCAACGACGCGGGTGATCCCACGGCCGTAGCGTTTCTTCAACTTCTCGTACATCTCGTAGGTTATGGGGTCCGCCTTCTGCAGCTCCCGAGCCAGCTCGTCCCTCCTCTGCTTTATGAGCTCTATACGCTCCTCGTTGATCTCAAGGCCGGTCTTGGCCGTGTATTCCGGATCCTCCACCTGCTGTAGGAGGAGGTCAAGGTCCTGCAGGAGGTACAGCTTGTGAAGATATTCCCTACTGCTCATCGGCGTGTTCCAGAATGTAGTCTATCAGCTCCTTCGGCGAGGAGAAGTCCGTGCGAATCTCACCCTCATGGGCTATGGAGCGGGATATTCGGGCTATGGAGCCGAGGGCCGTCAGGTACTTCATGGAGGGGTCGTTGGGGGTGGCTATCAGCATGAAGAACAGATGCACGGGCTTGCCGTCAAGGGAGTCAAACTCCACTCCCTCCTTGGAGACACCCACGACCAGGGTTATGTTATCAACGACGATGGAGCGGGAGTGGGGGATGGCGATGCCCTTACCTATACCCGTGGACCCGAGGACCTCCCTCTGCATCAGCGCCTTGAAGAGTATCTCCTTCTTATCCTCGGACAGGTTCAGGACATCTACCAGCTCGCGGAGGGCCTCCTCCTTCGTCTTGGCCTTCATGTCCAGAACTACCCTATCTTCCCTTAAAAGATCCTTTATCATGTCTCTACCTCCTTTTTCTCTTTCTCCAGACGTAAGAGCAGAGGATCAGGCAATCCCAACTCACGGAAAGCCTCCGCCCTCTGAACGCACGTGGGGCACCTGCCGCAGGGCCATCCGTCTTTGGGGGAGTAGCAGGACCACGTCCATTCGTAGGGTACTCCCAGCTTGAGACCGAGGCGGATGATGTCGGCCTTCCTCATGCCCACGAAGGGGGTATGGACCTTGATCCTCCGCTTACCATCAAAGGCGAGCGATGAGCCGGCATTCAGAAGGGCCTCAAGGGCGGAAGCCCACTCCGGACGTGTATCCGGATAGTTGGGAACGTCGGAGGCATGGACTCCGAGGACGATGTCCGTTATCCCCTTCACCTCCATGTAGGCTCCGGCCACGACCCCGAAGAGCGAGTTCCTCATCGGAACGTAGGTGGATATGGTTCCCCGGGGAGGGTACTCACCCTCCGGCACGTCCATGCTCTCGTCCGTGAGGGCGGAGCCCCCGATGTCCTTGAGAATTGACAGGTCAATCACCCGGTGCTCCGCAACACCGGCCATCTCGGCCAACCGCCTCGCGTACTCCACCTCCAGCGCGTGCCTCTGACCGTACGTGAAGGTCAGGGCATGCACCTCCTTGAACCTTTCCAAAGCCCACCATAGGGCGGTGGCAGAGTCTATGCCGCCCGAAAGAAGCACCACACACTTATCGTTTTCCATGATAGGCGGAACTTGATATTATATACCCGCCGCTTAGGTTTTCTGCCAAGAAAAAGGGGGGCCGGTTGGCCCCCCTTCCCTCACGTTGCGTGCGGTTCAGTACTTCAGCCAGCCCAGACCGGCGACCTTGTCCTGCACATACACCTTGACGGGAGCGCTGTAAGGTCCGGTTCCGCTGGTGGCACCCACCTCAACCATGCCGAAGTAGTCGGAGTTATCCACGTTCCCGTCCTTGTTGAGGTCAAACCAGGTGTAGTACATGGAGTTGCCGGAGATGTCCTTCTCGTCCATGTAGTCGCTGGTGGAGTTGGGAGCGAGATACTCCCTCGTGTGGTCGGCGAAGCGGGTATAGACCTTACCCATGCCGATGGAGGTCCTGTGGATGTCCTTGAACTGCAGGGTGCCGGCGTTGTTGTAGAAGACGAAGTACGCGGTGGCGTCAAGGGTGGTATCCACACCGGCCTGATTGGTGGTGCTGGCATCAACGCTATCGCCGAAGCACACCTTTATCCAAGAGTGGTGGGTGGAGTCGGGGTCGTCGTGGGTATAGACCACGCCGAGATCCTTGGAGAAGGGCATGAGGTCCAACGAGTACTTGCCACCGCCCACGGCCTCAACCTCAACCATGGAATACACGCCGTCGGCACCGGCGAGGACGAAGTGGGTGCTGTCTATCTCGGCTATCATGTTGCCGTCGCCGTAGATCCTGTAGGTAGATGCGCCCTCAACGGGCTCCCACGAGAGATCCAGATCCGCACCGTTGTTGACGGCGGTGGCCGTCACATCGGGAGTCCCCACGTTCCCATGGCAACCCGCGAAAGCCAGTGCGCCTACGAAGAGAAGAGCGCTAAACCTTTTCATGACGAATATATTTTAAGGTCGGAGGGTGCCTTCGTGCCTCAGGGTCCCAACGAGCTCCAGATTTCGCGCGAGGAAATCCGTATATCTCTCCCCGTAGGCGGGATGGAGGCGGATGGTTATAACCTTAACGCCGTCGGGCAGCGGAGGCAGAACGTCCCCCGTATCCCTGACGACGACGCCCACCCTCTCAGCCTCGGAGACGAACCTCCTGACCTCATCGGCCGAAGGCTCCCTAAACTCGTTGCTCTGGAGCAGACACCGCACCTTGATGCCGTAGTTGGACAGGAAACGGGATACCAGTATTGACGAGGCACAGACCTCGCCCTCCAACCTCACGGAGAAGAGGGAATCAACGGTCCCCTTGAAGTTGGAGAGATTTTCGGGAGCGTACCTGTCGCTCTGGCATCTCCTCAGAGCGGCGTCCAAACTGTCCGCCACCGCGAGCACCCCATCCCTGTAAAGCCAGAAGTGGGGATCCTCCAGATGGATGGTGATGGCCTTCCACCCCCGCGCCCACTCGTCCAGCTTGGCCACCCTAAGGAAGGCGCATCCGGAGAGGGCCTTGGCGTGGTCCTTGGGTGTGGGCTCGTACAGGTGCATGTGCCCCCCACCCCTGACTATGACGTGGTAGTCGCACTCTCCGCAGAGGTCCAGAGCCACGGAGTACATGGGAACGTTGGACAGGACTACCGTCCTCTCCCTCTGCGGTCCGCAGGACAGAGCCACGAGGGCCAGAAGGAGTAAGCTCCTCCTCATGATGTCTTTAGGTTGGATACGGCGGCCTTGAGGGTGTCCAAGGCCAGAGTCGCGCACCGCAGCCGGCTCCGCAGTATATCCGGCCCTATCCTCTCCTCCAAGAAGGTATGGTTTAGATCCATTATCTCCTCCGGCGTCTTGCCGTCTGCCTCCTCACACACTATTGAGGCGCAGGCTTGGGAGACGGCGCACCCCTCCCCGGTGAATGATACGCTCAACGTACCGTCCGAGTTCCTTCGCAGGTATATCACGACGACGTCCCCACACCCCGGATTCCCTCCCTTGAGGACCACGTCGGCCTCCTCCATCCGCCCCCTGCGGCGGGGACGCTGATAGTGGTCAAGGATGTAATCCAAGAACTCCTGCATCAGGATCCGCTCTCAACGAACTCCCGATAGTACCGGCTGAACTTGGACTTGAGGCGTGCCACCTTGTTGGGGTGGAATATCCTGCGCCGGCCCATCTTGTCAAGGACGGAGTACAGCTCCCGCAGGAGGTTCTCCTTCTCCTCGGCGGTCTGGGCCTTCCTGAATCTCTTGCGGAGCATCCTGAATAGATTCTTCCAACGCAGGTTCCTGATGCGCCTACGCTCCTGCCTCCTCTGCGTCCTTAACACCGATATCTTCTTCTTGCTCGCCATAAGCGGGTATTATACTGGTGTCGCTTCGGCGGTAAAATAGCCTCCATGGTCCTTCTGATGCTGGTCTTCCAAACTCCGGGCGCCTCGGATACCACCGAGCCCTGCACGTGCGATCAGCTCCCGCAGGAGGAGATAGAGAGGATCCTCAAGCAGATGGAGGAGGAGACCCGCTCCGTCCATCCGTCCGAGGTCCTATCCTTCGCCGAGAGCCTCTTTAAGGATGGCAAGTACAGGGAGGCGGCCTTGGAGTACCTGCGGTTCGTCACGCTGTTCCCCAACAGCGACAGCGCCGACTACGCCCACTTTATGGCGGCCTACAGCTACGAGTTGGCCGGGCTGTACGAGTCCGCCGAGCGCCTCTTTAAGAAGCATCTGGAGGAGGGACGTAGGGGCGAGGTGTGGGTCCATTACGAGCTGGCGAGGATGTACCTGCATCTGGGGGATACGGTGGCCTTCTACTCGGAGCTCTCCCAGATGCCCCGAAAGTCGCTTCAGCGCAAGGTCCTCATAGCATGGTTGAAGCTCGCGCAGGGGAACTGGGAGGGGGCCCGGAGGATATTGGCGGGGACTCCCCTTCAGGAGTACCTGCAACCTCCCAATCTGAAGTCCCCAACGAAGGCGGCCCTACTGTCAATCGTGCCCGGTCTGGGTCAGGCGTACGTTGGGAATCGGGGGACGGCTTACATGGGTGTTGCCTTCGTCGGCGGCTTCTACGCCCTCGCCGGATACTACGCCTTCAAGGAGAAGAGACTCCTACCCGCCTTGGCCTCCTTGGGAGTAGGTTTGGCATTCCACGCCGGCCAGATTTACGGCTCATGGGCCATGGCGAAGGTTATAAATAGGACGGAGTGGAGGGAGGTGATGGAGAGCTTCAAGCGGGGAGTTGATGAGGTGGTCAGACCGAAGATTGACGACTTCCTATGAGGTGCGGCATAGACGAGGCCGGCCTGGGACCCCTGGTAGGCTCCCTCTTCGTGGTGGGTGTGAAGGTTGAGGGGGACCTATCCTCGGTGCGCGAGAGCAAGGAGGTCTTCAGGAGGAGCCTGCGCACCTACGCGGAGGGGGAGAGGGTGGTCTTAGGCCTTCTAAAGGCTCTGGGTATGTACTCGCCGAGCGTCTCCGAGACCTGGCGTAGGATATTCGGTCGCAGTCCGGCCATGCTTGAGGGTTTGAGATTCCCCCTCTTCGGCGGCTCCCCCTCACCGCTCCCCTTTAGGGTGTTGGATGTGGTGGCCGTTGAGGTGGAAGCCTTTCGGCTTCGTAGCCACCGCTTCGTGAAGGATGCCCGGGCGATGGTGAGCATAGCCTTGGGTCTAAATTGTCCGCAGGTCATCAGTGGATTGGCCGGAGGTTTCAAGGACTACGGACGGTTCCTTCGGGGCTGGGATGGGGAGAGGTTGGAGGATGGCATCCTCTACAGGCGGGGGAAGCGCAGGATCCTCTTCCTGAGGAAGGCGGACGCCCGATTCGGCGAGGTGGCCCTCGCATCCCTCATAGCCAAGTACCTGCGGGAGGTCCATATGCTGGCCCTGAATCGTCTCGTGGGCCTTGAGGGTGATATTCCTCCCGCGAGCGGATACCCATCGGACCCGATGACCCCAGTCCTGATTGAGAGGCTCATCGCGGCGGGGAGGACGGAGTTCCTGAGGGGTTCATCTCCACCCAACGCCCTCGGAGACCAGACTGTCGGCTAAAGCCCTGACGACTCTCATATCATCGTCGTACAGGTGCTTCCTGACCCTCGCGACACCCCCCTCGTAGAAGCGGAGTAGGACGATGGGTACGTACATGAGCAGGTCGTAGTACAGGCCGCGTTTGAGGAGGTAGTAAGCCCCCGCGAACGACAGCAGGTTGGCCGCGAAGGTCTTCAGACCCTCCGAGTACCTCCCTATGAGAAGATGTCCCGAGCCGGGAAGCAGATAGGAGGCGGCGATGTAAATCTCGCGATTCCCACGGATGGGAGGACGATATCCCAAAGAGTCAAAGACGGCTTCGGCCCGAGCGTATCTGCCCAAGGCTATGAAGGCCAGTCCTCTAAGCAGCTTGGCCGTGCCGGATGTATCCCCCTCCAGAATCTCCAGAGCCACCTCCCTATCCCTCCCGAGTATCAGGGATGCCGCCTGAAGGTACTTGGCTTCGGGCACGTACTCCCTCGCCAGCGAAAAGTAGTACGCGGCACGGTCGTACTTCCTCCGCAGATAGTGCGCGTATCCCACACGCAGGAGTATGAGGGACGAATCCCCCCTCCCCTCATAGAGCATGCGCTTGTACTCGGTTATGGCGTTGAAGAGGTCCCCCTCGGCCAGGAGGGAGTCGGCGAATGTGCTCAGAATAAGGGCAACCATCGGCTCACGTACTCCAAGGTTATCCTCTCGTTCATCTTCCGGACGGCCACGTAGGAGCCGTAGATGTTGCCGAGGTAGAAGTACGCGAAGGCGAGGCCATACACGGCCATCCTCGGCTTGCTGTCGTCCCGAGCCGCCAAGTAAAGCCCGAGGGCCAAGGAGGAGTTTATGGCGAAGGAGTATAGGCCATCCTTCCATCTCCCCGCGTAGGCCTTCCCGAGTCCCGGAATGAGGGCCGAGAGGGCCGCCGCCACCGCGGGGGATTTCAGCCCGGGAGGGCGACCGAGGAGGTCGTACGCCTTGCCGTCTCCGAGCATGGCCCCCGCCACCGCCTCCAAGGTGTCATCTCCCCTCCAGACGCGCCGGGCCTGTCCGTAGTCCCTCATCAGAAACATCAGCGTACCCAAATAGCGACGATAATCCCTCCCCGTGTGGTCCGTCGCCCAGTACTCCAGAGCCCTCATCCCCCCCATGGGATCCCCCAGAGCGACGTACGCCTCCAGCATCCTCCGCAGAACGTAGGAGTAGAGGGTGTCGGTGTCCCTACCCTCAATCCGCAACGTATAGAGAACCCGCTTGTACTCCAAGATGGCTCTGTACGGATCCCCCTCCAGATAGAGATCCCGGGCGAACATCAGAAGGCTGTCCAAGGAGGCTAAGAGGACCATCATCGGTAATCCTCCACGGGGTCGTATATCTTGTATCCCCTCCCCTCCACGAAAACGACGCCCCCGTACTGCTCAGCGTAGGAGTACGCGCCCGGATGGCACCTCTGGAGCCTGTCGGATGAGAGGAGCAGGCCGCGGAGTGGGCCGTACTCTGCTATGGCCCGAGCCCCGAAGACGGAGCAGGATGGGTGGAAGTTGCACACCTCCCCCTGAATCTGGGAGACGCTCCCCCGGTAGAGTTTCCAAAGGAGGAGGAGGGTGCCCGTTATGGGATCCGAGGCGAAGACATCATCCCATCCTATAGTCCTCTCAGTTCGCGGCAGGTCGGGGAGGTCCGGCGTGAATCTAAGGGGGCCTAAAAGCAGTATCAGTCCCATCCCCTGTATATCACCTCAACGTCCGGAGGGAAGTCGCGCGCACGCACGTAATCCGGCACCTGCGAATCGCTCTTAACGGCGATGCCGTGGAAGATGTAGGTCTCCCTGTAGGTTCCCCCGGGTGTGTGCATGACGGTCCTGATGGTGTCGGGGAAGCTGTAATCGTCATACACGCGTCTGATGCCGCCGAATTCCACCCTCAGGACCTCTCCGCCGTCGGGGCCGAAGGCCAGATACTTCACCATGGTGCCGTTTAGGGTGTATATGCGCAGCGTCATCTTGGCCTGCGGATGCCTGTAGGACTTTACGAGGGTGTCGCCCAAGTGCTTCGCGGATACGAACATGAATCCGGCCCTCTTCAGATTCTCCTCGGCGGAGCCGAAGGTCCCCATCCCCCCCTCCAGCATGCGGTGGGAGGACCGGAGCTTAAAGACCTTGCGATCCTCGGGATAGTATATTACGAGGGTGTCGGGCAGGAAGTACATTATCTGATTCACGGGTCTGACCACCCGCAGGATGGTTATCTTGGCGGGTTTCACGTAGAAGTAGCCGGATACCCGACCGTCGTCGGATTCCCTAATAAAGGAGCCCGACACCCATAAGGTGTCGGGCAGGGAGGCTGCTATCAGGAGCATCCTCTAATATCCGGAGTTAGCGCTGGCGGCCGCTCCGGCTACCAGACAGCAGTAGGAGCCGTAGCAGAGCGTGGCAAGGACCGTGGATGCCACGCAGCCGATGGCGGCCTTCTTCACCTGTATGTCCTTTCCGGCCCTCTTGTAGCAGTCGGTATAGACGGCCACGTACTGGGGGTCCTTACCGACGAGACGGGTGGCCGGAGGGTCAGGCTCAAGCACGTAGGCCGCACCCACGCCCAGAATGCCGAGGAAGAAACCGGCCGCGAGCCACAGGGTGCCGTTGACATCGTTCTGCACGTCCATCTGGGCCTGCTGGCAGGCCTCGCTGGCGGCCTGCGCCTGCAGAGCCACCGGCGCTGCTATCATGGAGACCGTTGCCAAAGTTAATGCCGCAAATCTCATAACCTACCTCCTTTTTAAGGTTAGGAAGTACGAGATTCTAAGGAGGAAATCCCCAAGCAACTTTCCGTTTGCTGGAAATCCTGCAACTCCATCCCGGATGGTGGAGCTACACCCTTTGGATGATGAGATAAAGGGAGACGAGGAACAGGAGAAGGAAGATGACACCGGTTAGGAGGGGGATCCTCTGCTCAACCTCGGTCAAACGCCTATAACCTTTGCGCTTGAGCATCTCCCACTCTCGCGAGTAGCATTGGCAAGGGAGTCGCTTTTCCATCTCATGGATGACCGCGAACTTGGCCGAGTTAAGGCGTCGGTAGGACTCCAAGTTCCTGTACCAGATGAAGCACAGGGCCATCCCCAGAGCAGCCAGAAGCGCGAGCAGGACGGGGGAGAGCATCTCCCGGCTCTGGAGGATGGGGATGAGGGCCATCAGGGCCGAGAGGAGGGAGATGTAGAATCTGTTGGTGCGCTCTCTCCTGTCGCTGACCCTGTCCGCCATCTCCACGTAGAGTTTATACTGCTCCAACAGGTCGTTGCATCCGCAGTTCCTGTCGCTCATATCGGGCATATCTCCATCCGCATGTTGCACTTCTTACCCATGCACTCTCGCACATCCTCGCAATCCTTCAGCGTCTCGGACTCTATAAGTCGCCTGATCCGCTCTATTATGGCTCTGCAGTCCCATCCCACCACATCATCCGCCGCGCATTGGACGGGGCACGACAGCTTCGCGCTCCCTCGCGGTCTTATGAGGAGTACGGGTTTCGGCCTCTCAAACTTGCACTTCGCGAGGACTATCTCCTTGTTTATCCACCTGCTGTAGGTGGAATAGACTCCCCCGAGTATCAGGACCACCTGCGAGGGGGTCATCTGCCTCTTTATGGCCTCGCATAGATCCCTAACGGTGCCGGCATCATGGATGGGGTCATCCTCGGGGACCGAGTAGTCCAAGAAGCGCACGTTCGGGTCACAGTCGTTCAATAGGCGGAGCAGACGGCTGTAATGCTCCCCGTAGCGCCACGAGTGGCTTATAAAGACCCGGAAAGTCTTCCCCCTCCCCATGGCCTCCCTCCCTAATACTTTATCGTGAAGACGGCGAGGCAGGATAGGGAGGTGTAGCCGAGGATGCAGCCCGCCGTGGAGGATGTGAGACGCAACTTCCGTCGGTATCGGCTATAGCACTCGCTGTATATCCGGACGAAGGTGGGCGATTTGCCTATAAGCCGTGCGTAGGAGGGATGAGGTTTGACGGTGTAAGCTATGAGCGGTATGATAGGGGCCGTCGTAGGCGTGAATAGAGCCGCCCCGAACCCCAGAGCGAACCACAGAACCGGATCCTCATCCTCCGCCGCGTCCTTCATAGCCATCTGACATATCCCGCTGGCCCCACCGTAGGACTGCGTGGAAGGCACGGACACAAAGAGAAACGGCAAAAGCATGCTAACGGACCGTGCTCAAGCTATCCTTCACCACATGCACTATCCTCTCCAAAGTCCCAGGCAAGGCGGATTCAACCCTGTCCCAAACGGGTAGCCTCGGCGAGGGAACGGTCTCGTTCTCGTACTCCTTGAAGGCCTCATCTATGCAGTCGGAGAATATCTCTATGTAGCGCAACTCCCTGTGAATGTTGAACTCAAGACCGTTGAGCAGGGATATGGTCTCGTACGTATCCACGTAGTCCTTGGCCGTAGTTATGTAGGTTTGCTTTATGGTGCGCTGAACCCCACTTGAGAAGATGACACCCCGGGACGAGAGCTCAACGAGGAAGGTCTTGAATATGTCCGTGACCATGCGACGCAGATCATCGCCTGGGCGGTGCTTGTGGTCGTACCTGTGGGCTATCTGCACCTGAACCATCTCCTCTATCCGCATGGTCCTGTAGGCTTCGGCCAGTATGCTCACCTCCATACCCCAATCCGAGGGGATGCGGAGGCGACGGAAGACATCTACGTATCCTGCCATCTCTCCGGCGAGCGGATAGCGGAAGTCCCCCATGTACTCAAGGAACGTGTCGTACCCGAAGATGATCTTCAGGGCCCGGATCATGGGAAAGTAGAAGAGCCTGACCACCCGACCGTAGAGCCTCTTGCCATAGCGGGCGTAAAAACCCTTGGCGAATCTGTAGTTTAGGCGGGCTATGGGATAGGCGAGCAGAAGCGGCATCTCCGCCGTGTAGGTCTTTATATCCGCATCGTGAAGGACCAGAACGTCCGTCTCCCTCTCACCCACCACGTAGCCTATACCCATCCATACGGCCGTCCCCTTCCCCCTCCTGCCGAGAGCGAACTCCCGGGCTATGGTCTGCCTTATCTCCCGCAGATGAGGGTTGTCGTTCCATATGACCGTTCCCTTACCCCGAAGGATATCCTTGACTATCCGAAGGGCGGTCTTGAACTCGTCGTGCGTGGCTCGGTCAAGGACGATATAGACCCGGTGTATCCCCTCCGTACTCGCTATGGTTCCGAGGATCTTGACCATCTCCTCCGTGGAGAAGTCGGTGTATAGGGAAGGTATCAGGACCCCCACCTTCTTGCCCGTCTGCTCAATCTCGGAGGACAGGACCACCGCGTTGCGCTTTCCGGGACGCAGGTAGGGGATGGTGGGTACCAAATTCTGATGGAGGTCTGCCATGTGAAAAAATTGTACGGCTGAATGCCGTTTAAGGGTTCTCGTAGGCGGCCACCACGACCGGAGAAGATATTATATCCCTCTTGACGGCCTGCAGATCCTCCGCCGTTATGGAATCGTACAGGCTCAGGCTCTCGGATAGGGTGGGAACCCTACCGAACAGGTAGGCGGTCAGGGCCACGTTTATGCCCACGCTCTCCACCTCCTCGTAGCTGAACACGAACTCGCTCTTGAACATCCTCTTGACCCGGCCCACGGCCGGAGTATCCACGGGCATACTCTCAAGGATGGCGAGGATATCCTCAACCGGGGGTGAGCGCGTCGGAGCCACCTCACCGACGATGACGAGCACGTTTCCACCCGCGTACTCGTAGTTCCGAACGTTGAACATCTCCATCTTCCCGCTCTCAATCAGGGGCCACAGGGGGGAGGAGCGCTCCAGGTCAAGCACCCGCGTTAGGACGTTTATGGCGGTGTTGTACCGGAGGGAGGGCTGCGGAAGGCGAAAGGCCACGATGAACCGCTTGGGACGATTCGCCCTGACCACGCTCCTCTTGAACCATCGGTAGGTGGGCATCCCGTGATTCGGATGCCTTATTTCCTCGTAGGGCTCCAGATTCCCGAAAGAGTTCTCCACCTCACCGAGGACCTTCTCCAGAGGTAGGCGGCTCACGACGGTGAGTAGGGCGTTGTTGGGCCTGTAGAGCCTGTCGTAGAAGTCTCTCACGTCCTTTAGGGTGAGATTCCTCACATCCTCCGGCCAGCCGCTGACGGGATGGGAATAGGGGGAGTCGGGCCACAGGTGCGCGAATATCTCCGTCCATAGGCGCTCGTCATCCTCGTTCTCACTTAGAAGATACTCCTCCAATATCACCCTCTTCTCCGCCTCAAAGTGGGCGAAGAGGAGGTTTCGCATGCGGTCCGCCTCCAACCTTAGGACGTCGGCGACCCGGCTCGTAGGTACGACCGTGTGATAGACCGTTATGTCCCTGTCGGTGAATGCGTTGTCCTGCCCTCCCCACGCGTCTATGTAGAGGCTGAAAGGTCCGTAGTTGCGGCTGCCGTTGAACATCAGATGCTCCAGTATGTGGGCTACGCCCGTCCGTCCGGAACGCTCATAGGCGGAGCCGGCCCTGTAGAGGAGTACCACCGAGCTGACATCCTCCGGATAGTACTGGTAGTGAAGGGTCAAACCGTTCGGGAGCCTAAGGGTCTCAACCCTCTCGTTCCACGACATCTCCTAAAAGCCGCCCTCAAGTTTCTGGAGGCGTCTCTTCGCCTCGGCCACCCTCCTTCCCTCCGGAGAGAACTGTACTATCTTGCGGTATATCTCCATCGCCTTCTTGGGCTCGGCGCGCAGCTCATACACGATGGCCAGATTGTAGAGGAGCTCGTCGTCGTAAGGCTTGTCCTTCAGGGCCTCCTTCAGGAGGTGCTCCGCCTCGTTGTACCTGCGGTTGAGGATGTAGAACTTCACCTCTTCCAAGATGTTCTCAACCTCCATAAAGGGTGGATTCTAAAGCGGTTCTATCCAATTTACGACGCACGGCGTTAGAATACAGCCCTTGAGCAGGATAAGGCGAGAATTGAAGATGTTCCTCGTCGCCGGCGTCGTGGCGCTGGTTTTGGTGGCCCTCGGATTCTTGGCTCTGGTCGTCGTCCTCGTCATAAATTCGTCCGAGTTGCCCGACATAGAGAGGATAGAGGCCTTCAAGCCTCCCCAAGCCACGACCCTCTACGACCGCAACGGCAAGGTTATATACCAGTTCTACGAGGAGCGTCGGGAGTACGTACCCCTCTCCCGGATATCCCCCAACGTGAGAAACGCCTTCATAGCCCTTGAGGACAAGCGTTTCTACAGGCACTGGGGTATAGACCTGAAGCGCACCTTCAAGGCCATGCTCGTCAATCTCCTCTCCATGAGGGTGAGGCAGGGAGGCTCCACCATCACCCAACAGCTGGCCCGGAACATGTTCCTGACCCACAGGCGCACGCTCCGCAGGAAGTTGCAGGAGCTGGCCCTCGCCCTGAAGTTGGAGGCCACATTCACCAAGGATGAGATCCTTGAGAGGTACCTGAATCAGATATACTTCGGCGAGGGGGTCTATGGGGTGCAGTCGGCGGCGAAGTTCTACTTCGGGAAGGACGCCAAGGCTCTGGATAAGAACGAATCCGCCCTACTTGCGGGCATACCCAAGAATCCCTCCCGATTCTCCCCCTACCGGAATCCGGAGTTGGCGGACAAACGCCGCAAGGTCGTCCTCTGGAGGATGTACAAGGAGGGATTCATCACCAAGAGGGAGTACGACAGCCTGAAGGCCCACCCTCCGAAGGTACAGCCGAGGCCCAAGACCACCTTCGGTGGGGATGCTCCCTACTTCGCCGAGCTGGTGCGCCAGTACGTGATGGAGAAGTACGGCGAGAACTTCCTCTACCGTGGCGGAGGCAAGATATACACCACTCTGGATCTGGACCTGCAGAGGATAGCGAACGGCGTCGTGCGCACCTCCCTAAACCGCTACGAGAAGAAGTGGAAACGATTCCTAAAGCCCACATACGAGGAGTACCGGGGCGGCAAACCCAAGTACCTTCAGGCGGCACTCCTGGCCGTGGATACGAACGGGGGGATACTGGCGTACGTGGGAGGGAGGGACTTTCAGCACTCCCAGTTTGACAGGGTTAGACAGGCGAGGAGGCAGCCGGGCTCGGCTTTCAAGATCTTCGTCTATACGGCCGCCTTCTCCAAGGGCTGGTCCCCCGGAGACACGATAAGGGACGAGCCCATAGAGATGATGGATGACCTCGGTCGCATATGGTCCCCCCACAACTACGATGGCAAGTACGAGGGGCTTATAACCCTGCGGAGGGCCTTGGCCCTCTCCAAGAATGTTCCCGCCGTGAAGCTCACGTTGGAGGTGGGACCCTGGTACGTGGCGGAGATAGCCCGGAAGATGGGAGTGGCCAGCCCCATAAAACCCTTCCCCTCCATGGCTCTGGGAGGGATAGAGGTGACCGTGTGGGATATGGTCAGGGCGGTATCCACCCTGATGAACTACGGGAAGCGGCCCAACATATACTACATCACCCGCATAGAGGACGCCTACGGGAACGTCCTTGAGGAGAACTCCCCCGTTCTGGTGCAGGTCCTTGACCCCAACGTGGCCAAGATGAGCACCTACGCCCTCACCTACGTGGTGTGCTGCGGAACCGCCTCAAACTCCCGCGCCTACGGGTGGAACAACTCCATAATCCAAGCGGCGGGCAAGACCGGTACCACGGACAACTACAGGGATACGTGGTTCGTGGGATATTCCCCGTACATGGCCGTCGGCGTTTGGGTCGGGTACGACTCCCTGCGGGTGATCTTCCCCGGCGCCACGGGATCGGAGCTGGCCGTGCCCATATGGGCACGATTCATGGTGCAGGCCCACAAGAGCCTCAAACCTCGCCGCTTCAACCTGAGCGGCCCCTTCCAGTATGCCACTCTCTGCAAGGAGAGCCTCCTGCTGGCCCGCCCCACGTGCCCGCAGAAGACGACCGAGCTCTTCTGGGCGGGCAAGGCTCCGCAGGACAGCTGTCCCATCCACAGGTCGGAGAGCCTTTAGGGGAGACTAAAGCGAAAGTCTTACGCTCTTACGGGCGTATAATACACCCTCTTCAAATGACGAAGTTAGATGAGAGGCTCACGGGGTACGTGAAGGGAAAGGTGGGGGAGGATGTGGTGTATGAGGGCTACATCCTCAACGGCGAGAAGTTCATAACGAGAGCTTTCGGCGAGCCGTGGTACAAGGGACTCTTGAGCGAGGTTGAGATTCTCAACACCCAGTTCGGAAATCCGGCGAAGTACGCCTACAGCACCTACGGCGAGCGCTACCTTCAGCACATGCGGGACTTCACCCGCCGAGTTCTGGAGCGAGTCGGAAGGGAGTACGGGGAGGTTGAGGAGGAGTTCTCCGAGATACCCGAGGAGCATGTGAGGGAGATATTGGGCCTGCCCGAGGAGGAGCAACCCAAACCGAAACCCAAGAGTCGGAGGGACAGGAGCATAGTTTTGGAGCTTCTGAATCGCCCGGTCGTCGTTGAGGGTAAGTCCAGACGACGGGACAAGCGTCCGGACCTGAAGCGCCTCTTCTCCGCCCTCGGATATCGGACCTTCTACATAAACGGCGAGGGGAACTCCCGGCTTGAGCCCTACCTGAGGGTGTGCGAGAATATAAAGCACGGCGATACGTCCGTCCTCTTCATATTCCCTCGCTTTAGCGTCCTCGTCGGGCGCATGGATGACACCCACTTCGTGGCCGTACCTCCGGGTACCAGCGTTGCCCTTGACACCCTCCGCAACCTCCACTTCCAGACCGTACCGGAGGAGCAACGCCTCCACATATCCGTCTTCAAGGACGTGGGCGTCCCGGTAGGCAAGGTACATCTAACATCGGAGTCGGTCTTTCGTATATCCGTCTTCCGACATATCGGCGAGGTGGTCAAAGTTGAGACGGATAAGGAGATGGATCTGGATAGCGTGAAGACCTCCATAGGACGCTATCGTAGGTGGGTCAGGGAGGTGGAGACCTCCCTCGTGGATAACACGCCATCCCACCTTACCAGACCCGCCTGGCAGAAGATAGTGATGGCCCATCTGGACGACTATCCCCACCCGGAGGACTTTGAGAGGGCCATTCAGGTGTTCTCCCACGACAAGGTCAATATACCCAAGTGCGACATAGTTTGAGGGGTGTAAATGTCGCCTTCAGACGCATAAGCCGCTTGGGGAGGGAGGTGCTCCGCTTCCTCCTTGAGGGGCCACCCTCCAACATATACGTGGAGTTGGGGCCGGGTTTCGGCAGGCTACCCGCGATAGCAACCCTCATGGGTATGAGGAGTTTCCTCTACGATGAGGACCCCTCCCTGAGGGAGCGGTACGACCACCTCTCGTCCCTCTTCAACTTGGGGGACCGGTTGAGACTTACGACCATCGCTCTGGAGAAGCTCACGTACGCCCACGTGCCGGAGGGGGTGGGTGTGGTCGTGGCCGAGCGCGTGCTCCACTTCCTCCCCTACCCGTCGGCCGTGCGTCTCCTGAGGCTCCTTCGGACCCGCACCCTGCCCGGCGGCCGATTCTTCCTCTCCCTGTCGGGTCTGAGCTCCCCCATAGGCGAAGGCTACCCGGGCCGGGACGTACCTTTGGAGGAGCGGTTCCATCCGCCGCGAAGGGACGTGGGGGAGAGGCTCCGGATATCCACACCCGTGTGTCTCTACTCCGCCGAGGACGTCAGAACCTTGGCCGAGGAGGTTGGGGGATTGAAGGAGATATCCCTGCGGATAACGGACTTTGGGAACGTGGAGGCCATATACGAGCGCCTACCCGACGGGAGGCCTCTCTAAAGGCAAAAGCACCTCCCTCGTTCCGCTCCCGAATCTCACCACCCTGAGCCGAAGTCCGGCTCTCATGCGGAACGTTCCATCGCCGGTCCTAAGGTCGTACCCCTTCGGGGGGAGGACGAAGAGCCCCTTGGGCAGCCTGGATATGCTCCCCATATCAAACATCACCACCATCCTCCCCTCCGGGAGCTTCCAACGCACGGCACGGCTCCTATCCAGCCGTAAGGAGCATATCCTCCGCCTGAAGGGTTTGGATCTGGATGGGGATTCAACCTCCCAAACCATCTCCACATCGCACAGGTCGTATCCGCGAGCCGGCACCCGCAAACTTATCTCGTCGCCCGCGCTCCTTATGAGGAGACCGGCCAGTTTGGGAGAGCCGGCCAACCTTACCGGGTACTTGGAGCCCAAGACCGTAATGAAAACGTCCCGAAATCCCTCGGATGAGAGTTTGACGACGGGACAGAGTATGTAATCCCGCTCCATAACCGCCGGACCCTTGGGCAACTCCACGACCATCTCCTCCCCGGTGAATACCCTCCTCTCCAGCGTGTGAAACTTGAAGCACCCGTCCCCTATCTCCAGAACGCCGACCTCCGCCTTAACCGTACCGACCGGCTCACCGAACCCCAACCTCAAAACGAAATCCTCCCTCCGCTCCTTGAGGGATACCTGCCGGATTTGAGTTCCCAACGATGGGGGAGTCAACCACCTCCAAGGTGGGAGCCGGGTCATTCTCAGGGTCTCCCCATCCCCCACGACCACGGGCAGGAGGAGGAGCGTGGCCGCTCCCACAACGACGAAAGCGACAAATATGAGCACATATACGCTCTTCGCGATTAGGGTAAAAATGGCACCCAACACGATTCCAGCCCCAACGAGCCAAATGGCCGCCTTTGTTGAGCATCTCCGAACCTCCTCACAGTCAAAGATAAACTTCCCTTCCCACATATGGGGGATTTTAACGGGGATTCGGTCGGAGTTTCAACCGGGTCGTACGACAACCGTAAAATACGGTACCTATGCTGTTCGTTTTAGGTTTAACCGTTAGCAACGCTTGGGCGCGCCCCGGCATGAAGGGGGGCAACTCCGCGGCATACTTCATCGTCATAAACGAGTCCGACAAGCCCGACACCCTCTACGGTGCCGCCGTCAAGGAGGACATCGTGAGCCGCGTTGAGATACACGAGACCTACGACGCCGGAGATGGGAAGATGGGCATGCGCCACATCCCCTACATCGTGATACCCCCCAAGGGGAGGATGGTCTTCAGGCCCGGCGGCTACCACATCATGCTCATCGGTCTGAAGAAGACGCTCGCGGAAGGGGACAAATTTACCCTGGTACTCAAGTTCAAGCGGGCCGGCGAGATAGTGGTTAAGGATGTGGAGGTGCATGTGAGCCCGCCCGAGGAGTTCAAGAAGGCTCTTGAGGAGGGGAAAGGCTCTCAAAAACCCCAGAAGGCGGAGCATAAGCATAGGGAGAAGAAGAAGAACGTAAGGTAGTTGATGGCCCATCGGGATCTGCGCGAGGACATCCTTAGGCTGGTGGGGGGATATTGCTCCACGGCCGTAGGTGAGAGGACGGTTCTGGAGCTGAAGCCCGACTATCAGCGGGCCAAGAGCGAGTTGGCCGACGTCGCCACCGTCCTCTCCGAGTACGAGAAGGGCATGTCCCTCACGTTCCCCCAGATACCGGACGTTGAGGAGGTCTTCTCCTTCCTTCAGAAGTACGGGACGCTCAACGGCGAGAAGCTCGTTCTGGTCGCCAAGTTCATAGACGGGATAGTGAAGCTGCGCGAGAGGATCGTATCCAACCGTCTGGCCCGCTACCTCAACGTACCCCACAATCTGGTGCGCCTCGCACGGGACATAAAGGCGAACCTGACACCCTCCGGAAACGTTAGGGTGGATAGGCACTCCACCCTCTCCCAGCTCATAGAGAGGCGGAACGAGATAAGGGAGAGGCTCCTGTCTCTCTACGGCGACATAATCCGGAGGCACCAGGACAAGCTGCGTGAGCATCAACCCGTGATGAAGGGGGGGAGGCTCTCGCTGGCCGTAATATCCAACTACAAGATTGACGGCATAGTGCATGGATTTTCGGCCACCACGGAGACCATATTCGTTGAGCCCTACGAGGTGGTCCCCATCCAGAACGCCCTCGTTCAGGTGGAGGATCAGATAAGGGATTACGAGAGTCGCATCCTCAAGACGTTGGCGAATCGGGTGATACGGAGCGTGGAGCATATACGCAGGCTCTATCGCAATCTCGGCCGGTTGGACAGCATATTCGCCCGGGCCCGCTTCTCCTTGGATTACGGGGGCGTCATACCCCAGTTCGGCTCCAAGGTGCGCCTCAAGGGTGCCCGAGAGCCCATACTCTACCGGGTCAAGGGCAAGGACACGGTCCCTCTGGATTTGGAGCTTCCCACGTACGCCCTCCTGATAACGGGCCCCAACGCGGGGGGCAAGACGGTGGCGCTGCGAACCGTCGCCTTCTCCGTCCTCATGGCCTCCATGGGGATCCCGGTTCCGGCGGAGGAGGTGGAGGTCCCCGAGGGGGCGAGGGTCTTCCTATTGGGATTTGAGGATGAGGGGAGCGTGAAATCCGGACTCTCCAGCTTCACCAGCGAGCTCCAGAAACTTCGCGAGATACTCTCGCAGGTTCGGGAGGGCGATATAGTTCTGTTTGACGAGGTGTTCGCATCCACGGATCCGGATGAGGCCTCCGTTCTGGCCTACAGCACGGCGAAGTATCTGGCCGAGAGGCGCATATACATCCTCATGAGCACCCACTTCTCAACCCTCAAGCTTCTGGCCAAGACGTCGGACATATTCACGGTCTCCACGGTTGAGGGGTACCGCCTCGTCATGGGGAAGGTCGGGGAGAGCGGGGGTCTCAAGGCGGCCAAGGCGTTCCTCCCTCCGGAGATCGTGTCCTACGCCGAGGAGCTTTTAAAGGAGGTCCCGTCCTACATCGTGCGTCTCCGGGAGGAGTACGAGCGGAAGCTCCAGAAGCTCGCCCGCGAGAGGCAGGAGGTGAGGGAGAGTCTGCGGAAGATACGGGCCGCCCTGTCGGAGAGGGGGAAGGTGCCGGTGGAGGAGATATACCGGGAGGTTGAGAAAGTATCCCCCGTTAAGGAGATACGGGAGGGTCAGGAGTACTTCGTCAAGACCTTGGGACTGAAGGGCAAGGTGCTGAAGGTGAAGGACGGGAAGGTGATCGTGAGGGTGCGGAACTTTGAGGTGGAGGTGCGCAGGGAGGACCTGCTTTAAATCACCAGTTCCAGACTATCCTGAAGATGCGGTTGAATCGTATCCGGCGGCGTTTGGGATCCCACGAGAAGTATATTATAAGGGGCCTTCCCCGCAGGTACTTCACGTCCAGAGGCCCCCAGAATCTGGAGTCCCACGAGAAGTCCCTATTGTCTCCGAGTACGAATATCTTCCCATCCGGAACCACGACGGGACCGAAGTTGTCCCTCACCCACTCGGCATCCATCAGCTCGCCACTCTCCCACAGCCTCTGGAACTCCTCGGGGGATATGTCGTCGTAGGGCCACTCTATGATGCGTCTGTCCTTGAAGACCACGTAAGGCTCCTTGAGGGGGCGGCCGTTGATATACACCTGCTTGTTTATTATTTCAACCGTATCCCCCGGCAGGCCTATCGTTCTCTTCACGTAGTCCTTCGGCTCGTAGGGGAATCGGAAGACCACGATGTCCCTCCTCTTTGGGAGGACCCTCTCCGGTATCTTTATGGGCGTGAGGGGTATCACGATACCGTATATGGGCTTGAACACGAAGAGGAAATCTCCGGGTAGGAGGGTGTCCTCCATTGAGCCGGTGGGTATGACGTAGGCCTGAATGAGAAAGGCCCTTATAAGTAGCACTATCAGGATGGTGTATAACCATCCCCGCAGCGATTCCTTCCAACTCTTACCATCATCCCTATTACCCCTGTCCAAGAGTGGGTATTATATTGGGGGGAGCCCCCGCCTTAGAATTAGTCGGTCGTGCAGGAGATAAAGGTCCCCCACAGTCCGGATGCCGAGATGGCCATCCTATCCGCCTGCCTCTACAAGCCGGAGCTACTCGCCAAAGCCATAGTTGAGCTTCGTGAGGAGGACTTCTACGACCCCAAGCATCGCCTCCTCTTCGCCGCCATGAAGTCCCTGTACAACGAGAACACCGTCGTGGATGGAGCCCTCCTCATAGAGTTCCTGCGCAAGAGGAACCTGCTGGAGAAGGTTGGCGGCATCCCCTACCTGACCGAGATATTTGACAGCATCAGGGGCTCCGCATCCTTGGCCCTCTTTGAGCAGTACCTGAAGATCGTAAAGGATAAGTCCATAAAGAGGGGGATAATAAACACATTCTCCGAGACCATCCGCCTCGCGTACGAGGATGAGCTGGATGCCGACGCCATCTTGGACAGGGCGGAGAAGGAGATATTTGACATAAGGATGCGCACCATGCGCTCCACCCAGTGGGTTCCGGTGGGGGACGTGGCCATGAACCTCCTTAACAAGATTGAGGCTCGCCTCTCGGGGGACCTGCCTCCCGAGGCGATTCTCACGGGGTTCAGGCATTTGGACAAGATAACGGGAGGATTCCGGCCCGGCGAATGGATAATAGTGGCGGCGCGTCCCTCCGTCGGTAAGACGGCCTTCGTCCTGAACATCCACCGCAACATGGCCTTGGACGGGATTCCCACGGCGATGTTCTCCTTGGAGATGACGGCGGAGGCTCTGGCCATGCGACTCCTGTCCCTTGAGAGTGGAATACCCATGAACATAATTCGCGAGGGGCGACTGACCATCAGGGAATTGCCCAAGCTGGCCGATGCCGTTGAGAGGCTGATGGACATGCCCTTCTACATAGACGTTAGCCACGGCATAGACATATTTGAGATACGGAGCAAGGCGAGGATGGTGGTGCAGGAGTACGGCGTGAAGATGATATCCATAGACTACCTGCAGCTCATGGACCTGCGAGGAGGGAGGGGAAAGAACATGACGAGAGCCGAGGAGCTGGCTAAGATTTCAAGGAGTCTGAAGATACTGGCCGGGGAGTTGGGCGTATCCATAGTGGGCATATCGCAGGTTAGCCGCGAGGTGGAGAAGCGGGCTGACAAGAAACCCACGATGGCGGACTTGAGGGAGTCGGGCGCCCTTGAGCAGGATGCGGATATCATCCTCCTCCTCTACAGACCCGGCCAGTACGATAAGGAAGCGGACGATTCTCTGGTGGAGGTGGAGGTGGCCAAGAACCGTCAGGGAAGTCAGGGAACGGTGAAGTTGCACTTCTACAGGGAGTTCATGAGATTCGCCGACTGGCACGACGAGGACGAGAGCATTGAGCACGTGGAGGGGGATCTACCCTTTTAGAGCCAGCATCCCACACCGTTCCCCAGTATAATAGCCGCTTATGGCAACGAAGGCACAGATGGAGAAGATGAAGAGGAAGCCCAAGTACCGAGTGCGGTACAGGAACAGGTGCAAGATATGCGGGAGGGACCACGGATACATAAGGCAGTTCGGCATATGCCGCATCTGCTTCCGCGAGATGGCCCTGTTCGGGAAGTTGCCCGGCGTCGTTAAGGCTTCCTGGTGAAAATAAGGAGGTACAAGTATGATGACGGATCCTATCGCCGACATGCTAACCCGCCTACGCAACGCCATAATCGCGGGCCACAAGGAGACCGTCGTGGAGCCGGCCTCCAAGTTCAAGATGGCCATACTGGACGTCCTCAAGAGGGAGGGGTACATAGACGGCTACGAGGTTGAGGGCGAGGGCATCAAGAGGAGGCTTCGGGTCTTCATCCGCTACCACAAGGGGCAACCCGTGATGAGGCACATAGAGAAGGTCTCCAAGCCCGGAAGGCGGGTTTATGTCGGAGTTGAGGAGATTCCCAAGGTGTATAACGGCCTTGGAATAGCGATACTATCCACGTCCAAGGGGGTCCTCTCCGATCGCGAGGCGAAGCGACTGAGGGTAGGCGGAGAGCTGATAGCCAAGGTGTATTAAGGGAGGTCCGAGATGTCAAGACTGATAAAGAAACCCATAAAACTTCCCGCGAAGGTGAGCGTATCCGTCAAGGAGGGTGAGGGGAAGTTCAGCGGAGATACGGTTAAGGGCAAGATCTTCCACTTCAAGGGACCCAAGGGGGAGATTGAGGTCTTCGTCCCTCCCCTCGTGGAGGTTGAGAGCAAGGACGGCGAGATATGGGTCAAACCCATAGACCCCGCCAAGCTCCCCAAGCCCATGCGCAAGATGGCGAGGGCCCTCCCCGGCACCATATACCGCCATCTTGAGAACGCCGTGAAGGGCGTTCTTGAGGGATACACCAAGGTCCTCAAGGTGGTGGGTCAGGGCTACAGGGTGAAGAAGGAGGGGGATAAGTTCGTCTTCACCGTCGGATACTCCCATCCGGTGTATTACGAGGTACCGCAGGAGTACCGCAAGTACGTGAAGGCGGAGGTTCAGGGCGTTGATACGGTCATAGTCAGCGGCACCAGCAAGGAGCTGGTGGGACTCGTCGCCGCCCAGATCCGCTCCATAAAGGAACCCAACATCTACACGGGCAAAGGTATCCGCTACGCCGATGAGGTCATCACCCTCAAGCCCACGAAGAAGGCCAAGGTGTAAGGAGGTAAGGAATGAGGTACGTTTCTGAAAGACGAAAGACCGAGTACAGGAGCAGGAGGCGCAAGAGGAGGCACCTTCGGGTACGCAAGAGGATTGAGGGCACGCCCGAGAGGCCCCGTATGGTCGTTCGCAGGTCCAACAAGCACATATACGTGCAGATAGTCCTTGATCCCCCCTTCAGCTCGTCCATCGTAATAACCGGCGCCTCAACTCTGTCGCCGGAGCTGCGCGAGAGGATAAAGGGCATGAGCAAGACGGAGCAGGCCAAGGAGGTGGGCAAGCTCATAGCCGAGAGGGCCAAGGCGAAGGGCATAACGAAGGTCGTATTTGACCGGGCCGGCTACCGGTACCACGGACGCGTCAAGGCTCTGGCCGAGGGCGCCCGTGAGGGAGGCTTAGAGTTTTAAAGGAGGTGAAAGATGGAAGATCAACTCATTGAGACTACGGTGATAATCCGTAGGACGTCCAAGATGACGTCCGGAGGACGCAAGTTCCACATAGACGCGTGGGTGGTCGTCGGCAACGGCAACGGTAAGGTGGGGGTCGGCCACGGGAAGGCGCAGGAGACCCCCGACGCCATCCAGAAGGCCATCCGCAAGGCCAAGAAGAACATGATCCGGGCCATAGTCTGGCGCGGGACAGTCCCCCACGATATACAGGTGAAGTTCAAGGCCACCAAACTCCTGATAAAGCCCGCATCCCCGGGTACGGGTATCATCGCCTCCCGCCCCGTGCGCGCCATACTGGAGGCGGCCGGATACCGCAACGTTCTAACGAAGCTCATAGGCTCCACCAACCCCATAAACGCCCTCTACGCCACGATAAAGGCCCTCTCCATGATGCGCAGCCCCGACGAGGTCCTCTCCGCGAGGGGCAAGAAGAAGAGGAAGGAGGTGAAGAAGGATGAGGAAGCTCAAAATAACCCTGAAGCGTAGCCTGATAGACAAGAGCAAGAAGACCAAGCGGATACTCCGCTCCTTGGGATTGCGCAGGATAGGTCAGGAGGTGATCCATCGGGACAATCCCGCCATCCGCGGACAGATTGAGAAGGTCAGGCGGTACATAGAGGTTGAGGAGATAGAGGGTTGAGGGGCTTTATAAAGAAGATACGGAAGTTCTTCAAGCCGGCGATAGCGATAGACCTTGGCACCTCCACCACCCTCATATACCTCAAGGGCGAGGGCATAGTCTTAGAGGAAGCCTCCGTTATAGCGATAGACGCCGAGACGAAGGAGATAGTGGCCGTGGGGAACGAGGCCAAGAAGATGCTCGGGAAGACCCACTCCGGCCTCATAGCCAAGCGACCCATCAAGGACGGCGTCATACACAACTTGGAGTACGTCCAGATGATGCTCGGGGAGTTTCGCCGCCGAGTCATACGGAACTTCATAGCCAACCCAACGATGCTCATGGCCGTCCCTTCGGGAGCCAACGACGTTGAGCGTAAGGCGACGATAGACGCCGCAAAGAGCGTGGGGGCGAGCCACGTCTTCCTGATAGAGGAGCCCGTAGCCTCCGCCGTGGGGATAGGTTTGGACGTATTTGAGCCCCGGGGTCATATGATAGTAGATATAGGCGGAGGAACGTCCGAGATAGCGATAATATCGCTGGCCGGGGTCGTGGCCAAGCAACCCATACGGGTGGCCGGCGACGAGATGAACGAGGCCATAGCAGACCACATACGCCGCACGTACAACATAGCCATTGACGAGAACATCGCCGAGCAGATAAAGATACGCATCGGGGACGTGTATGGCGACCGCGACGACGAGATGGTCATAAAGGGATGGGAGGTCTTCTCGCGCAAGCCCACGGAGATAACCATCCGCTCATCCGACGTCAAGGAGGCTCTCAAGGGTGTTATAGACTCCCTGGCGCAGGCCATCCGCAAGGTGCTTGACATGGCCGAGCCCTCCGTCGTCAAGGACGTTTTAGAAGAGGGCATATACCTGACGGGCGGAGGCTCCACCATCCACGGTCTGGATAAGCGGTTGGAGGAGGAGACGGGCGTAAAGTTCATACGGGCCAAGAACCCCCACCAGAGTGTCGTGATGGGGGCGGGTAGCGTTCTGGAGAATCTGGACAGGAAGCCGGTTTATAAGAAACTGCTCATCGCCGCAAGCAGATAATGTTCTCGCGGAAGTGGTTGAGGATAGATCTGGACAGGTGGGAGGTGGGATTTCTGTTGCTCTCCCTGACCCTGCTGCTGCCGTGGGGAAGGGAAATTCTATTCTGGTTGGGCCTTCCCAACCTCTTCTCCCCATTCTTCGCCATCAGAGACGCCATAAACACTTTCACGTCCCTGAGGATCCAGAGGGACGAGCTCCTGAATCTAAAGAGCAGGGTCGTGGTGGTAGATGCGTTTGACTCCACGGCTACCCATCTTGAGAAGTTCAAGGGTTTCTGCTACCTGTTGGACATCTATCCCCCGTACTATCCCGAGAGGATGAGCGTCAGATGCGACAGCACCCCGGAGATTAAGGACTTACTTTGGGCGGTGGGACTCGTCGGACGGGTGGTCCAAACGGAGGGGAACGTGGCGGAGGTGATAACCATACACTCTAAGGACTTCTACATGAAGGTCAAGGACGAGCGCTCCAACTTCTGGGGGATCCTGCAGGGTGGGAAGGTCCCGAAGGTGAGATTCGTCCCGAGGGCCGCCGACGTCAGGGAGGGGGACACTCTCGTGGCCTACGACCATCCGGGTATCTTCGTCGGTACGGTAATGGCCATCGTACCCGAGGAGCCCTTCCTTCGCCTTGAAGTGCAACCCCTCTGGAGGTATTACATATGGACAAAGTTCGTCCTGTTGAAGCCACGCTCATAGTGGGGACGTTGGCCGTGGCCGCATCTCCCATCTTGACGTTGGTGTTCGGAGGAAGTTTCCCCTTCCATCTATCCCTCCTTGACGCCGCCTTCCTACTCGTGGCCCTCGCCGGACTTCTGACTAGGCCGCGCGAGAGCCTCGCCCTCATATCCAAGAATGTCGCCTACTTCTCCCTCTCGGGATCCTTCTTGGGGGCCATCCTCCTGTCGGCCGTCGTGTCCGATTTTCACGCCACGGTCCTTAAGGAGGCCCTCCAGATGCTCCTCTACCTTTGGCTCATCCCATTCATCCTCGTATTTGAGCCGGATATTCCGAAGATATACTCCCGGGCGGGCAAGGTTCTGGTGGCCTTGGGAATCGTCATTCTGCCGCTCTATTTCATCCTCTACGGTTGGGTCAGATTTGATCCCTTCGGAATACATGCCAACCCCACCGGATACCTGTACGGGCTCTTCGCGATAGTTCTATCCATGGAAGGGCAAACCGTCTGGTCGGTCCTCGCCATCGTCATCGCCGCCTTCACATTCTCCCGCTCTGCCCTCGGTGCGCTCTTCGCAACGTTCTCGCAGGCGGCCGTGAGATTGGCGAACTTCCGTAGATTCTTAGGCCTCGCTGTCCTGTCCGCCGCCCTGCTGTTCGTAGGTCCCCCCGCCCTAAAGGGCTTCCTCGCCGTGAGGGACAAGGTGATGGAGATGGTGATGGTGGAGGAATCGGAGGAGGGAAGATACAAGCCCCCCATAGACATCGTTAGGGGTAAGGGATACGAGGCGGTGCGTTTCCTCATGTGGGAGGCGGCCGTGCATCTCTGGAGGGAGGACCCTCTCCTCGGCACGGGACTGGGTACCTATCGCCAGTCCCTCAAATCCTCATGCTCCGAGGGGAATCTTCCTCCGAGGCTATGCACCCGCTGGGTTGAGAACGTTGACCCCCACAACGTCTTCCTCCACGTCCTGAGCGAGACCGGTCTGGTGGGCCTCATAACCTTCTTGGCCTTCATGGGCTTTCTGGTCGTTCGGGTTTGGGGAAATCCCTTGGCCTTCTCCGTCCTCCTCTTCGCCCTACTCTTCGGGTTGCTCCAACCCTTTCCCCTATTCACCCGAAACCTCGCCCCCCTAACGTGGCTTCTCATAATGTGGGGAGGCGGCATCGTATGGAAGAGAGAGTAGGCGGGTGGCGGCTCTGGCTTCTGAGCGTATCGGTAGGCCTCCTACTCCTCTCCCCCTACCTCCTCTCCTACGGGATGTTCTTTGACGGTGTGATATACTCGGCCGTGAGCCGCAATCTGGCCATAGGCTTCGGGGAGTTCTGGAGGCCCGCCTACAGCCTGACGCTGGGAAGGGAGTTTTACGGTCATCCTCCTCTCGGCTTCTGGATGCAGTCCCTCCCCTATCGTCTTCTCGGGGACCACCTGTGGATTGACAAGGCGTACTCCTTCGGCGTGGGCATCCTGAACATCGCCCTCCTCTACCTCCTCTGGAGGGTGTTGCAGATCGGAAGGTACTCGGGATTCTGGGCCCCCCTCCTCCTGCTGCTCACTCTCCCCTCCGTCCGGTGGGTGATGCGCAACGACCTCCTTGAGAATCCCATGACCCTCTTCATCCTCGCGGCCTCCATACTGTACGCTCTATCCCTCCGCAGAAGATTATTCCTCTCACTGCCGGCGGGTCTATCCGTGGGTTTGGCCTTCCTCGTCAAGGGACCCGTCTCCCTCTTTGCCCTCCTGTTTCCCATAACGTTCGCCAACCGCTTCGGATGGAGGAGGTCCCTACTATCCTTCCTGCTCGGGCTCTCGGCCTTCGTTGCCCTCGCGGTGCTCATCCTCTCCACGCCGGAAGCCCGCCACTTCTTTCAGGAGTACGTGAGGCGACAGATAGCAGTCAGCGTGGCGGGTCTTGAGAATCCCGCCCCCAGCCGCCTGTACATCATCTACGCCCTGATGACGGAGTTAGTCTTCCCCGTCAGCATTCTCGCTGTAGCTAAGGTGGTCCTCGGCGGGAGACTCACCTTCAACGGGGACGTGCTCTCCCTTCTCCTTCTGGGCCTCTCGGGGAGTCTTCCGATAATGGTGAGCCTCAAGCAGAGCAGATTCTATCTCTTCCCATCCCTATTCTTCTACGTTCTCGCTCTAAGCATCCTGTTCTCGCAGGTTATAGCAAACGCAGAAAAGAACGTCGCGCTCCGCCGGGTGGCCGGTCTTCTAACACCGACGTTTGTGGTGGCGGCCCTCGCTGTGGCCATAAGGTTCGCCGGCAGCGGTATGGGGGGGTACGAGCCCTTCTACAGGGATTTCGTTGAGAGGCCTCTGCGGTTGAATCTAAGGAGCCACGAGCTCCTGTCCGTTTGTCCCAAGAGTCTTTACGGGAATTGGAGCCTATTCGCCGGTATGGAGAGGGTATTCAAGTTGAGCATGAGCCTCGGAGAGGGCCACAGATTCCTGCTCGTTGAGGTCGGGAAGTGCGAGGCTCCGGAGGGCTACCGTCCCATACACCCCGAGGGGGAAGCCACCTTCAGGCTCTACCGTAGAATATCCGACGGTGAGGATCACTAAGGTATATACCAAGTTCGGCGACGGTGGGCGCACTTATCTCGCTAACGGTCAGGTGGTGAAGAAGACCCACCCCCGGGTGGTCGCCTACGGCGATGTAGATGAGGTCAACTCCCTCATCGGTCTGATAAGGGCCAAGCTGACCCCGGAGCTCTCATCCCTGAATGCCCTGCTCAAGGACATACAGAACACCCTATTCGTGGTCGGAGGGGATCTGGCAACCCCACCCGACGCACCCTTTGAGATCCGGAGGGTATCCCAAGGGGAGGTGGAGAGGTTGGAGAGGGAGATAGACGCCTACAACGCCCAGTTGCCCCCTCTGGAGGAGTTTATACTTCCCGCGGGGCACGAGGTGGCGAGTTTGCTTCACGTGGCGAGGGCAGTATGCCGAAGGGCGGAGAGGTCCGTGGTGGCGGCCATGGAGTCGGGCGAGGATATAAATCCGCAGGTACAGGTGTATCTCAATCGGCTATCGGACCTACTCTTCGTATTGGCAAGGTGGGCCAACCTCAAGACCCATACCCCGGAGGAGGGAGCCCACTTCAAATAACCTATCGGCAAGGGAATCTCACGGTATCGCCCACGCGCACGCCATGCCTCTCAAACCATCCCTTGGGGACCTCAAGGGCATACATGGCCGGATGCTTTGAAACTACGGCCCTCTCGTCGTAAGGCTCAAGGTCGTACATCTCCCGTATCACCCACCGGTCGTCTATGTATGCTATGGACAGAGGTATCCGGGTATTCTTCATCCAGAAGGACAGACGCTGGGGATAGGGGAATACGAAGAGCATTCCCCTGTTCTCGGGAAGGGTATCCCGAAACATCAAGCCTCGGGACCTCTCGTAGGGATCATCCGCCACCTCAACCCACAGAGTATCCCCACCCACGCACAGAGGAAGGAGAGCGAGCAAAGAGCCAGCGGTGGGACTCGAACCCACAACCTGCGCATTACGAATGCGCCGCTCTGCCGATTGAGCTACGCTGGCTTGAGGGATGTATTATACCCCCGAAAGGGGAGTGAATCTAACCCTCCTCAAAGGGGATCCTGTGCTCCAGAGCTTCGGCCAGCGTGTAGGGGTCAAGGGAGGAGACGTCCCCGCCCCTCGGGACTCCGGAAGGTAGTTTGGTTATCTTGGGTCGCATGTCTCCAAGAGCCTCAAGGAGGTAGCGAGCCGTCACGTCCGCCTTCACCTCGTTGGGCAGGGCCATTATGATCTCCTCGGGACGCTCCTCCTCCACCATCCTCCTGAACTCCTTCAGTGGAAGGTCCTCCGGCATAACGCCGGCCGTTATATCCACGAGCCTGTAGAGGACGAAGTACTTTCCCCGGTACCGCCCGCTCTCCTCCACCTTGAAGACGTCAAAGGGGGACAGGACGACCATTATCCTCCGCTCACGTGTCGTATCTCGGCAGACCTCGCATACCTCCTCGTCGGTTATAACGCGACACCGCCTGCAGAGGCCTATCTCGTCCAGACCTTTGAGAGCCTCTATGAGAGCCTCCCGCTTCTCCCTGTCAAAGACCAACCTCTCCCCTATCCTCTTGGCCGAGACGGGCCCTATCTCCGGGAGGGAGTCAAGAACGCTAACGAGCCTACGGAAGGACCTTGGCAGCCTCACAGGAACTTCTCAAGCTCTTTGCGATACTCCGGAGGAAGCTCGGCCAAGAACTCCTTGGTCTTCTCCCTCTGAAATTCCATCGCCTTCTGGATGGCGCTGTTGACCGCATTCACTATGGCATTCTCAACGGAGGTGATGTCCTTGAGGCCCTCGGGATTTATCCGAACCTCAACCAGCTTGCCCTCTCCGCTGACCACCACCTTCACGTTTCCGTTGTATCCTGTCTCCTCAAAACGGGCATTCTTGAGCTCCTTCTGAAGTTTCTTGGCCTTCTGTTGGAGCTCCCAAAGCTTCTTCATCTGGCCGAACATAGGCGGTTATTATACTGGGGAAAGTACCTACCCTCTACCCCCGCCCAGCAGCTCCCGCTCTATCTCGTTGGCCACATCGTAAGGGGTCTTGTCGCCCTCCAGAGCCTCCCGAACCTTCTCCTTCAGGTCGTGCCTCTCGTGTATGGCCCTGAGGAGGCGGCGGGTGAGGATGTTCTCCACCTGATCCACGACCCTCCGGTGCCGCACCTCATCCATGTGGGAGAGACGATACTCCCTGTGGCGCAGTATCGCATCGGCCAACTCCGGTATCCCCTCGCCTCGCAGGGCCACGGTCTTTATCACGGGGGGCTTCCAATCGTAGTTGGATAGGGAGATTATGGCCTCCAGCTCCCGCACGAATCTATCCACCCCCTCCCTATCGGCCTTATTCACGACGAATATGTGGGCTATCTCCATCAGACCCGCCTTCATCGCCTGGACGGCGTCCCCGGATTCGGGCACCAGAACGACCACCACCGTGTCGGCCGTCTTCACGATATCCACCTCCGACTGGCCCACCCCCACGGTCTCTATCAGGACGAGGTCGTACCCGAAGGCGTCCAGAAGATCAGCCACGGCTCCGGTGGTCTCGGCCACACCCCCCAAACTGCCCCGTGAGGCCATGCTCCTTATGTATATGCCCTCCTCCATCGCCTTCGTCATCCGTAGGCGATCCCCCAGAACGGCTCCACCGGTGAAGGGGGATGAGGGGTCAACGGCTATTATGGCCGGCTTAAATCCCCTCCTCTTAAGTTCAACGGCCAACCTATCAACCAAGGTACTCTTGCCGGCACCCGGAGGTCCGGTTATTCCCACCCTGTAGGCACCACCCACGTATCGGTAGAGGCGGCGGAATATCTCCTCCGTATTCCAGTCGTTCTCCACGTGGGTTATGAGGCGGGCGAGGGCCCTCATATCCCCCCGTTTGAACCTTTCAACGAGACTCTCTACGTCCATCAGAGTACGACGAGCCTTCCCTTGGGCTTTATGCCGCGCTTGCGTAGGGCATTCCGGCTATCAACTATTATGGACGCGCGATCTGCGACGGTACCCCAGTCTATGGCGTCGTGGTCCGTTATTATCACCACGGTGTCCGTCCATCCAAGGGCGGACTTCAAACTCTCGCTCCTCATGTCCATGAATCGGGGGACGTGGGGGTCATGATACTTGACCTGGGCACCCCTCCTGCGCAGCAGCTCCACTATACGGTACGCCGGGCTCTCGCGCGTGTCGGATATGTTCTTCTTGTAGGCTACGCCCAGGACGAGGATCCTCTCATCCCTCAACTCCCTACCTTCGCTCCGCAGGGCCTCCTCAAGGAGGGAGACGACGAAGTCGGGCATACTCTTGTTTATGCGGTCCGCCAGAGCTATGAATTCGGCGTCTATACCCAAGCGACGCACCTTCCACAGCAGGTATAGGGGGTCTATGGGTATGCAGTGTCCGCCGACTCCGGGACCGGGGTAGAACTTCATGAAGCCGAAGGGCTTGGTCCCGGCCGCCTCTATGACCTCCCAGATATCCACGTTGAGCTTGTGGGATATCATGGCGAACTCATTGACGAGGGCGATGTTGACGGCGCGGAAGGTGTTCTCAAGGAGTTTGGTCAGCTCGGCGGCCCGGGCCGTACTCACGGGAACCACCTTCTCCACGGCTATTGAGTAGAATCGGGTCATCAACTCCGTGGATAGCCTATCCAGACCTCCGACGACCTTGGGGGTGTTGTGGAACTTCCACACCGGATCCCCGGGATTTATCCTCTCGGGGGAGTGCCCCATGAAGAAGTCCCTCCCCAGACGCATCCCGGTCTCCTCCAGCAGCTCGGCCATCTCATCCGTGGTTCCGGGGTAGGTGGTACTCTCCAAGGATATGAGCATGCCGGGATGGAGATGCTCCCTCACACCCTCTATGGCGGCCTTCACGTAGGATAGGTCCGGGTTTCCCTCCGCGTCCAAGGGTGTGGGGACGGTTATTACCACCACGTCGGCCGACCTGTGGATGCTCCTGTCGGTGGTGGCGGAGAGTTTCCCCGACTCCACCAGAGGTTTCAGCTCGTGGGACGGTATATCCTCTATGTAGCTCTCACCACGGTTCAAGGCCTCAACCTTGCGGCTATCCACCTCCAAGACCGTCGTATCTATCCCTCTCTTGGCGAACTCGTAGGCCACGGGCAAACCGACGTACCCACCTCCGACGACTACCAGATTGAATGCCCTATCCTCCAACTTCTTCAGCAGCCTGTTAAAGTTCTCCATGGTCAAGAGAGTTTTATCAGCATGGCCTTGACGGTGTGCAGGCGATTCTCCGCCTGCTCAAACACCAGCGACCTTTCGCTCTCTATCACGTCGTCGGTGATCTCCTCTCCACGGTGGGCCGGCAGGCAGTGCATCACCTTGGCGTGCTGCGGGGCGAAACGGAGGAGCTCCATATTCACCTGGTAGGGGGCGAATATCTTGCGGCGCTCCTCGGCCTCGTGCTCCTGACCCATTGAGGCCCAAACGTCGGTGTATATGAAGTCGGCGTACGCGACCGCCTCCTTGGGATCATGCACGATGTTTATGCGGGCCCCGGTCTTGTTCGCCAGCTCCAGAGCCTTCTCAACTATCTCCTTGGGAGGCTCGTAGCCCTCGGGGGTGGCTATGGTGAAATCCGACCCGAGGAGGGCCGAGAGCAGCATGAGGGAGTTGGCCACGTTGTTCCCATCCCCTATATACACCAGGTGGAACCCGAGGTCGCCGCTCTCCTCAATCATGGTTTGGAAGTCGGCCAGAGCCTGCATGGGATGCTCCAAGTCCGATAGGGCGTTTATCACCGAGAGGGATGGGGCGTACTCCCGAAAGGTCTTGAAGACGTTGTGATCAAACACGCGGGCGAAGACGCCATCCACCCAACGGGCGAGGTTCCGCACCACATCCTTAACGGGCTCCCGCTTCCCAAGGCCCACCTCGTTGGGGCCTAAGAAGAAGGTGTGGCCGCCCAGCTCCCTTATGGCCACCTCAAACGTTGCCCTCGTCCTTAGGGAGGGCTTCTCAAAGAGCATCACCCAGACCTTACCCCGCAGTATGTCGCTGGTGCGCACTCCCGCCTTGCGCTGCATCTTCAGGTGCTGGGCGACCTGCAGAACCTCCAGCGTCTCGTCGCGACTTAGATCCAGAACGCTTACGTACTGCCTCCCCCTCATGGCTACTTGCCCTTCTTCTCCAACTGCATGGCCTTCTTCAGGTCCCTAAGGGCGGCCCTTCTCTTGCCCATCGCCTTGTATATGGCGGCCCTTATGCGGTAGAGGGCGGGATCATCACCCTTGAGCTTTATGGCGTCGTTTATGTACTTGAGGGCCTCCTTGTACCTCTTCTGCTCGTAGAGGACCTCGGCCAAGGCCTGCGGTATGCGGTAATCGTCCTTCTTCAGAGCATAGGCCTGCTTCAGATACTTGACGGCGTTCTCGTAATCCTTCTTGGCGGCATAGACGTTGCCCAGATTGGCGAGCACCTCGTAGTCGTCCTTCTTGATCTCGTAGGCCTTCTTGAAGTACTTGATGGCCTCATCGTACTTCTTCTGCTCAAACATCAGGATGGCGTACTCCTTATAGACCTCAAGTTTGACCTTATCGTCGGCGGCCGTATCGCTCTCAACGGCCTGTATGACCTCCTTGAGGAGCTTCTCCGCCTCCTGCTTGTTGCCTTCGTAGGAGTAGAGGACGGCCAGCTGGAGCTTGGCGTGGTAGTTGTTGGGATCCCGCTTGACGGCCTCTATCAGGTACTCCTTGGCCTTCTTCTCGTCGCCCTTGGCGTTATAGACGGTGTGCAGGAGTAGGTAGGTGTTGGCGTTGTTGGGATTCACCTTGAGGGAGTACTCAAGGTAGGGGAGAGCCTCATCGTACTTTCCATCGTTTATGAGCTTAACGGCGGCGTTGTTGAAGACAGCCGAGACCGCCTCGTAGGGCATGAGGGGCTGGCCGGCTATGGCCACCGTCTTCTCAAACTTACCCTTGTCCATGTAGGTGGAATCCAACGTGAAGGCCCTCTTGAAGTCGTTGGCCGCCTCGGCGTACTTGTACTTGCGCGTGTATATGATGGCCCTCCAAAGGTAGGCCTTCGCGTTGGTGGAATCCTCCGCTATCCACTTGTTGGCGTTCTCCAGAGCCTTTTCCAGATTGTCCTGCTGAATGTATATCTTGGTGCTTGAGGCGTAGGGGGACTCAAGGGACGCGCATCCGAAGGCTAAAAATCCCAAAGTAATGGCAAAAATCGCCTTTCTCATAGGCGGGTATTATACTGGTGGTGCGGGGGGCAAGCCCCTCATCTCACGAGCACCTTGTACCGCTTGCCCCCGGATACCACGAAGTATATTCCCTTCGGGAGCCTCAAGGTCTTGCCCCTACCCTCATAGACCAGGCGTCCCGTTATCGTATAGACCCTAACGTAGGAGAGGTCGGCAACGTCATCGGCGCCGATCATCTCATCCACACCCAACTCATCCCCCTCACCCACGGGGGTATCCAGCGAGCCGAAGAAGCTCGCATAGACTATGCTATCCCGAGGGAGGATACAGTCGGGAGGCTCCCAGAAATACACGAAGGCGTTGTCCAGACCGCTACCGACGGATATGTCGTCCGAGGACAGGGTGTAGGTCCAGCTGTTGCCATCGGCGTTGGGCCAGCGGGTGTGATAGACGAAGTCGGGAACGGCGACGGATGAGCCATCGTAATAGACGGCGAAGAGGTGATACTTGGAGCCCGTGGGGGGATCCGTATCCGACTCCCGCATGAGGTCAAACGTGGGAGGGATGGGAGGTCCAACCTGCACGGGTCTCGTTATCTGCGGGCCGCAGCTCAGGCTGAAGGCGCTGAAGTAGTCGCACTGGTACTGGGCGGGGTGGTCGGTCGCATCCACGTGGGTGTCGTACTCCCACCTGACGCCGATCTGGGCGCAGGCGGATGAGTTGTTTATGACGGTCGTCTTATGCCAGAGACGTGAGGAATTTACGTCGGAGCCCGTGATCCAGAATGCCTCCCGGACGCGGAGCGTGTCCGCGCCGTTCCTTATGTCGTATATGAACTCCACGCTCGGGACCGATGGGTCGCACACCACCGCCGTGGCGTAATTCTCCAGCATCTGCGTGGTGAATCCGGAGGGAGGCGTCGCCGACTGGCCGACGTAATCGGTGCTGGTGTTGAGGGAGTGGATCGTCGTCCAGCTGGACCATGCGGACGGCGGTGAGAATTGGGCACCGTACAGGAGCGTTATGTTGGGATAGGTGTGGGAGGGTCCGGTTCGGGCCGTGTAGGTTCCGAAATCATCCTCAACCTTCAGGTCAAACCACCACTCCAGATAGGAGTTGGATATGCTGTAGGGCTCGGGTATGTAGCGCGAGGGTACGAATCCCCCGTCGTCGGCGTTGAAGTCGTAGTACGCCAGAGTTATATCCGGCCCATACACCAGACCCAGAACGCTCACGGAGTCAATATACCACCCCGCGTAGGTGATGGAGCCGTCGCTCTTGAAACGGAAGCGAAAGAGAATGTCGCTGCCGGCGTAGGGGGTCAAATCCACATTCGCCAAGGCCCACGTGGAGTCGTGTCCCCTGTAGGCGGGAGAAATCTTGCTCCAGTTGGAGCCTCCGTCGGTGGATATCTCAACCCACCCGGAATCGTATCCGGTCTCCGTGTCATACCAGTGGTAGAAACGGAGGACGAAGTTCGTATATATCCCCGTCAGGGATATGGGGGTGCCCTTCTGGAGGGCCTCGTCGGCATCGTTGTTGTACCCTCCAGCCAAATTCGTGGCCCAAACCCTCGTTCCATAGAGGGCAGACCCCGGACCGGACGTGGGGGTTCCCCTCTCCCACGGGGCGGTTCCACCCAAGGATACGGGCGTTAGGTCCCCGTCGTCCGAGCTCTCAAAGGAGCTGGCGTAGAGCTGGTCCGACAGGAGAACGCTCTTCTCAAATATCTCAACGTCATCTATGTACCATCCCTCGTATGTGGTGCTTCCATCGCTCGTGAAGACGAAGGCTACGCGGGTGGAGGCGCTGTTGGCGCAGACGCTTATATCCAGAGTCTCGGCCACCCATCCGCCGGAGTTTCCACTGTAGGGACCGGCTACGGATATCCATGTGGCTCCCCCATCCGACGAACACAGTACGTACCCCTTGTCGTAGCTTTCGGTGTTGTAGTAGTGGTTGAAGGCCAGAAATAGGACGGTGCTGCCCAAAGTGTTTATGTTGGGGGAGTAGAGAGTATCGTTCATGTTGTTGAGGTAGTTGCCTCCGAGCACCGTTCCCCAGCACCCGTCGCCGCCGTTGCATCCGGATATGGAAGCGTCCTCACCCCACTGCCACAGGGCGGTGTCGCAACCCACATAGACGACACTCGGAGAGTAATCGTTTCCGCCGCCGCGCCTCTTGGAGGTAAGGGCCATATGCTCCTTTATCGTCTCGGCGTAGTGGAGAGCCTCCTTGCGAGAGTCTATCTTCAGCAGTCGCATCACCTCACCGGCCAACTCATCGGTGGGCATGCTCAGGATTCTCTCGGTCACCTCGCGCTCTTTTACGCCGAGGTCCTTGGCATACCTGTGGATGAACTTTTGACTTACCGATAGATCCATCAGTAGGAACCACAACATTGCCCCGTTATTATAGCACTGTCAGCCATTAAATGTCAAAGGATCCACCTTCGTAGTAGAGCCATGATGGCCACCCCCACCAGTACGAAGAGGGCGCCAAGAAGATAGTAGAGAAGCTCCCGTCTAATCGGAGGCGTTCCCACGTAGAAGCTTATCCTGTTGTTGCTCTCCCAAACCCTTATTATCTCCCCTTCAAACTCCTCCATACCCGCGAACCTCCCCACCTTGACCTCTATGGGAACGAGGGTATCAACGAGGAGTTTGTAATTCCCGGCCCCCTCCCGCTCAACGGCGAAGTTGTCCTTGACCACCAGATACGAGAGGGCGAAGTTCCCCTCCCCGGGGAGTATCAGAGGGTTGAGGATGACCTCATCTCCCTGACGCAGTATATCCTCCTGACCGGTTGATAGACTGACCTCCACCGCCGCCTCCGGCAACCTCACCCTCACGGCCGGCCCCCTGAAGGCGAATTTGCTCCTGTTGAGTATGAAGAAGACCTCAACCACCCTGTATCCGCCCCTGTCTCGGATTATGCCTATATTCTCGGCCAGAAGCATGAGGGCGGACGTATCGTCCGTTATATCATAGACGAAGAGCTCTACCGCCGTATCCCTCCCAACGACCACGACGTTGGAGGGGAAGACCTCCCCGGCGTAGAAGACGTTGAAACCTATAACGTGGAAGGCGGGGGGAACTATGGTGTCTCCACCTCCAAATATCCTGACCGTATCCAAGGGGATGACACCCCCATCCTCGGAGAAGGTCAGTATCTCCACGTCAAGGGTATCCCTCACGTACTCGTTCCTCGTCAGATTCAAAACCTTTACCGTTATAGGTTTGACATCCCCCACCCCCACCTGCGCCAACCAGAGCCAGAGCATCCTTTTAAGATCCCAAGGCTCTCTTTATCTTCGCGAACATGAGCTTTGCTATACCCACGTTCTGGTGGTCAAACTCCGCCACCAGATAGGAATCACCCACACGCTCACCGTAAAGGGTATGGCCGTTCTTCAGCGCCAGAACGAGCCTATCCACCACCTTGCACGATGCCAACGATACGAGGAAGACGAAGTCCTCCTTCCAGTCGCCTTTGAGGACCTCAACCTTGCCCTCCTTGAACCGGAAGAGCCTGACGAGGCCCTCCTCGTGTATTCCCGCCTCGCCGATGACCACCTCGTACTCCTCCTTCGGAGTCTCGGCCGGGACTTCGGCGACCGTCTCCTCCGCCTCCGCGGGCTCCTCATGAGCCTCCACGGGAGCGGCAACCGGTACCTCCTCGGCCTCGGCCGTTTCGGGCACGCTCTCCTCCATCTCCGCCGTGATCTCCGCAGGCTCGGCGACCACCTCCTCCACCTCCGCGGGCTCCTCATGGGCCTCCGCGGGAGCGGCGGTCGGCATCTCCTCGGCCTCCTCCATGGGGAATATGGCCTTCTCCTCCAACTCCCTCTCCAAATTCTCCAAGAGGGTCTCGGTCTCCGTAGGCTCCTCCTTGCTCTCAAGTACCTGCTTCAACTTCTCCTCCAAGGATTCCAGCTCCTGAGTGGTCCTCTGGCGCATTCTCTCCATAACCTCAGGCAAGGTCCGCAGTAGGCGATCCGCCGTATCTATGTCAAACGGCGTATTCTCGTCTATGGACTCTATATCCACCCCGGAGAGCTCCGCCCAGAGACGTATGGCCTCCGGGTCGTTCCCCAGTTCCTCTTTCCCTTGAAGAACTATCATGTAAAGTTCAGACATGGATCACCTCCTTTATTCTCTCAGGTCCAATGCCGAAAGACTTCGCGTAGATTAGGGTACGGAGGTTTATGGCCTCCATCTCCACCCGCCAGAGATACTCCATGACGGCGAAGAAGCTGACGGGCTCAACGGAGAATCCCCTCTTCACGTCCTCGTAGAACTTCCGCTCAAAGGCGGAGTCAATCTTCTCCAAGGAGAAGGCTCCCTCAATGGGAACGTATCTTCGCACCAACTCCTCCAGCTCCTCCACGTCCTCCATGGCGAGCACCTGCCTCTTTATCTTGGGGCTTATGAATCCCCCATCCAACCAGTAGGATGGTCTCTCCCCCCCGGAGAGGGAGATGTAAGCCATGGAGATATTCTTGGAGTCTATGGTGTAGTTGTAGAACTCCTTGACGATGTCGTGTATGTCGCGTCCGAGAACGTTGGAGTAGAAGGAGGAGTATATGTGATACTCAAACTTGGCAAGGTCTCCGTTTCGCAGCGAGAGGATGGCCTCCCGCGTGATGGTGAAGGGCAATCCCTTGAAGGCTATCTTCGCTCTCTCCGCCGCGGAGACGGCGTCCTCCTCCTGTAGCAGCTCCCTGAGCCTGACCTCGTCCAAGACACCCGCCGGGAATATGCTCCGCTCAACGACGTGGGGCTCCACGTTGTAGAACTTGCCTCGTATCACGGTTATGAAGTTGTACAGGTCCCACCTGCTCAGATACGCGTCCAGCGACTCCTTATCCTTTCCCTCCTCAAGGAAGGATTCAACTTTGCGCACCTCGTCGGCGAACGCCCTATTGACGGCGGATATGTAGAGCTCCAACCCGGACTTCGTCGTCTTGAGATCCGTCAGGTACCTACCGTACCGGGTATCCTTAAGGACGTTCTCGTAGGAGGATAGGTCCTCCCTGATCAAGGTCTCGTAAATCTCCGGCTTGAGCAGTCGGGCCCGTCTTCCACGTAGCCTCCCATAGACGTACTCCATGCTCATTTCATACCCCCTTTCTCCTGTAGTTGGGTGCCTCCTTGGTTATGAATATGTCGTGCGGATGGCTCTCGGACACCCCGGCTCCCGTTATCCTCACGAACCGGGCTCTCGTCCTCAGGGCCTCCAAGTTCTTGGCTCCTAAATAGCCCATACCGGAGCGCAACCCTCCGACCAGCTGGTACAGGACGTCGGAGACCGGCCCCTTGTAGGGAACCATCCCCTCCACGCCTTCCGGCACGTACTTGGTGGGTCTCTCGTACCCGTACCGGGCCCCTCCACCCGATTCCATCGCCCCGAGAGAGCCCATACCCCGATAGGTCTTGTACCGGCGGCCGTTGTAGAATATGTCTTCGCCGGGACTCTCATCCGTCCCCGCAAGAAGACTTCCCAGCATCACCGTATCGGCTCCGGCCGCCAAGGCCTTGACTATATCGCCCGAGTAGCGTATTCCACCGTCCGCTATCACGGGAATTCCCTTGGGCCGAGCCACCGACACCACGTCCATTATGGCCGTCAGCTGCGGAACGCCCACTCCGGCCACCACCCGGGTTGTGCATATGGATCCCGGACCGACCCCCACCTTTACGGCGTCGGCACCGGCCTCTATGAGGTATTCGGCGGCCTCGGCCGTGGCGATGTTGCCCGCAACCACGTCTATATCGGGGTACATCTCCTTGAGGAGCCTCACGGCGTCCCCCACCCTTTTGCTGTGGCCGTGGGCCGTATCCACGACGAAGGCATCAACCCCCGCCTCGGCCAACATGCGGGCCCGCTCCTTCAGGTCCTCGCCCGGTCCAACGGCCGCCGCCACTCTCAGTCGTCCCTTGCCATCCAGAACGGCGTTGTCGGCCGAGAGGGTGTTGAACACGTCTTTGGCCGTTATGAGGCCGACGAGCCTCCCCTCATCGTCAATCACGGGGAGCTTCTCTATCTTGGACTCCTTGAGGATCTCGCGGGCCTCCTGCCAACCTATCCCGGACCTCGCCACGACGAGCCTCTCAAACGGGGTCATGTAGTCGCCGACTTTACCCGCATCCGCGAAGCGTATATCCCTGCGGGTGATTATTCCGAGGAGCTTTCCGTCCTCGCCCACGACCGGGATGCCCGATATCCCCTTCTCCTGCATCATACGGCGGGCCGCCGACACCGGACTGTCGGGGGATATGGTGTAAGGGTTGGAGACCATCCACGCCCGGAAGCGCTTCACCCTCCGGACCTGCTCCGCCTGCTCCTTCGCGGAGAGGTTGCGATGGATCACACCTATGCCGCCAGCCTGCGCCAAGGCCACGGCCATCCGGTACTCGGTTACGGTGTCCATAGCAGCGGATACGATGGGGATGTTGAGGGGTATCCGGCGGCTGAAGAGGGTGGATACGTCGGTGTCCAGCGGCAGTATCTCACTGTAGCGGGGCAGAAGAAGCACATCATCAAACGTTAGGGCCTCGGGGAATTCGGGCACCCTCATGGCGTCTAAGATTACTCCCTGAATCGCAGCTCTACCCTCTCGTACTTGGCACCCTGACCGAAGTATCCTCGCTTAACGTGGAGCTTCTCGGGATCTATGGGGGCGTTCTTGAGGATGAGCTCCTTGAGGATCTTGGCCCTGTCCTCCCACAGGAAGGTGCCCTTGGAATACACATACACATCCACGGGCCCCTTGCCCCTGTAGTAATCTTTGACGTAGTTGAGCATCTCTATCACTCTCTCCTCCCCGTCGGGCCTGAGGGCGACTCTGCCGGGCTGGAAGATGTAATCCAGACTCAGGAAGACCATGTGATCCCCCTTGTCCGTCTTGGTGAAGAATCCCACGATCTCCGGAAGCTCACCGACCTCACGACGGCGGGCGCCGCTCTTGCGCTCAAGATACACCCTGTAGGTGAATTTCTCACCCGGTTTTATTACGGGTTTCCCCTTGTCGGAGAAGCCATCCCACTCTATCCTCTTGGGGAGGCCACCCCGTCCCTCAAAGGTCTTTACGGGGATACCGGCGGAGTTGTAGATGACTATCTTCCACTTGTCGGGCTTGGGATACTTGCCGAGCTCTATGACTATCTTGTCGTGGATCATGCGCGGATATACGGGACGCTTGAGGAACCTGTTGTGGAGCTTGATAACCTCCGCCAACTCCTTCTCAACGCCGGGAGGGAGACGCCTCTCAAGACCCCTCTCTCGGCGCACTATGAAGCTGTCCAGGGGCTCAAAGGGCCTCAGCTGAACATCTACTATGGGTTTTACCGCATCGTCTATTTTGTAGTCCGCCTCTCCGACTATCGTGTCCTCCGCTGCTATGTCCCCACCTCCCGCAGCCGCCGGGGCTTCGCTCCCCTCGGCGGGTGCCGCCTGCTGGTCCGCGGGTGGCTGCTCACCCTCCTGAGCGTACATCAGGAACGGACCTCCGATGAGCATGAGTATCAGAAGCCTTCTCATCGTCGTACCTCCTTAACGTAGGACGAACCTAAAGGTTATTCTACCGCTACAACCGTCGGGTACGTTGGAGGAGAATACCCAGCCGCGCACGGCGTTCAAGGCGGCGTTGTCAAGGGCGGGATAACCGCTGGAGCGAGCGAGATTCAGGCTCTTGATGGTGCCGTTGGAGTTTAGAACGACCTGAACGACGACCGTACCCTGCCAACCCTCACGGCGGGCGCGACGAGGATACTTGGGCTTGACCTTGCGCACGACCTTGCCCTTGATGCATCCCTCAATCTGGATAGCGCCGCCACCCTTAACCTGAACCGGCTGGCTGGGGCCGGCTATCTCCTCGGCCGAGACGGCGGCCTTGGGCACGGCCACATCCACGTTGGATACGGCCTCGGCGAGGCCACTGCCGCCTCCTCCATCACCCAAGGAGATACCCCCTCCGCCGCCTTCGCCGCCGAGTCCGAGACCTCCACCCATGGAGCCCTCAAATCCGGAGGATCCGAGGGATACGGCGGGCACGGCCTCTTGAGCGAGTATATCGGAGGTGCTCACCCCCTTGGATGGCAGGGCCACCACCACGTCGGCCGCCTCCGCGCTCAGGGACTCGTCCATATCGGCTATATCTATCTTGGCGGCGGTCTCAAGGTTCGCCTCAAGGTCAACCTTCTGAACCTGCACCTGCTCCGGGAGCATCTGGGTGCTCGCTATCTGCACCTTCACGTTCTGGGGTACATCCACCTTCAGCTTGGGACCTCCGACCTTTATCGTCGGGCTTACGGTCTTGCTCAGCTTGGCCTTCAGATTTATCTTGTTGGGTTTGCCCGGCTCCTTCTTGTCTCCGGGCTTCTTCTCGTCCTTCTTCTGAAGGTCCTGCTTCTTCTTCTGCAGGAGTTTCTTCAACTTGGGCGGTATCTTCTTCTTCTTCTTAAGTTTCTCCTCAAGGAGCTGGATCTCCCTAAGGCGGGCCTCCTCAAGGGCCTCCGCTATCTGCTCCCTCATCGTGTAGGCGAGGATGGCCAACACAGCCACACCGAACCAGAAGAATACAGCCAACCTCTTCGTCGGCTTGTCCTCCTTATCCTCCGGCAGCTTTACCCTTATCTTTGCCATATTTACCTCCTATTATAAGGCCGATAGCGGCCTATCCGGACCCCTTCCTCTTTACCACCGCCAAGGCCACCCTCTTGGCTCCTCCCTTCTTCACGGCGTCCAGAACCTCCAGAACCTTACCCCACTGGATGGCCTTGTCCCCGCGGATGACCGTCAGCTGTTGGCCCTTGAGTTCGGGGTCGTTGTTCTCCATCGCGTACTTCTCCTGCAGCTCCTTTATCTTGGCGGTGATGGACTGGAGGTCGGGCATCTCGTAATCCTGCACGTACATCTTACCCTCTTTGGTAACGGACACGGGTATGCTCTGCTCCAGCTCCACCTCTATGACGTTGGCCTTGGGTATATCCACCTTGATGGACGTGTTCGTGAATAGGGACTGGGCGTCCATGATCAGCGTCGCCAGAGTCAGTATCATCACCCCCGCCATGGGGAACAGATACTGACCTATATCCGGCGGCTCCTTAGGTTTCGGCTTCTCCCTCGGCATGCTTTACCTCCTTATGGACACTTGCTCCTCTTGCGCTTCATTATCAGGACGTCGGAGGCTCCCTTCTCCTTGAGCAGGTCTATCATCTGGATCACGTCCTCGTATATCACGTCGTTGTCGGCGGAGAGTAGGGCCTGCTTCTTTACGCTACGGGCGAGGAGTTTGGGGATTATGTCGGGCAGGCGGTTGGGATCAAAGGGCTCCTCGTTGAGGAACACCGTACCGTCCGCGCAGATGTGTATATTGACCTTTATGTCGCTCTTCTTCTTCTTGGGAGTGACGACGTTGCGCCTCTTGGTGGCGAGGGAGCGGGAGATGAATATACCGGACTCCACGATGAAGGGGATGGTTAGCATGAACATTATCAGGAGCGAGGTGGTCATGTCGGAGAAGGGCCCCAAGTTGGGCCTTGGGGCCTCTCTCTTCTCTACCTTCTTTTTCCTTCTCTTAGGCATCACTCGGCGTGCTGCAATTGGCTGATCATTATCAGCAGACGGCGCGCGGCTACGTCGGTGGTGGCGAGGATACGCTCGGCGGTGTTGGTGACGTAGTTATAGACGGGGATGTTCATCATGGCTATGATCAGTCCCCACCAGGTGGTAACGAGAGCCGTGGAGATACCCTTACCCACGACCTCGGCTCCACCGGATCCCGTAACGGCTATCTGGTTGAACGCGTCAATCAGACCGTCAACGGTTCCGAAGAGACCCAGCAGCGGGGCTATGGCGATTATGGATCCCATGGCCGTGGTGAATCGCAGGAGCTTGAACCTCTCAAACGTCATAACCGAGTCCATCATGTCGTATATCTGATCCAGCGGGAGGTGTATGTTTTCAAGACCGGCCTTGAGGGTGTTGTGAAGGGGATGGTCCGTACGGCTGAGGTACGCGATGGCGCCGTCTATGTCGCCGTTCTCCAGATAGGCCTGTATGTCCGCCAAGACCTTGTTGTGGTTGAACTTGGACTTCTTCCAGATGTAGTAGAGCCTCTCGGCGATGAGGACGATGGAGATGAAGAAGGTGATGAGGAGCAGGACCATGGTGAGGTTGTCAAAGAAGCCCTTGAAGGTGACTACGCCGTCAACAACGGCGTAGAGCCTGAACATGTTCAGGATGTTGAATCCCTCCTGAACCGCCGGCAGTGCCATTAGCATTTCCATAACTTTCCTCCTTTTTTACTGCGGTAAGCTCTTCAAAAGATCCTTCATCTGCTGCGCCTCGGTCGCCCTACCCTGCTGCTCGTAGAGATCAGCCGCCTGCCGCAGGGCGTTGGCCGCATTCCGCACATCTCCGAGCTCTATGTAGGCCGCGCCCATTATCCGGTAGGCGTCGGGCGTCTTCTGGCTGTTGGGGAAGCGCTTTACGAACTCCTTCGCCGTCTCTATAGCCTGCGGGTACTCCTTGACCTGCAGGTAGGCGGAGGCGAGGTAGAACATGACGTCCTCTATGTGCTGCCCGTCGGGGAAGAAGTCCTTGTACTTCTTGAAGGCGTCTATGGCCTCGCGAGCCTTCTTGTTCTTCAGGTAGAGGGATCCCGCGTAGAAGAGGGCCTCCTCAGCCTTGCTGCTCTGCGGGAAGGTATTACCCAGCTGGAAGAAGATGTCGGCAGCCTTCAGCTCGTCCCCAGCCTGCATCGCGTCCGCGGCGGCCTTGTAGAGAGCCAGAGCGGTCACCTCGCTCGTCGGCAGGTCCTCCATCATCTCGTTTATACGCTCGGGCTCCTCCTTCACGATGTTGAAATAGACACGCTCCAGTCCCTTCTTGGCGTCCTCCGCCACATCGCTGTCAGGGAACTGGGACAGGATGGTCTTGTACTCCTGCTTGGCCTCGTCCCAAGCCTGCTTACCCTCGTAGCTCTGGGCTATCCAGAGGTGGGCCTGAGGGACGCCCTCGTGGTCCGGGCAGTGCTCAAGGAACCACCTGAGACGGGCGATGGCGTTATCCCACTCTCCAGCCAGACGGTAGATGTCGCCGGAGCCGAAGGCGGCATCGCAAGCCTTGGGCTGATCCGGATACTTCTGCATGGTGAGATCCCAGTTGCGAACGGCATCCCCGTAGGACTGAAGGGCCTTGGCGGCGTATCCGGAGTAGTAGAGAGCCTCGGAGGCGACCTCCGAGCGCTCGGGGGCGAAGATGTATATTCCGTAGAACTTGGCGAAAGCCTCCTGATACTGACCGAGGTTGAAGAGGACCACACCCAGACCGAGGTGGGTGGCTATCACGATGGAGGTGTCGGTGGATTGGCCGAGGATGGACTCAAGGTAGGCCTTGGCATCCTGCAGCCTGTCCTGATGTATATACACCCAACCGAGCCCCAGACGGGATAGGACGATTATGTCCCTGTGGAGACCGGCGCGCAGGTTCATGTTGTACAACTTCTCCGCGTTGGCGTAATCTCCCTTGTAGTAGTGGGCTTCGGCCAGGGCATGGACGAACCAAGAGTTCCACAGCGTGAAGGCCGTATCCTTGGAAACCTCCTCGTTGTAGAGGTTGCCTCGGGCCATCGCGGCGTCAAAGTCGCGCTGGTTTATCAGGGCGAAGACCATCAGGGCCATGGCGGGACGGCGGAAGAAGGACTTCTCGTAGTTCTCAATCAGGAACTGGTACTGCTCCATGGCGTCGCGGTACTTCTTGAGCAGATAATGTATGGAGCCCGTCAGGTACTCGCTTATACCCTTCTCCTCGTCCCCGAGGGGGAAGGATGAGAGCTGGTTGGCCAGCAGGTAAGCGTTGGACGTGTCTCCCTTGTAGTAGTAAGCCTCGGCCATACGGAGGAAGGATATGAAGGTGACGATGTTGTCGTTGGCGCGGGCACGGGCTATCTGGTAGTAGCGCAGGGCCTCATCGTAGTTCTTCAGGGCCATCTGGATGTTGCCCACGAAGTAGGCGGCCAGACCGGCCAGCTCAAAGTTGCGCTTCTTCGTAAGCAGCGTCAGCTTCTCAAGGGCCTTGGGCAGGAGGGTGGTATCCTGCTTGCCTCCCTCACCTAAGGCCATCCTGTAGAGGGCTATACCCCAGTAATACTGGACGTAGTCGGAGAGCTTGTGCCCGTGGAATCGCTCGGTGAATACCTTCGCCAGCTCGGATGTGGCCTTGTAGTCGCCGTACATGAAGTTGGCCTCTACCATTCCGTAGTATATGAGAGCCTCCTGCGGGGTGCCGGAGTACTTCTCCAGAAGCTCCTTGTATATGGCCACGGCGTCCAGAGGTCTCTTGAGGATGGACAGGGCTCGGGCGTAGTAGAACTTAGCCTCAACCACGTCGTCCTTGGCCTGCGCCAGCTTCTCGGACGCCTCCAAGAATTTGCCCTCACGGTATGCTATGACCCCGTCCAAGAACTTCGTACGGGAGGAGTTCTTGTAGTAGGGGTACTTCTGGAGCTCCAGAAGTTTCTGACGCGCCAAGGATATGTCGCCCTTTATGGCGTAGGCCAAGGCGACCTCGTATGCTATCTCCTGCTCCAAATAGGTGCCCTTTACGTCCTTCTCCTTGGCAAGCTTCTCCCACTCGCGGATGGCCTTATCAAACTTCCCCTGATTGTACAGGGCTTCGGCTATCCTGTACCTGACCTCCTTACCGAATCCGAACTTGTACGCAGGGCGCAGGATCTTGCGGTATATCCGCTCCGCCTTCCTGTAGTCCCCCTTGCGGAAGAGCGCCTCGGCATCCTTGTGCGCCCTGTAAAAGTCCTTGTAGGTGAAACCACCTCCAAAGAGTCCTGCTACTAAGAGCGTTGTCATCTTACCATACCTCCCTTCTCTTTACGGTTACCAGATATCCTCCTCGCTCGTACTCCTCGCCGCTTATATCCACGACCTTGTAGTAGTAGTAGTAGTTCCCGGGCGGCACGATGCGACCCGAGTCGTCCCTACCGTCCCACTCTATGCGGACCGGAGGCTCGCCCTCACCGTAGAAGGTGCGAACCACCTCACCGCTCTGCTTCTTTATGACCAGCTCCCACTCCTCAACCTCCTGACGGGGGAAGGTGTGCAGGTAGAGGAAGGTTATGTTGCTCTCGCCCTCGGCGGGGGATATGAGCTTGGGATCCGAAGAGACCCACACCCTGTAGCCGCCGAACTTGATGGTGGTGGATATCTGCATGTAATCGTTGAAGGCTCCGTTGGACGCGTAGTTGAACGTGTAGTTCCCGTCAAGGCGGAAGATGATGTCCCTTATCGTAAATTCAAAGCTCCCTCCGCCCGTCACCTCCTCGTTGTTTATCCCTCCACGTACGTACAGGAAGGATAGGAGACGCGCCTCGCCTCCACCGTAGAACTTGAAACCGTTGTAGTAGGTTGAATACGCGGCATCTACGACTATCTTCACCCAGCTGAAGGGCCTGAGACCGAGGCCGAACCTCCAGACCTGCGGATAGGAGACCTCGCTCTCGTAGAAGGTATATTTAGGCGGTATGAAGTGCTGACCGACCAGACCGAAGGAGAAGTAGCGGTTGGGCCTGAACATCATCCCTATGTTCAAGCCGGCGCTGGCGGGTGAGGACTGATAGACCCGGTGATATACGAACTCCAAGGATGCACCTATGGAGATGGAGCGGGAGAAGGACTTGGAGTAGGCCAGAAGCCCGGCGTTATAGGGCGGTGAGTCGTCGGTTCCGGGGAATATGGCGTACGCTTGGACCGAATCCAAGCACACGGGCCCGTCCCAGTTGGAGCATATGAGCGAATCCACGAATCGGGCCGTCGCCGGAGACGAGAGCTGCATCACTGCTATTCCGAAGCTTCCAAAGGTGGATGTGGGGAAGGTGAATGCCCCGTAGTAGAACTGGAATCCGGTAACGGGCAGCTGGAAGTATCCCCCGGAGAAATTCACCCTCTGGAGGAAGGCCAAGGCTCCGGGGTTGAAATACACCGCCTCCGCGTCGTCCGATAGGCCGGTGAAAGCCCTACCGAAACCGTAGGGCCGGGCACCGATGGCGTAGGAGAATATGTACCCCGGTATCCCACCGGTACCCATCTGTGCAAAGAGTATCAGCGTCATTTTCCCTTACCTCGCTTTTGGAGGGACCTTCACGAGAATGTACTGTTGGCGGGCGGCTCCTCCGAGCGTTCCTCCGGCTATACGCCTGAGGATGGCCAGATATACTCCGGGGCTCACGGGCTTTCCGGCCGAGTTGTAGCCGTACCACGTGTAGGTGCATTCCCGAACGTGGGGATCGCTAACGTCCCGAGGCTCGTCCCGAGGGTACTCAAGCCGCCTCACGAGCACCCCGAAGGGGTCGTATATCTCCACGACGTCGGAGGGCTGGGTCTTGTAGAAGACGGCCGGGCGGGTGGTGCCATCGCCGTTCAGGGCTACGACACTGGGGAAGGCGAAGGAGTAGTACGTGTTTCCAAGTTCGTCCAGATTCAGCGTATCTATCGTCGGTATGGACTTCGGCCATACGTCGGAACAGGACCCCGTTTCCGGGCCTTCCTGGGCGTAAATTGCCGTTCCAACACCCAGAAGAACCACAACAGTCAAGGCTCTCAACAACCCTTTCATTTTCAACGGGTATTTTAAGGCTTGAATCCGCATCGCATTCCCCCTCATTTGAGCAGCACGTTCCTCTTAAAACTTTCGTACTTACCCTTCTCCCCGAGCTTGGACTCAAGGGCCAACACCAACTTCTCCAACTCCTTGTAGTAAGGTGAGCCCTTCTTCACGGGGCGTATCTGGTACTCGTTGTCCCACGGCCTCGGGCCCAGTATCTTGAGGACGCCCTGAACCTTTATGTAGTTCAAGGTATCCCCCTCTACCCTTCCAACGTACGCCGTAACCTTCATCTTCGCCTCCTTCACACCGTCAAAGACATACACGCAGCAGGAGACTCCCTTCTTCAGGGGTTTCCAGTCGGTCTCTATTATCCCCTCGTCGGGAGAGAACGTGGCGACGGCGTATCCGTTCTCGTAGAGGACGTTCTTGAAGGTCTCTATTATGGAGTCTTGGCTGGCTTTGAATCGTACCTCTATAAGGTCGGGGTACCCCGACTTTGGGGGGAGCGTTGAGCAGGCTCCGAGAACCAGAAACATTCCCACCCCTATGACGGACAACCTTTGCATAGTTGATATTATACCCCCGAGACGCGCGCAATAGGAAGATATTACACTTCCCATCTGCGTCTTATCTCCTCCAGGAGGGCATCCAACAGCTCCTCCTCCCTAACCCTCCTCACGGGCTTGCCCTTGACGAATATGGTCCCAGACCCCCTGCCGGCTGCTATGCCGATGTCGGCCTCTCTCGCCTCCCCGGGCCCATTCACCTCGCACCCCATAACGGCCACCTTAAGCGGGAGTTTAACGTCTTCCAGAGCCTTCTCCACCCTCTCGGCCAGCGATATGAGGTCTATCTTCGTCCGTCCGCACGTCGGGCACGATATGAGCATGATGCCACGGCTACGTATCTGAAGGGCCTTGAGAATCTCCCAAGCCACCCGCACCTCCTCAACCGGATCCGCCGTCAGGGACACCCTGAAGGTGTCTCCTATGCCCTCGGCTAAAAGCGTTCCTATCCCCACCGCCGACTTAACTATCCCCGTCTTCGGCGTCCCGGCCTCCGTCACCCCCAAATGTAGGGGGTAATCTATGCGTTGGGAGAGTAGTCGGTAAGCCTCTATCATCTGCGGCACGTAGGCGGACTTGGCCGAGACCACGATGTCCTCAAAGCCCTGCTCCTCAAAGAACCTGACCCATCGGACGGCGCTCTCAACTATACCTTCAACCGTCACGCCTCCGTACTTGTCTATAAGGTCCATCTCCAGAGAGCCAGCATTCACGCCTATACGGATGGGTATGCCGTTGGCCTTGGCGGCTGCTATCACCTCCTTGACCTTCTCCTTTCCCCCGATGTTGCCGGGATTTATGCGTATCTTGTCGGCCCCGGCATCGGCCGCCATTATCGCTATCTTGTGGTCAAAGTGTATGTCGGCGACTATCGGTACCTTACCCTTGAAGTGCTCCACTATCTTTCGGAAGGCGGGGATGGTGCGGCGCGAGGGTACGGCCACCCTGACTATCTCGCATCCCGCATCTACGAGCCTCTCAATCTGCGCAACGGTGGCCTCAACGTCGTTCGTGTCCGTACTGGTCATAGATTGAACGGCTATGGGGTTGTCTCCCCCTATGGCCACGTTCCCTATGCGCACGACCCGCGTTCTCTTTCGCTCTATCACGATTTGATTCTATCGCCGTTCGTTTTACGAGATGGCAGCGGTATAATAGTCGCCCGATGAACGACAGGACTACGCGCCTCCTTCTATTTTTCATCTTCGCCATGGGCTTCATGTTCGTGTGGGATTACGTGGTCGTGAGGCCCAAGAGGGAGGCGTTGAGGAGGCAGCAGGCTAAGACCCGGGTTGAGAGGAAACCCCAACCCCAAAAGAAGAAGACCCCCACCGTCAAACCCCTCAAGCTGGCCGAGATCCGTCTCAACGGATACTCCTACAGGATTGACCTTGAGAGTGGAGCCATCTACTCCCTACTTGACCGCAAGCACAAGGCGGAGCCCAAAGCTTACATAGTCAAGCCCCTGCGGGTCTCCGCTCCCCCCGAGGTGGATACCATCAACGGGAGGGTTGAGGGGGATGGATTTGAGTACGGGTTCGGCGAGAACTTCGCCATAGATTTCACATTGGAGACGGACAAACCCATCCAGATCACCACCCCCCTGACGGAGAAGGGACGGTACCAGCGCAAGGACCTGATGGTGAAGACCAAGGCGGGGGCATTCCATAAGATAAGGTATAAGGATGCGAACCTGAAGTTCCGGGCCGATACCATGCTCTGGTTCGGATTGCGCTCCAGATACTACCTCGCGGCCGTCAGCGGTTTTAAGGGGAAGGTCGTCTCCTTCAAGGATGGGGATAGGATCACCCTAAGGCTTTACCCGGATGGACCCCAAAGTTTCAAAATCTTCTTCGGACCGGCCGAGAGGGAGGTGTTGGCCAAGTTCAACCCTCCCCTCAAGGAGGCCTTTGACCTCGGAGGTGGATGGCTCGGATGGATGGTCTGGCCCATATACTGGGCCTTGGTCTTCTTCTACAAATTCACCGGGCACTACGGAATAGCCATAATCCTGCTCGCCCTCGTTCTGAAGCTCCTCCTCTCACCCCTCTACGTGAATATGTACAGGTCGGCCAAGGCCATGCAGAAGCTCCAGCCCAAGCTCAAGAAACTCCAGAAACTCTACAAGGATGATCCCGAGCGTCTCCAGTGGGAGACCATGAAACTCTACCGGGAGGCGGGGGTGAATCCCCTCAGCGGATGCCTCCCGATGCTCCTGATGCTCCCCGTATTTTGGGCGCTCTACCAGGTCCTTCAGAACGCCATAGAGCTCAAAGGCTCATCCTTCCTCTGGGTGCAGGACCTCTCCATGAAGGACCCCTACTACGCCCTACCCATCATAATGGGGCTCGTCAGCGCGGCCAACGCTTGGTTCCAACCCACGGCTGATCCCAACACCAAGCGCACGTCCCTCCTCATGTCCGCTGTCTTCGTCTTCATCTTCCTGAATCTGCCGGCGGGGATAGTCCTCTACTGGCTCGCGTACTCCCTCTTCGGTCTCATAGAGCAGAGGATATACCGCTTCATCCTCAAGTCGTCATGATGAACGTTCTGATACTCCGCATTCTGGTCCTCCCCTTCATGGTGCTGGCTTTGACCTTCCACGAGTTCGCCCACGCTTGGACCGCCTACCGCCTCGGGGATCCAACGGCGAAGGCCTACGGCCGCCTCTCCCTCAACCCTCTGGTCCATATTGACTGGCTCGGCCTGATCATGATCGTCCTGGTGGGTTTCGGATGGGCCAAACCCGTCCCCGTTGACCCCTCCCGTTTCCGCAATCCACCTCTGCACATGGCCATCGTGGCGGCGGCCGGGCCGATCTCCAACCTACTCCTCGCCCTCGTCGGCGTCTTTATATATAGGATAACCGTCTTCACCGCCCCATCCCTACTGCCGATCGTGGATACCTTCGTATGGCTCAACGTCATACTGGCCGTCTTCAACATGATTCCCCTGCCGCCGCTTGACGGTTGGAGGGTGCTTCAGGGGATAAATCCGTCCCTCTACTGGAACTATGATCTTGAGCATAAACTCCAGTACGTCCTTCTGGGGCTGATACTCCTCTCCATCCTCCTGCCCACATTTGACATCCTCGGGATGATCATCTTCCCCATAGCCAAGTTCATATACACCAGCCTGTTCGCCCTGCTGGGAATGTGATGGTCCGGATACACCTACCGGACGAGAGCTTCCCCGTCGTAGAGCCCGTTGAGCTTGAGATAGGTTTCGGCAGGGGGGACTTTTTGGATAAGGTGAGCGCCCTTCACCCGCACATAACCTACGTGGGAGTTGATAGGTCCTGGGGGTCGGTCAAGAGGGCCCACCGGCGCCTCAAGGATAGGGAGAACGTGCATCTGGTGTGGGGAGACGTTTGGGAGTTTCTGATGTTCGGCTTGAGAGGGGTCCGGTTCCACAGGGTATTCTCCCTATTCCCGGATCCTTGGCCCAAACGGAGGCACGAGCGGAGGAGGATGTTCAACGAGGATTTCTGGAAACTCCTGTCCATCAGGACCAAGGAGGACGCTCACGTTAGCGTCGTATCCGACGAGAGATTCTTCGTCAGATGGGCCTACGACAACGCTATCAGCGCCGGCTGCTGGTGGGGCTACGTCTCCTACACCGAGAGGCGCTTCGGAACCAAGTACGAGGAGAGATGGCTCCGGGAGGGAAAGAGGGTGTATCAGGCCGTGCTGCTTAAGGATGGGGAGTGCTCCTTTAGAATTCCCGAAACCACCTTGAGGATACCTAAGATCAAGAGCGTAAGCCGTGAGGTCAAGCCGGGCCACTATCCCCTACCCGACGGCTCCCACCTTTCCGTGAAGGAGGTGGTTGTGGATAGGGACGGCGATAAGATGCTCATACGGGCCGTCATCTCGGAAGGTTATCTACTACATAAGGTGTGGTTCGTGGTCTTCAGAAGGGGGGATGTTTGGTACGTTGAGCCCTCCCGTTTCAGCCGATTCTTCCCCACCGAAGGGCTCCAACACGCCCTTGACCTTCTGGCGGAGATGTTGAGCGGGCGAACCCGACCTTAAAATGCCCACCTATGGGACGTTTGAGGATGGCGTTGATGCTTTTGGTCACCTTCATTTTGGGGATCTCCTTCGGCTACGGTTTGACTCTCTTCGCCCAGAGCAGCGAGGGTGGCGAGGAGAAGTTGAGCTTCAGCCAGATGACGGATGTTCTCATACAGACGTTGAACACCATAAAGAAGTACTACGTGGTTGAGGTCAAACCTACCAAGCTCTTGGAGAACGCCGCCAAGGGCATGGTCAGGCTCTCCTTGGATGCCCACTCGGATCTCCTCACACCCGAGGAGACCAAGCGCCTGATGGAGAGTACGGAGGGCTCCTACGAGGGAGTAGGTATGACCATAGGGGAGCGCAACGGCTTCGTGGTGGTGATAGCCCCCTTTGAGGGAACGCCGGCCTGGAGGGCCGGTCTGAAGCCGGGAGACAGGATAATCCGCATAAACGACACGTCCGTAATAGGGTGGAATGTGGATCAAGTTTCCAAGCACCTTCGGGGACCGAGGGGAACCAAGGTCAAAGTTACGGTCTATCGCCCCGCCATAAACGATACCCTCACCTTCGTAATAACGAGAGATCGCATAGTCCTCAAGGCCGTTCCCTTCTACGGTATGTTCAACAAGAAGGTAGGATACGTGAAGCTCAACTCCTTCCAAGAGGATGCGGCCGACAAGATATACGAGGCCCTTGAAAAGCTCAAGAGGGAGGGCGCCAAGGCCGTGGTGTTGGACCTGCGGGGGAATCCCGGAGGGCTCCTGCGTCAGGCCTTCCTGATAGGGGGATTCTTCTTGGGTGAGGGAAAGCTGGTGGTATATACCGAGGGCAGGATACCCGACAGCAAGGAGAGGTTCTACAGCGAGGGGGACATGGTATTCCCGGAGGAGGTGCCCGTCATAGTCCTAATAGATGGCGGTTCGGCCAGCGCCTCCGAGATAGTGGCCGGAGCGTTGCAGGATTGGGATAGGGCCCTCATAGTCGGAGATACCAGCTTCGGTAAGGGTACCGTCCAGCGGATATTCCGCCTCCCCTACGACTACACCCTACGCCTGACCATCGCCCGCTATCACACCCCCTCCGGCAGGTCCATACACAAGGGAAAGTTGGGGGATATTGAGAAGGATACGAACACCTACTTCACCAAGATCCTCAAGAGGCCGATAAAGGGCGGTGGCGGGATAGCCCCGGACGTGTATGTGAAACCCCACGTCCTTCCGAGGCTGGTCCAAAAGGCGGAGGCGAAGGGCGTGATATCCAACTGGGCCACCAAATACACCAGTCGCCACCGCAAGCCCAAGCGTCCCGAGGACATAAACCTCACGGAGGCGGACCTTCAGGACTTCAAGAGGGACCTGCGGAAGGCGGGCGTGGAATTCTCCGACTGCCGCTTTGATGAAGCTAAGGAGGACTTCAAGCGTCTCCTCCTCATGGAGATAGCATACCAGTACTTCGGCGAGAGGGGAAGGTACCGCATACTCCTAAGGTACGACCCCGTCTTCAAGAAGGCCTTGGAGATACTCGGCAAGGCCAAGAGGACCGAAGACCTCTTCAAGATAAAGAGGTGAAAACCTATCCTCCGCCCGACGGGTAGGGGGAGCCGTTTCGGCGGTAGATTATCCCCCTATGGTGGTAGTATGCGGCGGCGGGGTGGTCGGTCTGACCATAGCCCGAGAACTGGCGCTGGAGGGGGCGGACGTGATGGTGATTGAGAAGGAGGAGGACTTCGGCCTCCACGCCTCCGGCAGGAACAGCGGCGTACTCCACGCTGGAATATACTACACCCCCGACAGCCTCAAGGCGAAGTTCGCCATAGAGGGGAACAGACTCCTGCGCAAGTTCGTCAAGGAGAGGGGCATCCCCATAAACGAGAGTGGGAAGGTGATAGTCGCGCGCGACGAGGAGGACCACGAAAGGCTCCTCAACCTGTACGAAAGGGCCAAGAGGAACGGGGCGAAGGTGCATCTCATAGACGAGAGGGAGTTGGCCGAGATTGAGCCGAACGCGAGGACGTACCGCGAGGCCATATACTCGCCGAATACGGCCGTCGTGAATCCCAAGGATGTGATGGAGGCTCTGGCTGCGGACGTGATGGATACGGGGAGGGTGCGGGCACTTTTGGGGGTGAGGTGCATCCGGAGGGCCGGGCCGAGGAAAATCCTGACATCGGCCGGAACCTACGAGTACGACGTACTCATAAACGCGGCCGGCGCCCATGCCGAGAAACTCGCTCACACCTACGGCGTGGGCCTAAGATACCGGCTCATCCCCTTCAAAGGCACCTATAGGAAACTCAAGCGTGGCGAGCTCGTCCGTGGGAACATATATCCGGTCCCCCACCCCAAGAGTCCCTTCTTGGGTGTGCATTTCACCAGAGACCCTTACGGCAACGTCTTCGTCGGTCCCACCGCCATACCGGCTCTCGGTAGGGAGAATTACGGCCTGCTTGAGGGCATAGACCTTGAAGCCCCGGTCATACTGTACCGCGATGCCGTGATGTTCCTGCGGAATCCTCTCTTCAGATACGTGGCCCTCCGGGAGCCGCGCAAGTACTTCAAGCCCTACTTCTACCGGAGCAGCAGATGGATGCTCCGGAACCTTGAGTACGGGGACATAGTGCCATCGTCCAAGGTGGGCATAAGGGCTCAACTGGTGGATTGGGAGAGCAAGGAGCTCGTTATGGATTTCGTGATAGAGCGGGAGGAGGACAGCATACACATTTTAAACGCCGTCTCCCCGGCCTTCACGGCCTCCTTCCCGTTCGCGCGCTACGTCGTTGATGAATTTCTACGTTAGAATCCCCCCTATGCGTATAGGTATAATAGGCGGCTCGGGTTTTTACAACATAGAGGGCTACGACATCCTTGACCGTAGGCACATAGTCAAGACTCCGTGGGGGGAGCCCTCGGCCGATTACATCATAGCCGGCAGGGACGGTCATGAGTTCGTCTTTTTGGCGAGGCACGGGAAGAATCACGACATTCCCCCGCATCGCATTCCGTACAGGGCGAACATGTGGGGTTTCCGCCTGCTTGAGGTGGATAGGATCTTCGCAGTCTCCGCCGTCGGGGCTATAAATCCGGGCCTCAGCGTGGGCGATATAGTCATACCGGATCAGCTCCTTGACTGCACGAGGACGAGGGGACAGATCACCTACTACGAGGGGAAATTCACCCCCAACGGCGAGTTTGAGCATCCGGGCAGGGGAAAGGATAGGGTGTATTACGCCCTCAGGGAGAAGAAGGTCGTCCATGTAGATGTGACCAATCCCTTTGACCCCCAAGGCAGGGAGGTGGCGTACGAGGTTCTGAGCGGCGCCGGACTCAAGGTGGTTCCGAAGGGTACCTACGCCGCCATGGAGGGACCGAGACTGGAGACCGCCGCCGAGATAAGGGCCCTCAAGATACTGGGGGCCGACCTCGTGGGTATGACGGCTGTTCCGGAAGCCTTCCTCGCGAGGGAGTTGGAGATATGCTACACCCTCATAACCATCGTCACCAACATGGCCGCGGGGATATCGGCTACGAAGCTGACGACCGACGAGGTCCTTCAGGTCTCATCCAGCAGGAAGCAAAGGATAATTGACCTCATAGCCGAGATAGCCAAACGTCTGCCGGATGACCTGCCTCCGGAGTGCGGCGAGGCTCTCAAAGGGGCGATAATGTAAAACTCTCCATCCTCCGTAAAATATGGCGATATGCTGTGGTTTTTAATTTCGCAACCGCAGAAGGTGGATTCTTCGGAGATAAAGAGGAAGGAAGCCGTCGCATTCGTGGCGGGACAGTCCGCATTGGGATGCTTAGCATACTCCTACCTCAGCAGCGGAGCAGTGGGCGACTTAACGGGCAACGGAGGGGCGGCGGCGTGCGCTTGCATGACCACCCCTCTGGCCTGCATGACGGCCTCCGCCCTGTACGGCATGAAGGTGGGGGTTAAACCCCACGGTGCTCTGGCATCCTTCACGGGTGGAATTGACGGTGTATATTGGGGATACCTCCTGTATTCGGCCATGGCCGTGAATACGGAGAGTCTTCCGATCGGCTCGTCCCTCTTCGTCCTGTCCTCAAGTTTGCTCCTCAACGCGTCTTGGCTCGCGTACTCGCAGATGGCGAACGCCTCGGAAGGCTCATACGTCTCCAAGACCCTCTTTTCCTTCCAGAGCGCGTACTACTACTATCAGCTCAAGCGGATGATCTACGGCAGCTATATGAGGATGGATACGACGGGCGAGATACTCTTTGACGACTTCAAGACGGATATGACCGTACTACCCGCCGTGGCCATAGGCTCCGGAATGGCCGGATGGTTCGCCACCCGCAACCTCAAAAATTACACGGCGGGCGATGCCCTGTTCCTCTCGGCCAACATAAGTAAGGGCTCAATGGTCCTGAGCAACCTCCTACGCACCGCCTACATGCAGACCTTCTGGTCGTCGGATAAGTGGAGCGACCCCTACGAGCGGCTGAAGTACTACACCACCCTTTACACGGGATACTACTTTGACAATCCGAACCTCAACCGTCTGGGAGGGGCCTTGCAGCTCGCCGGCGCCGCGGTGGGCGGCTATCTCTCATATAAGATAGTGCAGAAGAAGGACATAAGCCTGCTGGGAGGTCTGGTCTATTCCATGGTTCCCTCGCTCGCCTACTGGGCGGCATGGGGACCCATGGCCCTGATAGGGACTGGGGATCCCCGTATCTACGGGAACTTCATGCCCCTGATCCAGATAGCCCTTGATCTGGGGGCCTCGTATCTCGTATATGACCTCCTCGTGAAGTGATGGACCTTAAGGGGCGGTACGTGGGCATCTTGGGGTACGCCCGCAGCGGGCGCGCCCTGAGGGACCTTCTGGATAGGGTGGGGGGGAGATACTTCATATCGGACGTGAGGTCGGTTGAGGGGGCCCACGAGAGGGGCGAGAACACATACCGGATAATGGGCACCGACATCATATCCCCCTCGCCGGGAATTCCCCCCCACAACAGGATCCTACGCAGGGCCGAGGCCTCATCCATACCGATCATATCCGAGCTGGAGCTGGGGTGGCGCTACCTATCGGGAAAGGTCATAGCCATAACCGGCACGAACGGCAAATCCACCGTCGCCCACTTCACCCATTCCCTCCTGAAGGGCAGCTTCGTCGGGGGGAACTGGGGCGTACCCGTCTCCTCCCTCGCCTTCAGGGAGGGGATATTCGTCCTTGAGGTCTCATCCTTCCAGCTGCATTACATCCGCGACTTCCGTCCGGACGTGGCGGTCCTGACCAACGTTTCCCCTGACCACCTGGATTGGCACGGCTCCTTTCAGGCCTATCTGTTTGACAAGCTCCGCATATTCCAGAATCAGAGGAGGGATGATCTGGCCATCCTCAACCTTGATGATCCCTACTTTCCCATAGCACGAGGGCGAGCACGGGGAGATGTGATGACCGTGAGCCTCACTTCCCCCAAGGCCGATTACTACTCCGACGGCCGCACCCTCTTCACCCCCCACGGCAAGGCTCAAGTTCCTCCCCACCTTGGGAGCGTCCCGAATCTCTACAACCTGCTCATGGCGCTCGCGGCGGCCTCGGCCGTGGCCGACGGCAGGGATATTCTGGAGAGTATAGGCTCCCTGCGCCCCCTACCCCACAGGGTGGAGCCCGTAGGTGAGGTGGATGGGGTGGTCTTCTACGACGATTCCAAGGGGACGAATCCCGGGGCCACGTCAATGGCCCTCCGGTCCTTCGCGGGAAAGGTGATCCTCATAATGGGAGGGGACGATAAGGGCCTTGACCTGTCGGTTCTGGAGGACGTCTTGGGGGAGAAGGCGGCCGTCGTGATCGCCATGGGAAGGAACAGGTACGACATAGAGCGGATGTTCTCCCACGTGGTCCCCGTCATCGTGGCCGAAGGCATGGGGGACGCCGTGAGGCGCGCATTTTCGGAGGCGAAGAGGAGGGGGCTCCCGGTTCTCCTGTCCCCGGCGTGCGCGTCGTTTGACATGTTCAAGAACTACGCCCACCGCTCGCGGGTCTTTCGCGAGGAGGTGGAGAAGCTCAGGCGCCGAACTTCTTGAGCCTCCCGGCCGAGGCCAGAAGGAGGCCCATGAGGTCCGTGGATGGACGAAGGCCCAACGCCCCCGTGAGACTCTCCCTCTCAGTAAAGTGCCAAGCCGTCGGCACCCCCGCCCTCTCGCTCGCTATCACGAGGGGGACGTAGTGCCAGGAGTGCCCCCTTATCAGACATGGCGTGTCGTGGTCTCCGGTGATGGCCAGAACGCCCCCCAACTCCAACAGGCGGGGCACGTAGGAATCAAAGCGCTCAAGGGCCGCCACCTTCTTACGCCAGTCCCCATCCTCGCCCGCCTTGTCCGCATCCTTGAAGTGTATGTAGAAGAAATCGTAATCGTTCCAGTTGCGCCGAAGAGCCTCAATCTCGCTCTCAAAGTCGGGTGTGTCGGATGGAACGGTCATACCCACCAGCTTGGCCAATCCCCTGTACATGGGATAGGATGCCACGCCGAAGGCCTTCAGCCCCCACTTCTCCTCAAACGTGGGCATATCCGGAAGCATGGCGTAGCCGCGCAGCAGGAAGAAGTTGGCCTGCGGCTCATCCTTGAGGAGCTGCGAAGCCCTCTCCACTATCTCCCTGAGGACCTCCGCCGTGAATCGGGCTTGGGGCGTCGGGGATAGGGGCTCCGGCTCCCTCGGGGGTAATCCCTCCTTGCCGGGGTCCGTCTCCGCCACCTCCGGGGACAGACCCTCACCGCGAAGGAGGAGGACGAACCTATGCTCCTTGCCGCTCTTCCATATGACCCTCACGCCCTTGACCTCGTCTATGGCCTTCAACCGCTCAATCAGGCGCCTGTTCTCCTCCGTCGGAATCCTACCCGCCCTCCTATCCACCACGACGCCGTCCCTGACGGTGGCGAAGTTTCCCCTTATGGCCAGATCCCCCCTCCTGACCTCCATATCCACGCCGAGGGCCTCAAGTATCCCCCTACCTATGCGGTACTTGAGGGGGTCGTATCCGAAGAGGGCCAGATGGGCAGGTCCGCTTCCGGGAGTTATGCCGGCGGCCACAGGCTCCAGAGCCCCCACCGGGTACCGGCGAGCCAGCATGTCCAGATTCGGCAGGTGCGCCAACTCCATCTCCGTGAATCCTCCAAGGACGGGCAGACCGCCGAGGCCATCAACGACCGCGAGTATTATCTTCCTTCCGCTCTGTATGAGCTCTCTGTAGGGCATAGGAGGGATTTTACCGGTGCCACATCCTCTCCATGGAGGCACCCCTGTAGTAGTGCCGCAGGATGCTCCGGTAGTCGTGCCCCCCGAGGGCCATCCCTATGGCTCCCATCTGGCACATCCCCACCCCATGGCCCCATCCCATCCCCCGCAGGATGAACCTCTCACCGTCGTTATCAACGATGAAGGCGGATGATGGAAGGAAAGGCTTTCCGAGGAGCTCCCTTATGGCGTACTCGCCCTTCACCGTACGCTCGCACCTGTCCCCGACCACCCTCAGGGTGTGTATCCGCCCGGACCGCCCTCTTCCCTCCGCGACGAGGGCCAAGACCTTACCCACGCCCAGAGGCTCAAGCATCCGCGCCATCTCGTCGTGCGTATAGGAAACCTCCCACCTGTAAAGATTCTCTATGGGCGGGAATGAGACGTTGCAGAAGGAATCTTCAACGGCATAGAACTGGCGAAATCCCTCCTCGGTGGATGCGTCGTACCCCTCATCCACGCTCCAATCCCTGAAGGATGGAGAGTAGGGCCTATCCACCTCCCCCCACACGACCGAGAAGGTCTCCGTTATGCCCCCGCACGACTTGGAGTATCGCGCCTCTATCGGCTCCCCTCCGTACGTGAGGACCCATCCCGCCGTCTCCCCAACCGTTCTGACGATATTCTCATCAAGTATGTGGAAACCCCTGAAGACCTGACAGTGATCCTCGGCGCATATGTCGTAAGGCTCGTTGGGGTGATGTTTTCCGGCGGTGCGCACGAGGTTGGTGCGGGCAGCCACCGCTTGAGCCTTCAGGGCTTCGGCCGGAGCATTCGGATGCATCTCGGAGGCGGCAACGGCGGCCACGTACCTCTCAACGTCCGTCTCCAGTACCACCTTGACCCCATCGCCCCAAGCGTGCGCGTGGAATGTCCCCTCGTACAGGGCCACCTCCTTCCTCTCCCAGTGGAATCCCCTACCCACCCAAGTCTCGGTCCTTATCCTGCCGCTGAACGTGAAGGGGGACTCAACGACCATCCTCTTTCCGTCGGCCACCACCTCCATAGGACCTCCCCACCCCTCAACCCATATCCGATAGGTCCCTCCCACCCTTCCGGCTACGGTGATGGCCTCCGTTATGTCGGGGTAGAGTCCCACCATCTCCCACCTCTCAACGTGGAATCTGCCGAAGGGCTTTCCCAGAGGGGACGGTTTGAAGACGGCCCATGAGGAGGATATGGAGCGCCCGGACCTTGAGCGGATCCGTAGGCTCTCGGCCCGACCTCCCGGATACGTGATCCGGCCTTCGGCCACGAACTCATCGTAAGTTGGAAGACCGACCTTAAGTTTCATGCCAGTGCCACACCTTGAATCTGCGGCGCAGGAGCGGAAGCTCTCCGCCACCCACTCCGAACACGGTGGAGCCCGAGCCGCTCATTAGGGCTCTCCAGCCGCGGCGTGCGAGCTCCTCCTTCGCCTCCCTCACGAGAGGAAAGTTGGGGAGAATCACCTGCTCAAAGTCGTTCTCACCCTCAAACTCCCCCCTCCTTATGGCCTCCACGAGCCTTCGCACTTTCCTCTCCGCCTCGTCCGGAGGCGTAAATGTACCCTCCCGGTCAAACGTCTCGTAGGCCCTCCTGGTGGATACGGATACGCCGGGGAACACGAGGATCCACTCCCCCGGGAGCCTGAGGTCCAGAGGCTCAAGGTCGTACCCCCGCCCCCGACCTATGGCGGCCCTCGTCGGCAGCAGGAAGAAGGGGACGTCGGCCCCCACCTTCGCCCCCACCTCTATGAGCTCGTGCAGGGGGAGGTTGAGGTTGAAGAGCCGGTTGGCGACCCGTAGGACGGCGGCGGCGTCGGATGATCCCCCTCCGAGCCCGGCACCCACCGGTATCCTTTTCCTTATGGTTATCTTCAGGCAAAGGTTTCGTCCCACGTGATCCCCGAGGTACTTGAGGGCCTTGAAGACCGTGTTGTCGGACGTACTCTTCAACCCCTCACACCTGACGAGGGAGCTGCTCCAGGGCTCCACGAGTATCTCATCGTAGAGGGGTATCTTGTAAAAGAGGGTGATTATCCGATGGTATCCGTCATTCTCAACACCCGTTATCCAGAGGCCAAGATTGACCTTGGCGGGAGCCAGAACCCGCAGCATGCTCATTCTCCCACCGGGAGTAGGAGGGTCAATCTGAGCAGGAAGGTGTGCGGTCTGGGCTTTGTAGGCCACACCGTAATATCGGCCTCAACGAAGGGATGGAGACCACCCCCCAGACGCAATCCCATCCAGAACTGGTTCATGGATTGGGCGTAATCAACGGGCAGGGCCGCCTTCAGGAAGGCCGTCTCCCCGACCATCCTGACGTAGGCACCCTCCAAGGATACGTGGTTGTACGCGTGCCTATCTATGAACTTGTTGTAGAAGGCCCGCTCGTCCTTATCGGAGGCCGCGATGAAGTGCCAATCCCCACGAAAGTAGAGGGCGTTGGAGGAGTCCTTCAGCACCCTACGGGTGAATGCCACGTTTATACCCGGATACTTGCCGGAGAAAAATCCCGTAGGGAATGAGAGGGAGAAATCCACCCGGTTTATGTCGGCGAATACGAATCCCAGGCCCACGCTCATGTCCGAGAGGGAGAATCGCTGCCCCAGAGGGAAGACGAAGGGCGCGTAGAAGTGGAGGGATACCCCGTGGGACGATATGATCCACTCCCCGCGGAATGAGGCGTAGGAGAAGTAGCTGCCGAGGGCATCCCCGAAGCCGGTCTCGCCGTTCCAACGGTTGTAGATTATAGGCTCTACGAGGAGGTACCACATATCACCGGTTGTTCAGGTACCACGCGGCGACCCCTCCACCCACGACCAACGCTCCGACTCCTCCCAAGGTGAGCCACACCTGCCTCCACGAGCCCACCTTGAAGGGGTAGATTATCTCTATGGGGTGGTAGGTGGGTCGCTGAACGCCCCTCATCCTGACGCGGTACGTTCCGGCCACGGCATCCTTGGGTATGTGCCAGACCACATCCAACGTCCTCTTGCCGGGAGTGCCCGATACCATGGGATCTATACTCACCGACGGAACCGTGTCGGCCCTCGGCTTGGCGGAGGCGGGTATTCCCCTGTCCTTCAGGGAGTCGGAATACTCGGAGCCCACGCTCGTGAAGACCAGCGTGAAGGTCGTATCGCAGTGATTCGTTAAAACGAGCCGGTGGGTGTAGGTACGACCCGGCATCTCCCCGAAGAAGAGGAAGCCGGGTACCTTACTCTTGGTGAAGGCTATGCAGAGGGAGAAGGAGTCCTTGGCGCTGACGTTGGGGAACGTGCGCAGCCTGTTGGAATCTTTGACGACCACCCTACCCCTCGCCTCAACCGTGTAGGTCCCTCCGTAGAAGGTCTGGGGGAAGGTGGCCCTCCAGTATCCGAACTTGTCCCGCTTCAACTCCGGCGTATATACCTGCCCCTTCGGATCCCTTATCGTCAGGGTGTATTGCTCGCTCTTTATGGGCTTGGAGCGGTTCCTTATGCCCACTACGATCTCCATCGGAGTTCCTATGAGGAACTGCCCCTTGAAGCTGATGTCCAGTATGGGGATATAGACGACCTTGACCTTCTTCTTAACCCGTATCTCGGCGTCGGTCGGAAGGTGATTGACCACTACCGTGAAGGTGTATTCCCCCTCCGCGAGGCGGGGGAGCATCCTGCCGAACACCCCATCGTTGGGGGCTCCGTCGTTATGCTTTCCATCGTCGTAGAGGTCGTACGCCACCTGCCGGCCTTGGGCATCCTCCACATAGACCTTGGCGGAGAAGTGCTTCCAGTTGGGCTCCTTGGGGGTTATCGGCTCCAGCTGCAGGAGGACGGGGACGGGCTCGGTGGAGGGAGTTTCGGATGCGGGCTTGATTATGCGGGGAACGGCCATGGATAGGAGTATGGTGGCCCCCTTACTTATCTCAAACTTCCAAGTTCCGGGTTTGGGATTCTTTATCTTCACGATCACGAATCCCCTGCCGCTCCTCCTCTCACCCTTGACCTCCCTACCGTCGGGGTCGTAAATGCGCAGGTCCTTCTTGGTCTTGGGATTGAAGGCTATGACCATGCTGAATTCGGCCACCCCCTCCTCCATGGGGAACTCCACTATGGAATTGTGATTGACATCAACCCGGAAGCGGGACTGGCCCGCCCTTATTATGTCCAAGAAGGTCTTGGATATCTGCTTGAGGTCGGATACCGTCCTGTGCTCGCCTCCGCTTATAGCCGAGATGGCCCTCAACTCCTCCACGGGCTCCTGCGTCGTGAATGTGTATATCTTCCATCCGTTCTTCTTGAAGATGGCGGAGAGTTTAACCAACGAATCCAGATAATCCTGCAGGCTCTCCCCGGGGGGTATGTCCTCCTGCTTTATCTGACCGTCGGTGAGGACGATGACGTACGCCTCCCTCTCAAACGCCCTCTGATTCAGGAAGGACGCCGCCAGCTTCAGAGCCTCCCTGATGTCGGAGTACCTCTCCGGCTTCACGTTCTTCAGGGAGTCCTCAAGGATGCTTCGCAGGCCGTGGGGATCCAAGTCCCTTATGACGAAGCGGGCCTTCTCGCCGTAGAAGATGACGGAGACCTTGACGTTCGCGTTTAGGACGGAGGCTATGTCCATGACCATCTTGGCACCCTGCTGGGCGAGCCCCGATGGATCCAGCTTGACCATGCTGCCGGACACGTCTATCAGGAGTACGACCTCCGTGGGAGGTCCCTTAACCTCCCCCACGTCTATCCTCAGCTTTTGCTTTTCAAGGTTAATCTGGGTTGCCAAAAGCCAAAGTACCATCTTCCAATTCCTCCAGTTTGCTTATGAGATACTCCACGCTCTCCCTGCTCTGCAGAACCTCCAGAAGGCGATCGTACAGGTCCCCCGGTATCAGGACGTCCATTATGGGCCTGCCGAACACCCCCAAGTTCAGGAGCAGGTTGGAGAAGGGTTTCAGCCCTTCCAAAACGAATATGGCCACGCTTCCCAAGCCCATCCTGTGAAGTTTAAGGGCGAATTTGTCCAAGTCGTGCTGGGATCCTTTCATTTTTTCTCAATCTATCCTCTCGTTCCATACGAGCCTGTCCTCGGGTAGAAGAATGAAGTTGTCTATGAGGCGGGCTTCGGGGAACTTGACGGCCAGGGCCAGAAGGATCTTGCCCTCTATCTCGGAGACGGGCTGCAGGTCGGGTATGCTCGCTATCTCAACGTAGTCTATCTCCCCGAGGGGGGCCTCCCTCTTGAGGAAGCGGCGCATCTCATCCTTCACCTTCCAAGGGTCCCGCTCTCCGGAGAAGATCATCTCCTTGCCGAGCTTCAGGGCCCTGTATAGGGCCGTGGCCTGTCTGCGACTCTCCGGAGAGAGGAGGCGGTTGCGGGAGGACATGGCGAGGCCGTCGGGCTCCCTCACGGTCTCGTGGGGCACCATCTCAACGTCCAGATTCAGGTCCTCCACCATGCGCTTGACGATGTAGTACTGCTGGGCATCCTTGAGGCCGAATACGGCGAAGTGGGGTTTGGTGATGTTGAAGAGCTTCAGAACCACGGTGGTAACCCCGCGGAAGTGTCCGGGACGATGCGCCCCCTCCATGTACCTGTCCAGATTCTGGACCTCCACGAAGGTTGAGAACCCCGGAGGGTACATCTGCTCGGCCGTCGGTGCGAAGAGTATCTGCACGCCCTCCATCTCCAACTTATACACATCCTCATTGAAGGTGCGTGGGTATTTGGCCAGGTCCTCGGGGTCGTTGAACTGGATGGGATTTACGAAGATGCTGACGATGACGACGTCGGCCTCCCTCCGGGCCTTCCTTATGAGGCGCAGGTGCCCCTCGTGGAGGGCGCCCATCGTGGGGACGAACCCCAAGAGCTTACCCTCCCGCCTCAGCTGCTCCGAGAGCAGTTGCATCTTCTTGGGCTCGGCGATGATCTGCATGTCAGACGTCTATCACCACCGACGCTCTCCAGATACCTCGCTCGCGCTCCACGTGGAGCTTGTGGCGCGTCACGGCCTTCAGATGGCGCTTCACCTTGTGCTTCTCGGGATCAAAGGGCTCCCCTCCCATCTTCGCCTCCATGACGAACTTGTCCCCCTCAAAGTCTATATTGACCTCAAACTGGCGATACACCATCTTATTGACCTCAAACTCCGTCAGGAGGAAGGAGAGCCACTTGTGGAGAAGTTCCTCCAGATCCTCGGCCTCAAACGTGGCCTTCTTCTCCTGATGGATCTTTATGCCGTAAAGGGTTCCCAAGAGCTCACGGAAGAAGGCCCGCGCGCTCTCAACGAAGAGTTTGTTGAGGTCCATGCTGCTGACCTCAAAGCCTATTTCCGCCGTATGAGAAAGCGGCTTGTATGCCATTCCCACTACCTCCTTTTATTTTTTCTCCTTCGGCTTCTCTTTCCCCTCGCCCTCCTCGGCGAGTTTGAAGGCTACGCAATCGCACTCAATTATGGGCGTGAAAGTGCTCTGGGCCGTTATCTGAAGGTTCTCCTTGCCGCATCCGGAGTTGGTGAAGGTGTAGGTCAGAACGGCCTGCGCGGAGAAGGGCTTGAACGAGAGGACCGCCTGCTTCTTCCCCTCGTACGTCAGGGGATCGTTGGTATAAACCGGCACATCCTTGAACTTGACCCTATCGCCACCCACGACGCGGATACCCAGAAGGTCAAATATGGTGTTCTCGTTCCCTATGCTGCTCTGCATCAGACCGCCGTTTATGTAGTAGCGCATATCAACGTTGGGAACGTTCTCCGGACCGTACAGAACTACGAACACCGTATCTATGGACGGGTCCTTCAGGGTCCAAGGGTCAAGCACTCCGCAGTCGGAGTACTTAACGGAGAGGACCTTCCCCTTGTCGCCGGTCTTTCCGGGCTCCTTGCCGGAGAGGAAGTTGTCGCTAAAGAAGAGGACGTCCCCGCTGTTTATGCCGAAGGTCTGGGCGTACTGAGTGGAGTAATCGGCGTACCTCTTGCACGTGAATTTGTGGTGGAGGGTATAGACGACCTCAAACTTCAGGTTGGTATTCTGGGACTTGGCATTCACGAGGGTTCTAACCTTCCAAGCGTAGGGGGCCTTGACGACGAAGTTGTCCCTACCGTTGACGGTCGTATTCACGCCCGTGATTATCTTGGGGTCTCTGGGGCAGGCGGGCTTGAACTCAAGGGCCACGTTTATCGGGTTCTGTCTGTTGAAGGCCTTGCAGGGAGGAGGCTGGTAGAGAATTACGGGATTCTCGCCCCGGACGATGTGCCATCCGTTCCCCACGGCCTCGCCCGTCGTTATCTTACCCGGGGTTCCGGGCTTTAGCCTCACGGCCACGCCGAAGCGTTTGCCGAGGATACGCTTCAGGGACTTACCCTCGTAGTTGAAGGCGTCGCTGACCCTTATGGCCACGTACTTATCCTGCGATATGTCGGCCTCTGGTTTCACGTTGACCGACAGGGAGGTCATGGTCTCCTTCAATGCTATGCGCTTGAGGACGTTCCCGAGCGAATCGGCGAGGCGGTTGGTGGTCAAAATTATGGCCTGCAGGACATCCCTAACGCTGTTGGAGGGTATCCTGACCCCATAAACGTCATAGACGTACTCGCTCTCCAAGTTGATCAACCATATCTTCCCCACTATACCGTAAGAATCCTCCCCGATGAGAATATCCACCAGATAGGGAGTTTTGTTGGCCACGGTATCATCCCTGTGGAGGGCGGCGTTCTTATCGTTGTTGAGGAGTTTGGAGAAGGTCCCGAACGGGGTCTCGGAGTAGGAGACTCCGACCACCTCCACGGAGTTGCCGGAGTTCTTGAGTATGCGCTCCTTGGCCTTCTTGGCGATGACGGCGAGATAAGTGCGCAGATTCCCACGGAAATTCTGGGTGTATTTGCCCGCAGGATTGACCGCTATCCGCGCCTTAATGTATATCTTGGGGGTGGAGCAAACGCTGTAGGGAAGTTTCCTCGCGGACGTACGTGAGCTCTTGGCCATAAGCGGGGTGAAATTAAAAGCCAACACAGCCACAGTTAAAAACCCCATTTTTTTCATAGGTGGAGATTATAAACCCGAAGCGTAGGGCGTTCGCCCGTATAAAGACTTCCTTGCGGCACGTGATAGTTTGGATAATCTCAAGCGGGATAGTGGGCGCGGCCTTCCACGCGCTGGGATGGATGACGCTCTCCGCCTCGCTCGTCGTGTCCCTCTTCGGTGCGATGATCCTGCTCCGCCTGGGCCCCTTATGGGCCATACCGCCGCTGGCCTTCGTGGCTGCGGGCTCCCTGCTATCGGAGAATACACCGAGGGACGCGTTTCAGGTCCTCGCCAACGGGTTGGTGGCCGTGGGATTCGCCCTCATAGGCGACGTGGGGGGCTACATGACGGCCCTATCCGTGGCCTTCGGCGACACCGTGGCCACCGAAGTTGGCACCCGATTCTCCAAGACGGCCCGGCCGATAACGGACCTGCGCAAGGTGGTCCCGGCCGGAACCTCGGGGGGCGTGAGCGTGGTGGGTACGTCGGCCGGGATCGCCACCATCCTCGCCCTCTCCCTGTACGCTCGCCTCTTCGGGGAGCCGCTCGCTCCCATTCTGATAGGCTCAACCGTGGGTTTCATCGCCGACAGCCTCATCGGGGCCGCATGCGAGGGCAGATGGAAAATCTTCAACAACGACCTGACGAACTTCCTCGCGACGCTCATCGGCGGGACGGTGTATCTGCTTCTTAGGGTTTAGCAGGTCCTACATCCACCCGTATCCGTCTTACGGCACCCCTTGTCGTCGCACACGTATCCCGGCGGCGGCCTCAAGCCCACGTCCTTAACTTTGAGGACGTACCTGACGGTCTCCCCCGCCAGCGGGTGGTTGAAATCCACGAGGACGGTGTCGTCCCGCACCTCAAGGATGGTCATGGCCATAACCTCACCGCTCATCTCATCCCTCATGTATAGGACCTTCCCGGGAACCAGAGGCATGCCCTTGAAGTCGGCTCTGGGCATCTCCCTGACCAACTCCTCCTTGAACTCCCCGAAACCCTCCTCCGGTGTCAGGACCACCTCCACACTCTCCCCCACCCTCTTCCCCTCAAGGGCCTCCTCCAGCTTGGGATGGATGTGGCCAAAGCCGTGTCTATATACGAACTCACCCCTATCCACCAGGGTGCCGTCCTTAAGGTACAGAGCGTACTCCACCGTCGCGTAGCGGGTGGGATAGACCACGTTAAGCGGGGGCGCCATGCTCCTCTCCGAATACCTCTTTCAGGGCATCCTCCACGTTGTCTATGAAGGCGAACTTGAGGCGCTTCTTTATGTGCTTGGGCACGTCCTCCAGGTCCTTTGAGTTCCAAGAGGGTAGGAGGACCTTCTTTATGCCGGCCCTGTCGGCCGCCAGCACCTTCTCCTTTATGCCCCCGACGGGAAGGACCTTACCCCTCAGGGTTATTTCGCCCGTCATGGCTATATCGGGTGGCACCTTGAGGCCCAAGGCCAAGGAGTACAGGGCTATGAACATGGTGATGCCGGCGGATGGACCGTCCTTGGGTATGGCGCCGGAGGGCACGTGCAGGTGTATGAATCCCTTGTCCCAGAAGTCAGGAGTTATCCCCCTCTCGTAGGAGTACTTGCGGGCCAGGGTGAGGGCCGCCTCGGCCGACTCCTTCATCACATCGCCCAGCTTACCCGTGAGCTTGAAGCCCTTGTCCCCGGGGACCCTCATGGCCTCAACGAAGAGTATGGAGCCGCCCGTCGGCGTCCATGCGAGCCCCGTCACCACCCCTATCTTCGCCTCCCTCTCGGCGAGCTCGGGGTAGTACTCGGGAGGTCCGAGGTACTCGGGTATCTTCCTCTTGGTTATGGTCATTTTGCCGCACTTCAGCTTCCCCTCCTCTATCTGCAGGGCTATGCGGCGCAGCACCCGATTTATTTTACGCATCAGCTCACGCACGCCGGCCTCACGGGTGTATTCCTCAACTATCCGGGCTATCGCCTCCCTCGTGAAGGTGATCTCGCAGTCCGTAAGACCGGTCGCCTCCTTCTCCCTCGGTATCAGGAACTTCTGGGCTATGTGTATCTTCTCCTCAAGCGTGTAGCCGGGTATCTCTATCACCTCCATACGATCCAGAAGCGGAGGGGGTATGGTTAGGGTGGTGTTCGCCGTAGTTATGAAGAAGACCTTGGACAGGTCAAAGGGCAGGTCAAGGTAGTGGTCCTTGAAGGAGTGGTTCTGCTCCGGGTCAAGGACCTCAAGGAGGGCGGAGGCCGGATCCCCACGCCAATCCGTCCCCAGCTTGTCTATCTCGTCCAGCATCATGACCGGATTATTCACCCCCACGTCCCGGAGAGCGGAGATTATCTTGCCGGGGAGTGCCCCCACGTAGGTGCGCCTGTGTCCCCTTATCTCGGCCTCATCCCTGACTCCACCGAGGCTTATACGCACGAACTTCTTGTTGAGGGCGCGGGCTATGGACTTACCGAGGGAGGTCTTACCCACACCGGGAGGCCCCACGAAGCATAGGATAGGGGCCTTGCCCTTGGGATTACGCTTCCGTATGGCTATGTATTCAAGGATACGCTCCTTTACCTTCTCCAGGTCGTAGTGGTCCTCATCAAGCACCCGCCGAGCGTTGGCGAGGTCCATGTTATCCTCGCTGCTCTCCATCCAAGGAAGCTCCAGTATCCATTCAAGGTAGGTGCGTATTACGTGATACTCGGGAGAGGCGGAGGGAACCCTCTGGAGGCGCCTCAACTCCCTCTCGGCCACCTTCCGCACCTCCTCGGGGAGCTTCTTCTTCTTGAGCCGCTCCTCCAGCTCGGCTATCTCCGACTGCTCGTCTGCTATTCCCAACTCCTTCTGGATGGCCTTCAGCTGCTCCCGCAGATAGTACTCCCTCTGCGCCTTCTCCATCTCCTTCTGGACCTTCCGCTGAATGTTCTTGGCCACCTCCGCTATCTCAATCTCGCGCGTTAGATAGGTCAGGACCTTCTGTAGCCTCTCCTTAACGTCTATCGTGGCCAGGACCTCGTACCTCTCCTCCGGCTTCATGTTCTGTATGAGGGAGGCCAAGATGTCGGCCACGGCTCCGGGGGATGGGGCGGTCTTTAGGGCGTTTATGACCTCGGCGGGTAGCTTGTTGTACTCCACCAGCTTGCGGGCCGCATCCAGAACGCTCTCCTTGAGAGGCTCAACCTCCCTCTCGTCGTACTCGGGATCCTCAATAACCTCAACCTTCCCCTTCAGGTACGGCTCCGTCTGGGTTATCTCCTTGAGGCGTATCCTCTTGACGCCGCTGAGAAGCACCCTTATGTTGCCGTCGGGAAGGCGGTTCATCCGGAATATGACCGTGGCCGTGCCTATGGGGTAAAGGTCCTCCATGGAGGTGGCCTCGGTCTCCGGATTCTTCTGCATGAATGTGGCGATTATCTTCGGCTCAACGGGTGTGGCCAAGATGTCGTTTATGAGCCTCTTAGAGCGCTCAACGCCCACCAGAACGGGCGCCGTAGAGAGGGGGAAGATGACCCCTCCCTTTATAGGCAAAATTGCCAACTCTTCTGGAATTTCTATGTTCGGCGTCTGCATGGCTCAATCCACTTTTATTTCTATCCTCTTCTTCTTCTTCGGAACCCTCACCTCCAAGAGGCCGTTCTCATAACGGCTCTTTATACCTTCAACATCTACCTCCGCGTCAAGGCGTATTCTTCTCTCAAAGGGGCCGAAGTATATCTCGGCTATGTGATAGACTCGCTCCTCCGGGCCTTCGGGCTCGGGACGGTACCCCTTGAGTATCAGGATGCCGCTGTCGTATATGACCTTGAGGGAGGACCTGTCGGCCCCTCCCACGGCCAGGTATATGACGAATTCGTCGTCCGTCTCGTACGCGCTGATTGGGGGACGATACACCCTGTAGGAGCCGCCGCTCGTGAGGCTCCCTATCAGCTCCTCAAACTCCTCAAAGGGATCACGGAACATGCTACCTGAGACCGAAGGCTACGAGTACCTTTAGGGCGTCTCCCTTCTTGAGGTAGGCGGGCTTGCGGAGCCTTCTCTTGCGGCTCTTGCTCTTCTTGGGACCGAGGTTGTGCCTGCGACCGCTGCGGGCATGCTTCACCTTACCTTTGGCGGTAAGTTTGAACCTCTTGGCAAAAGCCCTCTTCGTCTTTATCTTGCCCATAGGGGACTATTCTACTGCAGAAAGGTCCTTCGCGCTTTGCGACCTTCCACGATAACATTCCCTTCTTATGAGGACGATAAGGTACGAAGTGAAAGACGGCGTCGGAAGGCTCACGCTGAACCGTCCCCACAGGGGGAACGCCTTCAACAGGGAGATGCTGGGAGAGATTCTCTCCCTCCTGCGGGAAATCCGCGACGATGAGACCTTGCGGGTGATGATCATCACGGGTGAGGGCAAGCATTTTTGCGCCGGAGGGGACCTGAACTGGATGAGGGAGATGGGGAAGGCGCCCTACGAGGAGAATTACGAGGACGCCCTGATGCTGTACGACACCTACGCCGCTCTGGAGGACGTCCCCGTACCGGTGATATCGTTGGTGAAGGGGGCCGTAAGAGGGGGAGGTATGGGCATCGTGGCCGTCAGCGACGTGGTTATAGCAGCCGAGGGCTCCACATTCTCCTTCTCCGAGGTGAAGTTGGGGATAGTGCCCTCCGTGGTCTCGTCCTTCGCCCTGCGCCGCATAGGTTTCTCGGCGGCGAGGCGCCTCTTTTTAAGCGGTGAGGTCTTCGGCCCCGAGGAGGCCATGAGGATAGGACTCATTGATAGGGTGGTTCCCGCCGATGATCTTGAGGCCGCCGGAGAGGAGATGGTGAGGGAGATATTACGCAACGCCCCGAAGGCTGTCAGGCGCACCAAGGAGCTTCTCAGGCTCTACCGCCCCTTCCACTCGGAGGCCATACGCCACATCACGGCCCACATACTGGCCATGACCAGAGCCGGGGAGGAGGCGCAGGAGGGTATAGACGCCTTCCTCAACAAGAGGGAGCCCAACTGGAGGAACGTTTAACGGCAGTATAATAGCCGGCTCAAAATGGGCAAAGTTTTTGAGGTTCCTCTTGAGAAGGAGTTAAAGGAAAGTTATCTGGATTACGCCGTTAGCGTGATCGTTGGGAGGGCCATACCCGACGCCCGCGACGGCTTGAAACCCGTCCAGAGGCGGATACTCTACGCTATGAAGCAGCTCAACCTCCTACCCAACCGACCCTTCCGCAAGTCCGCCACCGTCGTCGGTGAGGTGATAGGTAAGTATCACCCCCATGGAGATCAGGCCGTCTATGACGCCCTCGTGCGCATGGCCCAAGACTTCTCCCTGCGATACCCCCTGATAGACGGTCAGGGGAACTTCGGCTCCATAGACGGGGATCCCCCCTCGGCCTACCGATACACTGAGGCCCGCCTCAAGCCCATAGCGTTGGAGGTGATAGGTGAGATAGACGAGGACACGGTGGATTTCGTTCCCAACTTTGACGGTCAGTACGTGGAGCCGGTGATAATGGCCTCCCGGTTCCCTCACCTTCTGGCCAACGGAACCACGGGTATAGCCGTGGGGATGGCCACGAACATCCCTCCCCACAACCTCGGGGAGATAATAGATGCGGCCGTGGCCCTGATAGATGACCCGGACCTTCCGGGGGAGAGGCTTTTGGATATAGTGAAGGGTCCCGACTTTCCGACGGGCGGGTACGTCCTCGGCTATGAGGGACTCCGTAAGGCCTATCTAACCGGGCAGGGCAAGATAACCATCAGGGCCAAGTACAAGGTTGAGGACCACCGGATAGTCATCACCGAGATACCCTACGAGGTGAAGAAGGCGGACCTGATACGCCAGATAGCCGAGCTCGTCAAGGCGGGGAAGGTGGAAGGTATAGGGGACCTGCGGGATGAGAGCGATAAGGAGGGGATAAGGGTCGTCATAGAGCTCAAGAGGGGAGCCGATCCCCGCATCGTTGAGAACCAGCTTCTCAAGTACTCAAACCTTCAGCGCACGTACGCCATAAACATGCTGGCCCTGGTAGGCGTCCAGCCCCGCATCCTGACCCTAAAGGGAGCGCTGCTGATATACCTGCAACACAGGGAGGAGGTCGTCCGAAGGCGCACCAAGCATCGGCTTGATAGGGCCTTGAACCGTCTGGAGATAGTCCGAGGCCTCCTGAAGGCCATAGACATAATGGATGACGTTATAAGGACGATACGGGAGGCCGAGAATCCCGCCGCCGCCAAGGACGGTCTGCTGGAGATGGGATTTACCCCCCTGCAGGCCCAGAGCATCTTGGACATGCGCCTATCATCCCTGACCCGGCTCCAGATGCGCACCCTCCAGAGGGAGAGGGAGGAGCTGGAGGAGAAGGTGGAGAGGTACAGGTCCATACTGGGCGACAGGGACGTCCTGCTTGAGCTGATGAAGAGGGAGCTTCTGGAGATAAAGGAGAAGTACGCGGACCCGCGCCGCACCGTGATACTCCGTCAGGAGGTCAGCGACTTTGATATTGAGTCCCTCATAAAGGAGGAGGACGTGGTGGTCGTCTTCACCAAGGGAGGGTACGCCAAGAGGCTCCCGCTGCGGTCCTTCCGCTCCCTCAACCGTCGCACCCAGGGGAAGAGTGCCATAAAGTTCTACGAGGACGACTCCCCCTCGGCCATAGTCAAATGCTCAACCCACGACGACATAATGGTGATCACCGACAAAGGCTCCGTATTCTGGACCAAGGCCTACGAGATACCCGAGACGTCCGCCACGGCACGCGGCCGCTCAATCCGGAACATCTTCAAGAACTACGGGCGGGACGAGAAGGTCGTATGGGCCTTCGCCATACCCAAGGACCCGGAGAGGTACGAGCTCGTGGTCCTAAGCGGCAGTGGCCGCATAAAGCGGGTGAAGTTGGATGAGGTTCTGCGGGGTCGCAAGGGCACATCCATATCCAAGGAGGGCGTGGTGAGCGTCTTCCCCCGCCTTCAGGAGAGGTACGTTCTGGTCGCCTCCAAGCAGGGTAAGGGCTACCGCATCCGCATAGACGACATACCCGTTCTCAGGCGTCAAAGCCTCGGCGTGTATGCCATAAAGGGTGAGCCTCTGGTGGCCATCCCCATAGACGAGGAGGACGAGGTGATAGTGATAACCGAGAGGGGATACGCGAAGCGTATGGCCGTCAAGGAAGTTCCCGTTCTGAACCGTGGGAAGAAGGTCGGTGTGAAACTCACGTCGGGTAGGCTCTTCTCCCTCTTCAAGTATCCCGGGAACGACAGCGAGGCCATAATCCTCACGGCCAAGGGGATAATAAATCGGGTGAAGCTTCACGATATACCCCTCTACTCCCGCACGGCTCGGGGGGTGATGCTCCTCAAGCTGGCCAAGGACGATAGGGTCGTGGATGTCGTGATAACCGAGTGAAGCGACCGACGAACTGCGGTAGAATACCCCCTTATGGAAAGACCCGAGATCAAGACACCTCTACCCGGGCCTAAGGCGCAGGAGATACTGAAAGAGCATCGCAAGTACATATCGCCCTCCTATCCGAAGGGACCGGACCTCGTCTTTGACAGGGCCGAGGGCGTATGGATATGGGACGTGGATGGGAACAAGTTCTTGGACATGTTGGCCGGCGTGGCCGTCAATTCAACGGGCCACCGCCATCCGGAGGTGTTGGCGGCCATAGAGGAGGCTCTCGGCCGCTTCCTCCACGTCAGCACCGACTTCTACCACGACCTGGAGGTCAAGCTGGCCAAGAAGCTGGCCGAGATATTCCCGCGTGAGGGGGATCGTCAGATGGTCTTCTTCACCAACTCTGGAACCGAATCAACCGAGGCGGGACTCAAGCTCGCCCGCCACCATACGGGTCGCCAGTACTTCATAGCCTTTGAAGGCTCCTTCCACGGCCGGACCTTCGGCTCCCTCTCCGTGACTTCATCCAAGAATGTGCATCGTGGCAGATTTTCCCCCCTCGTTCCCGGCGTCTTCTTCATACCCTATCCCAACTCCTACCGTCCCCCCTTCAACGCCTCCCCGGAGAAGGCCACCGACCAGCTCTTGGACTACGTGGAGCACGTCCTCTTTGAGCGCATAGTGCCTCCCGAGGAGGTGGCCGCCTTCGTTATAGAGCCCATTCAGGGGGAGGGAGGCTACGTCATGCCTCTGCCCGACTTCTTCCCCAAGCTCCGGGCGTTGGCCGACAGGTACGGCATCCTGATAATTGACGATGAGGTTCAGGCCGGGCTCGGACGTACGGGAAGGTGGTTCGCCATAGAGCATTGGAACACTACTCCGGATATAATCGGCGTTGCCAAGGGTATCGCGTCCGGTCTCCCCATGGGAGCGATGATAGCGAAGGCCGAGATAATGACCTGGCCGCGGGGAGCCCACGCGAACACCTTCGGAGGGAACCCGGTAGCGGCATCCGCCGCCCTAAAGACCCTCCAGCTCATAGAGGAATCTCTGATGGAGAACGCCCGTGTGGTCGGCGATTACTTCCTCAAGAGGCTCAAGGAGCTTCAGGAGAGATACGAGGAGATGGGGGATGTGAGAGGGAAGGGTCTGATGGTCGGCATAGAGTTCGTGAAGGATAGGGAGACGAAGGAGCCCTACCCCGAATTCAGGGATAGGGTGGTTCTGGAGCTATTCAACAGGGGTGTGGTCTCGCTCGGATGCGGTCCCACCTCACTGCGATTCTCCCCGCCGCTGACTATAGGCAAGGAGCACGTTGATGTCGCCGTGGACCTGCTTGATGAGGCCTTGAAAGCCACGAGGGAGGCGCTATCACGCTGAGGAAGGACATAGACCTAAGACCCACATCCTTAGACGACTTCGTCGGTCAGAGGGATGTAGTTGATAACCTGAAGGTCTTCATAAAGGCGGCGAAGGAGAGGGGAGAGCCTCTGGAGCACGTCCTTCTGGTGGGACCTCCGGGTCTCGGCAAGACGACCCTCGCCTTCCTCATAGCCAAGGAGATGGGGGCCCAGCTGAAGACGGCATCCGGACCCTCCCTTGAGAAGCCGGCGGACCTGGCGGGCATCCTGACATCTCTGCCCCCCGGTGGGGTCCTCTTCATTGACGAGATACACCGCCTGCCGAGGGCCGTTGAGGAGTACCTATACACGGCGATGGAGGACTTCTACATAGACGTGATAATAGACAAGGGGGCTGGGGCGAGGACCGTACGCCTCCCCCTCCCCCGATTCACGTTGGTGGGAGCCACAACTCGCATGGGTCTCCTGACCAAACCTCTGCGGAGCCGCTTCGGAATAGTCCTCAGGTTGGACTACTACTCGGTTGAGGAGCTGGCGGAGATACTTCGTAGGTCGGCCGAGATTCTGGGTCTCAAGGCCGAGGACGAGGCTCTCGTGGAGATAGCCCGGCGCTCCCGCGGCACACCCCGCATAGCCAACAATCTGCTCAAGCGGGTAAGGGACTTCGCCCAAGCCGAAGGCAAGGACATATTGGACGCCGAGACGGCCCGTCGGGCTCTGCGAAAGTTGGGGGTGGATGCTCTGGGTCTCACGTCCGACGACCTCCGCTATCTCAAGGTGCTTCATGAGAAGTTCCGGGGAGGACCCGTGGGTCTGAAGACCCTCGCGGCGGCCCTATCGGAGGATGAGGGAACCCTTCAGGAGGTGATAGAGCCCTATCTACTTCGCATGGGGTTGATTGAGAGGACGCCGAGGGGCAGAGTTCTTACCATGCGGGGAGCCGAGCACGTGATTAAAATCTCCCAAAGCTCAAAACTATCCCCAGACGAGAGGACAAAGGGACCTTCCCCGGATTTATAATAGTCCGTCATGCTGATACATTTGCTTTTGAGTGTTCCCTTTGGAGGACCTGACGGGTACGGATACACGTACCTATCCACGCAGGATGGCGACTCCGTGGAGTTCAACTTCATAGACATCTCCTCCACTGGAACGCCCGTGGGCGCGGGCGACGATTGGTGCTCCGGCTCATCCGACGGAACGTATTACGACCTTGGATTTACCTTCCCCTTCTACGAGGGAGAGACCAACACCATATCCATATGCTCCAACGGTGGAATCCTCTTTGAGGGAAAGGATTTCTACCTCGGCCTGAGCAACTCCGCTCTGCCTTACACCAACAACGTGGGTTTCCTCGCCCTGATGTGGGATGATCTTGACCCTCCAGAGTACGGTGGAGACATATACTTCCAGAGCTTTACCAGCTGTCCCGACGGTTATCCCGGCGCCTGCGCCGTCGTCCAATACTACAACGTACCCCGCTACGGCAACAGTGTCCTGATGAACTTTGAAGCCATCATCTACGACAACGGCAACATAAAGCTGCTTTACAACTCGCAGATATACTACAACGATGCCACCATCGGAATTCAGGATTCAACGGCCGGTCTTGGGACGAATCCCGATTGGTACCTCCAGTACCTCTACGGCGGCTCCCCCTCCACCCACATTCCCGACAGCGGTACGGCCATCCTCTTCGTGAGGCCCGTGTTTGACTACGACATAGCCGTGGTCTCCGTCCAGCCCTCCGGCAAACTGGATGCGGGCCCCATAACCGTTGAGGCCACCCTCTGGAATAGGG
>JAADDJ010000021.1 GCA_013153965.1 Thermotogae bacterium
TAGGGGACGAGCCCGTGGCGCAGGAGTTTAGCAAGCGACTGTTTGACGAGGGGATATTCGTTCAGGCCATAGTCTATCCGACCGTCCCGAAGGGAACGGCGCGCCTGCGCGTTATGATCTCGGCCGTGCATACCAAGGACGACCTTGACTTCGCCGTGGAGAAGTTCGTGAAGGTGGGCAGGGAGTTGAAGGTGATATAGATGGAGTTCGTGAATCTGTCCGATTGGGAGCCGGACGAGAAGCTCAAGGAGGCGGTTCTGGGGGCCTTGGAGGATGTGGGCGTTGATGCCGGGGGAATAACGGTGGCCTTCGTGGATAGGGATTACATGGCATCCCTAAAGGAGAGATTCTTCGGCGTCAAGGAGAGTACCGACGTGCTGACCTTCACCTACGACGACGTGCGCGAGGTGGTGGTGTGCCCCGCCCATCTCGGGTACGATCCCCACGAGATAGCCCGCAGGATATTCCACGGAATCCTCCACGCCCTCGGCCACGACCATAAGGTCAAATCCAAGGCCCCCAAGATGGAGAAACTTGAGAAGGCCCTGATGGAGGCCTTCCGCCGGCGGTACGGTTAGGAAACGGGCGTAGAATCCACGCTTTAATGTCGTCGTCGGTATATTTTTTGGCGGCCATACGCTTCATATTGGCCCTGTCCTTCTCGGTGGCGTGGCCCTTCATCCCGCTCTATCTGACGGATAGGGGGCTCTCCCCCTTTCAGGTGGGCCTATTCATGACGTCCGTGGGCTTCTTCGGGACTCTGGTTCGTCCCTTCGCCGGAGCCCTCTCCGACAGGTTCGGCAGGGTCAGGTTGATACGCATCCTGCTGTACTTTCGCTCCGCCGTCCTCTTCCTGACCTTCCTCTTCCTTCTGGGGAAGGCCCCCCTCTGGGGCCTCTTCATCCTCCTCTTCTTGATAGTCGTGGGTTTCGCCTCCTTCATCCCCATAGCAGACTCCTACGTGGCCGAGGCCAGCAGCCCGGATAACCGGGTGATGGGATTCGGACTTATACGCTTGGCCATAAACGGCGGGTTCGCCTTGGGCTCCTTCTTGGCCTCCTTCCTCCTGCGGTACGGCTACGCCTCCCTCTTCCTCCTCTCATCGCTTCTGGTATTCGTGGCCGCCACCCTCTCCTTCCGTCTTCGGGAGAACCGCACCGGCGTGGGCCTCGTCAAGAAGATCGTTTTCGCCGTTCCCGACAGACGATTCTTCCTCTTCGCCCTTTTCTCCATGTCCGTCTTCATCCTCTCCTCCCAGCTGATAAACAACTTCAGCATATACGCCCACACATTCATGAAGATTGACAAGCGACTCATCGCGTACCTCTTCACCCTCAACGGGATGCTGATCCTCCTGCTGCAGATACCGTTCTCGGCCGTGGCCAAGCGTGCGGGATACGTCCTATCCACGTTGGTGGGGGGATTGGGATGGGCCGTAGCCTTCATCATAACCGCATTCGCCTCCTCCTACTCCCACCTCATAGCCGCCGTCGTCTTCATGACCCTGTCGGAGATGGTGGTGGTGCCCGTGATAATAGCCTCGGCCTCGGATAGGGCGCCGGAGGGCAGGATAGGGGCGTACATGGGATTCTGGAGTACATTTCAGGGGCTCGGATACACCTTCGGCCCCGCTTGGGGAGGATTCTTCTTGGAGAATCTGGGGCGTTGGGCGTGGATACTCCTGTCGGCCCAGTCGGTTCTGACCGGCGTCGGCCTCTCCCTCCTCAAGCCCGTGCGCCGCACGACCCGACAAAATTTATAAAGTGGAACTTTCCAATTTTAACCCGAACCATGCAAAAATTCTCCCCAGTGCCAAGGAGTTGGGCTTGTCGCCGTACCCCACGGCCACGTCCAGACCCCTCCACCTGCCCCCGAAGGCCAACCATCCGTCCCACCTGACCGGCCCGTGAAGGAAGGCGAAGGGCGGGTAATCCCCCACCTCCGGCTCCACATAGACGCCGTGATAGGCCCCTGCGGCCCACAGACCCGCCTCGGCGTATATGGAGCGGAAAATCTTCACCCTAAGGGATGCTTGGGCGTAGTCGGAGCCGTGCCAAGGGCTCTCGTAGAGGGCGTCCCAAGGCCGGCGATTCGCGTAGGTGAAGGCCGAGAGCCAGAGGATGTCGTAGGCGACGCGCGGGTAATCCCCCGATGCCCTAAATCCCACCGTCGGCGGCACTATTGACAGCCAAGACGGCAGGTAGGGGAAATCGTCTATTATGAGTCGGAAGGTGCTGCCGCGAACCTTCAGGCCTATCTCCCAGAGGACATTGACCTCCGAGGCATAGAGCCACTGGTACAGGTAGCCCGGTAGGAGGGGGTTGAAGGCGGCCAGACGGGGCAGGTGCCCGTCAAGCGCGGCCACATTCGTAATCTCGGCGAAGTACCAATTCCCAAAGTCCAAACGGCGAACGAGTAAATATCTGGCTATCCTCTCGCCCTCCCTTATGTGCATACCGGCGGGATTGAAGTAGTAATCCCCATCCGAAACCCATCCCTCTCCCTGATAGACTTCAAAGGTGTATCCTATCCCCCTCCACTCCAAGGTCAATCTCGCGCCGTCGTAGCCCTTGGAGAAGGGCTCAAGCAGGAGGTTGCCGGTGTCGGTGGGAAGGAGTTTCCCGATGCGGAGGCTCCCGAAGTCCATCCAGAGCCTGCGGAAGTCCAGCTTCACGAGGTCGCTGTAGAAGGGGCGAACGTCCTCCCCGCTGCGGGAGAAGAAGTATGCCGGCTCCACGCGGAATGTTCCTCCGTTGAATCCTACCGCCAGAAATCCACCGGAAAAGAGCGAAAGATAGAGTCCCTCCACGAACCTATTATACAACCGCCTTAGAATTCAACGAGGACGGACTTTCCCATGGGAGAGCGAAGTTATCCCTCCTATCTGGCCCTGTACGAGAGCGGAGAGCTGGCAGAGAGGGTTGAGAGGGCGCGGGAGCTCTCCGAGAGGTGCGTTCTCTGCCCCAGAGCTTGCTTGGTCCGTCGCACTCGCGATGAGGTAGGGGAGTGCGGCGTCGGCAGGTACGCCCTCGTCTCCTCCTACGGTCCTCACTTCGGTGAGGAGAGCGTTCTGAGGGGGTGGAGGGGGTCGGGGACGGTATTCTTCGCCGGCTGCAACATGCGGTGCGTGTATTGTCAGAACTACGAGATAAGTCAGCTGCGTCTGGGGAGGGAGGTCTCACCCCGGGAGATGGCCGAGATATTCTTGGAGGTTCAACGGATGGGGTGCCACAACCTGAATCTCGTTACGCCCAGCCACGTCGTTTGGCAGATTCTTGAGGCCCTGCTGTTGGCCGTGGAGCGGGGTTTTAGATTGCCCATCGTGTATAACACCAGCTCCTACGACTCCCTCCAGAGCCTCAAACTCTTGGACGGGGTCGTGGATATATACATGCCCGACCTGAAATACTCCGACTCCAAGGTCGCCGAGAGGTACTCGGGGGTGAGGGGATACTGGGAGGTGGCGAGGAAGGCCGTCAAGGAGATGCACCGGCAGGTGGGGGTTCTGGAGTTGGATGAGAGGGGGCTGGCCAGGAGGGGACTTCTGATCAGGCATCTGGTTCTCCCCAACGGTATAGCAGGCAGTAAGGAGGTGATGAGATTCATAGCAGAGGAGCTCTCCCGAGACTCTTGGGTGAATGTGATGGACCAGTACCGCCCCGAGTACCGGGCTTGGGAGTTCCCCGAGCTGGCCCGTCCCATAACCCGCAGAGAGTACTGGGAGGTGGTGGAGTACGCCCGCAGTCTGGGAATACACCGGGGGATACCCTTCTCCCACACCTCCTGATCGCCACCGTAGAATCGGCCCTTGAGGCTCATCCTCTACTTTCTGGCCAAATTCACGCAGGCGAGTGGGATAATGTGGGTGGCGATGGGGCTTTTCGTGGGTATCAGGAGCGGGAGCATGAAGTGGGAGGCGATGATGCTCTTTGCGGGGATACTCATCTTCGCCGTGGGGTACCTTCTGGAGAGGGCGTTGGCGAAGGTTTGATCAGAACAGTTCTCTCTTCTTCGGAGGAATCTTCACCTCAACATCGTAAAGTTGGGAGAAGCTGCATTTCTCGAGGGCTCGGATCAACTTCTCATCCCACGTATAGAACACTTGGGCCTTGGCATATACGGCTGTGGCCAGTAGTATGGCATCCACCTTTTGCTCCCTCTTTAAACTGCAAGAGCGTTTGATCTTGGCTCCCAACCTCGCCACGTTGAAATCCACGCTGACCAAATCAAAACCTTCCCACTGCCTTATGTCGTAATCGTCCGAAAATTCCAAACCTATCTCCTCAAGCCCTTCAAGGATCTCAAAGACCATCATTGAGGAGACTATTATCAAAATTTCTCCCTTCTGTGCTTTAAGGATCAGGCGCTTGCTGGCATCAAGCCTATCCTTTTTCCCCTTGAATATAGATATAAGCACGCTTGTATCTATGCTAACTTTCGGTCTGTCCGTAGTCATCGCTCCACTCCCTCCTTATCTTGCGAACGAAGGCGACACTATCCATGGGCAGGTCCTTCCAAGCGCCCTCAAGGCGACTGAGGGGTGGCGCGACCTTCCTTATGGGAACCACACGCCTGACATCATCTATCCTGATGGGCGCACCCGAGGGTCCATAGTATATCAACCCATGAACCTCCACGGTGCGTTTGTAGTTCTCAACGAATACCCTCTCAAACTCCCCTCCAACCTTGACCTTTATGGTGCGTTTGGGATTGACCTCCCACCGCAGCCCGACCCTCACACCCTCGCGGAGATTCAGGGCACTTATGGCGAGGACCTTGCCTATCAAGCTCCCGTATTCCCGGTGTATAAGTTTGCGATACCGCTCTATCTCCTCTATGCCAAATCCAACGCTCCATCCGTTCCTGCTCATCTCAACGCTCTTAACACCGAACTCGTCGGTGAAAGCCGTGATTATATCCATCGGATCCTCCAAACGGAAGAGCTCCTCGGGCGTTTGAACTTGGGACAGAACGGCCGGGGGTACGTCGGTCCGTTGATATATCTTCCGCTTGCGAGTGTAAAGCTCCATCGCTATATCAACGCTTCCCGATTGGACGTTCGTGATGACGGCGTATATCCGACCCTCGCCTTTCATCATCCTGCGAAAAACGGCCCTCCAATAATCAATGATCCTCTCCACGTAGTCGGCCCTGATACCTTCTCGCCTACCCTCTATCTTCAACCTATACATCGCCTACCTCACTGGTGAGGATTTTACGGCTGACCCTCTCTCGCTTTCACCAGTATAATACCCGCCTATGTTTATGCTCTCCAACCTACGCCCCAATCCGGGTGCCAAGAAGAAGAGGAAGAGGGTTGCTCGTGGGCCCGGTTCCGGCCATGGTAAGACTGCGGGTCGTGGGCATAAGGGTCAGAAATCCCGTTCCGGTGGAACCAAACCCATATGGTTTGAGGGAGGTCAAACTCCCATATACAGGCGCATCCCCAAGCGTGGCTTCACCCCTCCGGATCCCACCGTCTATGAGATCGTGAATCTCGGGCAGATAGATGCCAAGTTCTCCGAGGGTGAGGAGGTCTCTCCCGAGACCCTGAAGGCCAAGGGATTGATAAAGGGGAAGATTGAGCGCAAGCTTATAAAGATTCTGGCCAAGGGGGAAATTACCAAGGCCCTGACCTTCAAGGGCATCCACGCTTATTCCAAAACCGCCCGTGAGAAGATAGAGAAGGCGGGTGGGAGGATAGAGTAAATGGAGAGACTCTGGAGATCACTCAGCGGTCTCTGGGAGATAAAGGAGCTACGGGATCGCATACTCTTCACGCTCATAGTCCTATTCTTCTACCGGGTGGGTACCCACATACCCGTTCCCGGGGTCAATTCCCACGCTCTGGTTGAGTACTTCCGTCAGGCGCTGGCCAACACCGCCTTCGGCATGTTTGACATATTCGCCGGAGGTGCTCTCTCCCGGGCCGCCATATTCGGACTCGGTATAATGCCCTACATCTCCGCCTCCATCGTCATCCAGCTCTTGGCCGCCACCGTCCCATACTTTGAGCGTCTCCAGAGGGAAGGGGAGGCCGGAAGGCGAGTCCTGACCAGATACACCCGCTGGCTCACCGTCGTCATATCCGCCATACAGGCCATAGGTATAACCACCTTCCTGACCAACCTACCCCCCAGTCCCTCGGGCCAGCTGATAGTCCCCAACCCCGGGCCCATGTTCGTCATATCCACGGTGGTGTCGCTGGTGGGCGGTGCGATCCTCCTGATGTGGATGGGTGAGCAGATAACCGACCGGGGCATAGGGAACGGCGCCTCGGTCCTGATATTCGCCGGCTCCTTGGAATCCCTGCCGAACGAGGTCATATCCACCTACACCCTGTGGAAGAACGGGGCCATAGAGACCCCGGCCCTCATATTCGCCATAATCTTCTTCATCGTTCTGACCGGTGCGGTCGTCGCCGTCACGGAGGTTCAGAGAAGGGTACCCATAAGCTACGCCAAGCGCACCGTCGGCCTGTCGCCCACCACCCAGACGGGCTACCTGCCTCTCACCGTAAATACGGCCGGCGTGATGCCCATAATCTTCGCGCAGAGCATATTGCTCTTCCCCCAGACGATGCTCACCGGCGGGGGTGGTCGCCTTGAGTTCCTCTCGGGCATAGCCGCCATGTTCCAACCGGGAACTTGGCTGTACGACCTGACCTACGCCCTCCTCATAATCTTCTTCGCGTACCTATACACGTCCATAATGTTCAACCCCAAGGATGTGGCGGACAACCTGCAGAGGAGCGGGGCCTTCATCCCCGGCGTCAGGGCAGGAGAGGAGACGGCCGAGTACATAGACCGCATCCTCACCCGGATAATCTTCCCGGCGGCCGTATTCTTCGCCATAGTGGCCATAGTTCCCTACCACGTCTCCAAGGCCCTGAACATACCCCTCTACTTCGGCGGTACGAGGCTCCTGATCATCGTGGGTGTGGCCCTTGACCTGCTGCAGAAGATAAACTCCTACCTGGTCATGTACCGCTACGACAGCCTTCTGGGTAAGGCGAAGGTACGGTCATGGCGCACGACGGGTATAGGATAGTCCTGCTCGGCCCTCCGGGCGCCGGCAAGGGGACGCAGGCCAAGCTTCTGGCCGAGAAGTACGGCATAAAGAAGATATCAACCGGCGACATACTCCGTGAGGCGGTGCGCAAAGGCACCCCTCTCGGGATGAAGGCTAAAAAGTACATGGACGCCGGAGAGTTGGTTCCTGACGACATAATAGTAGGCCTCATAGAGGAGCAGATAGAGGACGCTCACTCCTTCATCTTGGACGGTTTCCCGAGGACGTTGGTTCAGGCGGAGGCCTTGGACAGGTTGCTGGCCGAGAGGGGTAAGCCTCTAACCCACGTGATATTCGTAAATGTACCCGACGAGGAGATAGTCAGGCGTCTGACGGCCCGGAGGGTCTGTCCCAAGTGCGGCGCCGTCTATAACCTCATATACAACCCTCCGAAGAACGACGAGATTTGCGACATCTGCGGAACCCCTCTGGTGCAACGCTCGGACGACCGGGAGGACGTCATCAGAAACCGCCTCAAGGTCTATAGGGAGAGTACGGCCCCCCTCGTGGATTACTACCGCAAGCGTGGAATATTCCACGAGATAGACGGCGTGGGGAAGGTTGAAGAGGTGTTCGCGAGGATAGAGTCCGTGCTCAGGTAGGCCATGAAGGTTGCCATCCTTTTGGAGGACCTTTACGACGAGAGGGAGTTCATATACCCCTACTATCGGCTTCAGGAGGAGGGGTACGACGTGGTGGTCGTGGCTCCCAAACTCGGAACTTACAAGGGGAAATCCGGTTTGAAGTTTGAGGCCAACGCCGCCGTTTCGGATGTGGCCGTCGGGGACTTCGTGGGTCTGGTCATACCCGGAGGGTACGCCCCGGACAGGCTTCGCAGGTACCCCGAGATTCTGGTCTTCGTGAGGGAGATGGACGAGGCCCGAAAGCCCATAGCAGCCATATGCCACGCCGGTTGGGTCCTGATAAGCGCCGGGATAGTGAAGGGTAGGCGTCTGACCGGTTTCTTCGCCATAAAGGACGACCTCATAAACGCCGGCGCCCACTACGTGGATGAGCCGGTCGTGGTTGATGGTAATCTCATAACGAGCCGCGGCCCCTCCGACCTAAAGGTGTGGATGAAGGAGTTCATCCGACATCTAAAGGTCCTCCAGTAATCCGAGGGAGCGGAGGATCTCCTCGTACCTATTACGGACGGTAGGGTAGGACACATTGAGTTTGCGCGCCAGCTCCGAGAAGTTTCCCCAAGTCTTGAGAAATTCGTAAAGGAAGTCCAACTGCTCCTCGGTCAATCCGCTGAAGGGATTCTGGGTGAAATCCCCCCGTATCTCGGTGCCGCACTCCTCGCACACCAGCATCCTCACCTTCAAGGGACCCCCGCATACGGGACACACGCTCAGGGAGCTCTTCTTCTTCTTCATTGGAAGGGGATTTTACGGGGAAACCGGGGTCAGGGGTTTGCCCTCCTTCCATCTGCGATAGTAGTCGTATATCTTGGCCTTCAAATCCTCCAATCCCTCACCCGTCTTGGCGCTGACGAAGACCACCTCCTCACCCGCGTACCTGTCCATCAGTCTCTCCAGCATCACACGGGAGGGTAGCAGGTCAATCTTATTGAAGACGTATATGCGGGGTTTCCGTCCGGCCCCTATCTTCCTCAGGGTGCTCTCCACCACCTCAATATCCCTCTCAAAGTCGGGCTTGGAGACATCTACCACAACCAATATCAGGTCTGCCTCGTTGGCCACCATGAGGGTTGAGCGGAAAGCGGCTATGAGCTCCGTCGGCAGGTTGGATATGAAGCCCACCGTGTCGGACACGAGGATGGTGGCGCCGTTTATCCACGCCGCCCGTGTGAAGGTGTCCAAGGTCGTGAAGAGTTTTTCGCTCTCCTTGAAGTGGGACTTGGTCAGACGGTTCATCAGGGTACTCTTGCCCGCGCTCGTGTATCCGACGAGGGCCACGCGAAAGAAGTACCTCTGCTGTTTGGTCTTCTGCTGACGCACCTTCTCAATCTTGCGGAGCTTCCTCTTGAGCTTGACTATCTTGGACTGGATGCGTCGCCGGTCTATCTCCAGCTTGGTTTCGCCGGGACCTCTCGTCCCGATGCCTCCTCCCAGACGGGAAAGGGCGCCGGGTGCGACCCGCAGGCGGGCGAGGCGATGCTGAAGCTGAGCCAGCTCAACCTGCAGCTTGGCCTCCGATGAGCCGGCATGCTGGGCGAATATGTCCAAAATCACATCAACCCTGTCCAGAACCTTCACGGGTATGACGGATGACAGGTTGCGCACGTGCTTGGGCGACAGGCGGGCGTCAAAGACGACGGCATCTACGTTCAGATGCTGCGCCAACTCCCCTATCTCCTTGGCCTTTCCCTTTCCCACGTAGAAGGCGGGGTCTATGCGTCTCCGCTTCTGCACTATCACATCTACCACATCAACGCCGGCGGTGTCAAGGAGGGCCACCAGCTCGTCTATGCTCCTCTGCGCCTCCGCCAGGTCGTTGGGGTGGGCCACGGAGACCACTATGGCCTTCTCTCTCATCTCTCCTCTATCAGACCGAACAGGTTGAATATGGTGCGCTTGCTGGCCTTCTTCTCCTTTCCCTCAATCGGTAGCACCAGAAGGGGGATCTTGAGAGGCCTCTCAAATATGCTCACGTCGTCGGCGATGACGTCCAAGGATATCTCGTAGGCTCCGTACCTCTCCTTGGTGGTTATGATGTACCAGGACACCTCCGCCGGCACCTCAAAGTCCTGAACGGCGGGAGCCGATAGGGACAGGAAATCGGGGACCTCCAACTTCACCTGCCCCGCGCCGTCCCCCACCAGCGAGACCGTTATACGGTAGGGAACGTTGGCAAGCACCACCGAGGGGACCTCAACGTGTGCTATCTGGAAGGGGGAATTCTCCCGCAGCTTGTACTTAACCGTGAAGGTGCCCTCCGGTCTCCTCTCCTCGTAGCTGGCCGGCAGGAAGCGGGTGATGTACTTGCGACGCACGTCCAGAAGGGCGGAGGCCATCTCTTCGGCCGACTGGAAGCGCTCGTCGGGGTCGTGGGCCATGGCCTTGAGGACTATCTCCTCCAGCTTCGGGGGTATGTCCCCGTTCAGGTCCCTCGGCCTCGGCGGGGAGAAGGTGGGGGAGAGCTTCTGGTAGTATATCTGCTTTATATCCCCCTCAAAGGGCGGTCTCTTGGTGAGCATGTAGTAGAGGACGGCCCCAACCGAGTATATGTCCGACCTCTCGTCGGCGAGGGAGAAGGATTTTATCTGCTCCGGGGCGGCGTAGGTGGGAGGGGGTAGGTACGCGGTCTTCTTGAACTTCACGGCCGCCCTCGCCGCGACCTCGGCCATCCCGAAATCCACCAGCAGGGGCTCTCCGCTCTCGGAGAATCGGATGTTGCTCGGGCGGATGTCCTTATGCACCAGACCGTTCCTGTGGGCGTACGCGAGGGCATCAAGCACCGCCAAGGCCACATTCACGGCGGAGTCTATGTCCAGCCGCTCCACCATGGTCTCCAGGTCAACCGGCAGGTAGTCCATGACGAAGAAGATATAGACGCCGTCCTTGTCTATATCATGCACCCACGATATGTGGGGGTGGTTGTCAAGGGAGGCCGTGGCTCGGATCGTCTTTATAACGAAGCGGGTGAATTCCAAGTCGGCGGCCACCTCGGGTATGAGAACCTTTAGGGCGACCTCCCGGTCAAGGCGGGTGTGGCGGGCGCGATACACCTCAAATATCAGACCCTTGCCCAAGAACTCAATTATCTCGTACTTCCTCGCCAGAACGTGTCCTTTACTCAAGGGCATCTAAGAACTCCTTCGTGATCTCCTCCACCTCCCGAGAGAGCGAGCGGAAGTCGGGGGCGCCTCCCTCCTTGAGGATGCGGACCACCCTCTCAATCTCCCCGAGGAGGGGATGGTTGGGGAACCGGGCGGCTATCTTATCCTTCGCCTTGGAGAAGTTCGTGGTGGCCCCCTTCATGTTGCCCTCCTTGTACTTTATGAGGGCGGCGTCTATATTCACCAGACCGCTCATGAAGGTCCTCTTCGTACCCTCCAGCTTGCGGAAGGCCTTCTCCCAATACTCGTGGGATTCGTAGAATTTGCCCTCCTTGAAGAGGCGTAGTCCCTCCTCAATCTCGCCCCTTATGTCGCCGACGAGGGCCACCACCTCTATCTCCACCAGAGCCCCCTTCGGCAAAGCCGCCACCGCCACGGCCGAGCGGGCCGGGTACGGCTCCTTGAAGAATCTCCCGTATATCTCATTGACCTTCGGATAGTCGCGAATGTCCCGCAGAAATACCGTAGTCTTCACCACGTCGTCCAGCCCCAACCCTATCTCCGCCAGAATGTTTGCTATATTCTTTATGGCCCTCAAGGTCTGGGCCTCCAAACCCTCCTCAAGGGCGCCGGTGTCGGGGTTTATTCCGATCTGTCCCGCCAGAAAGACCAGCTTTCCGGCGAATCTGTAGGCGGAGTAGGGGCCTATCGGCTTAGGGTACTTGGGCATGTATGGTATTATACTGGAGAGGCACAATATCGGGCGTAGAATTGGATATGGTTTTGTTGATGGCGGTCGCCCCGACGGTTGAGCCGATCGCCATAGGGCGCCCCGAGGATCTCGTCAGGTTGGCCGACTCCCTGCCTCCCCACAGGCTCGTGAAGGTTCTGCCCACCTCCGACCCTTCGCCCGAGGACTCCTCCCTCGTGTGGGTGGGATACACTCCGCAGGAGCTGGTGATATACGCTCGCCTCTACCAGCGTGGGATAAAGGCCAGCAGCCGCAGACGGGACGCTCCGGCCCTCCTTGAGGGGAAGGAGGACCACATAAGGGTGGTTCTCAACACCAAGGGCTGGGGGGTATCGTCAGCCCGATATACGGTTCTGGTCAATCCTCTGGGGACCGTCGGCGACTACTACGGCCATTCGCAGTGGGATGGGGAGAACTACGCCCGGGCCAACATTTACGACTGGGGTTGGGATGTGCTCGTGCGCATATCCTTCTCAACTCTGGATTACGTGCGTCAGCCTTGGGGTTTCAACATCTCAAGGACGATAATGGCCAAGGCCGAGCTTCAGATGCTCTCCCCGAATCTGAAGGGGGACCCCGCGCTGGATGCGAAGCTGCTCTTGGATTGGGACAGGATAGTCCCCCGAAGGGCTTTGGATGTCGTCCTCATCCCCTCCTTCAGGTTGCAGAGTGAGGCCGATTCCACTTGGGATGGCGCGCTCAGGTCCCGAAGGATCGTTCCCATGGCGGGATTCACCCTCCGAGGCAAGAGGGGCAGGAGCGAACTCCTTGACCTGACCGTCCTCCCGGACTTCTCGGATGTAGATGTGGATATAAAGGAGTTCCAGCTCAACCGTCTCCCGATTGACTATCCGGAGAAGCGTCCCTACTTCACGGAGGGGCAGAACTACGCGCCCGACAGGCGCCTGATAAGGACCCGAAATTTAGTTCAACCCCTCTTCGGCGTGAAGTTCTACTCCGCCCACAGGAGGAACGACCTTTACGTTAATGCCCTCCGGGATATGTATCTGGGGAGTGTGGCCTTCGGGAGAGGTACGTGGAGACCGACGGCGGAGGTTTCGCTGGCCTCCTCCTTCGTCATAACCGACAGCAGCGACTATCAGGTCTTCGGCGGGGATGGTATGATATACGTCAGGCCGCTCAACGTATCCCTGTACTCCGCCTATCACAGGAATTTCCCCTTGAACGCGGGGAGGCTGTCGCTCCACGTGGATAGGGATGTAGATGCGGGTCTGTCCTTCGCGGCGTGGTACGTCAGGACCGACGATGGATTCCTCTCCCCCTACAACGTCAGGGCCATAAACTTTGATAACGTGGCCACCTACGGCCTCTGGATGGGATACAACCAATTCTACATGCCCTTCGGCAGGTCCCTCGTCCTACGTAGCGGCGTGGAGTACAACAAGCAAAGCTCCCTTGATGGAACGGTCTTGAGCGAGGGAGGCAGAGGATACTACTTCATCTGGATACCCCCGTGGTCCGTAAGCGGCTCCCTAAACATGTACTACTACGGTTATCTGCGGCATCTCTACCACTACGATGCGCTCTACGGGATTGAGGATTTCACGGCACGCTACGCCGTCCTCTCCCTTCCCTCCTACTACGCGTCCGAGTGGGAGTCGGTCTCCCTGAGGGTGGGCTTCGGGAGGTATCTGGGCCACGCGATGAGGTCTCTAAGTCTGCAAGTTCAGATATCCCCCTTCGGCGTCAATACGGGCTTCCTCCTCTACCGGTACAACACGGTGCTGGATGATCTGACGGTCTATCAGTACTACGGGGAGATTCCCCTCGGTCGGAATGTCCTCCTCAAGCCTTACCTAAACTATACGGAGGATAGGGCAAACGACGACTTCTATCTGGAGGGGAATATGATAGTTCTGTGGGAGCCTCGCCCCCTCACGGGCGTGTATCTGGCGATGAACAAACGCCTGACGGGGAACTCCCCGCAGGCTCTCCATCACTCCTACGAGAAGGAGGTTTTCAAGGTTCAGGTTCGCCTGAAGGTGTGGTGATCAATCCCTCTCGGCGAGTCCCTCCACCCTACGGAGATTCTCCGTCTTGCCTATGACGAGGAGGATGTCGCCGGGCTGCAGGGGGGCGTCCGGGTCCGGTGGAAGCATCACCTCCTTTCCCCGCAGTATGGCTATCACATACACACCGTAGCGACGAGTCAGCTGAAGCTCCCGCAGCGTTTTGCCCACGAAGGGGGAGCCCTCCTCCAACACTATCTCCTCTATCCTCATCTGATAGACGTCCAAGAATTCGCTCACGACCGGTTGTACCAAGAATTTCCCTATCCTTATGCCCGCCCACTCAAAGGGCAGTATCACCCTGTCGGCTCCGGCCTTCTTCATCAGATCCCCTCCCTTCTCGCTCAGGGCCGAGGCCACTATGAAGAGTTTGGGATTCAGACTCTTGGCGTTGAGGACCACGTAGAGGTTGGCGTGGTCGGAGTCAAGTAGGGCCGCCAGTCCCTTCGCCCGCTCTATCCCGGCCCGCTTTAGGGTCTCCTCCTCGGTGGCGTCCCCCTCTATGGCGTGGTATCCGAGGTCTATGGCGCTCTGAACCCTCTCGCCGTTTAAATCAACTATAACGAACTCCTTGCCGCTCTTGGCCAGAAACTCGGCGGCCTTCCTCCCCATCCTTCCGAACCCACAGACCACGTAATGATCCTTCAGTTTTCTCATTCTCATCCTCCTCATGCGAAATATCTGCAGAAATTCCCTCTCCACGACGAAGCCGAAGACCCGGGTTATGAGGACGCTTATCGTTCCCCAGCCGAAGATTATCAGAAGGATGGTCCATGCGCGTCCGACGTCGGAGAGGGGTTTCACCTCGCCGAATCCGACGGTTGATATGGTGATTACGGTCATGTAGAGGGCGTCAAAGGGACGCATATCCTCTATCATCACGTACCCCACGGTGCCCAACACGATAACGAGGAGCATCAGGAGGAGCGGATAGAGGATCCTACGCACTATCTACTTGACGTTGAGTAGGGGGGTTAGCTTTTGATCGTACGGAGCGACGATTATGGTGTTGTTCTCGCTCTCGGCGAAGTCTTTGAGGACCTCAAGGTACTTCCACGTTAGGTACTGGTTGGTGAGCTGGCGGGCGATTATCCTCTGGGCCTCGGCTATACCTTGGGCCTCTATCTTCTTCCGCTCGGCTTCCAGCTTCTCCTTCTCAAGGACGTACTTCATCCGCTCCGCCTCCTGCTGGGCTATCTGCTTCTTCTCTATGGCCTCCAAGAACTTTTTGGGGAACTTTATCTTGCGTATATACACGTCCTTAACTGCTATGCGTCCCTCCTTCTTGAGGGCGTTTATGAGCGATTCTTTTAGGAGGCGGGAGAAGTTCTCCCTCATGCTGTATATCTCGCTCGTCTTATACTGGGACACGGCGTCCCTTATCTCCGAGCGAACGGTCGGTATCACCAACTTCCGCTCTACGGTCATCGGTAGGGGACGACCGTAGTCTATCATAAGCTCGGCCACCTGCTCGGGGACCATGGCATACCTAACGGTGGCCTCTATGACGACGGGAAGTCCGTCCTTGGATAGGGCATCTATGGGGTCAAGGCCCTTCTCCTTGGACTCTTCGGATACGAAATCCAGCGTCAGGTCATAGACGGGGACGATGTATATGGTTTGGATTCCCGGGATGAAGAAATGAAGGCCCGGGGGCAACTCGTTCCTGTCTATTACGCCGAAGGTGCTCTTGACGCCGACCTCTCCGGAGTCTATCTGGGCGCAGGATGCGAAGGCCACCCCCACAATCCCAATCCACAGGAGTTTTCGGAACATGGAGGGGAATTATACGGATGGCAGAGGCAGTTTAAAGCCGGCATAAAATCTCGCCTTGAATTTGGACGAGTACATA
>JAADDJ010000041.1 GCA_013153965.1 Thermotogae bacterium
CTCCTCCCCTTTCGCTCGCCGCTACTCAGGGAATCGATGTCTCTTTCTTTTCCTCCGGGTACTGAGATGTTTCACTTCCCCGGGTGTCGCCTCCCGCCGAAGGCGGGATGACCCCCTATTACGGGGGCCGGGTTTCCCCATTCGGGCATCCCGGGATCGCAGCCATTTTGCGGCTCCCCCGGGCTTTTCGCAGCTTTACACGCCCTTCATCGCCTCCCTCTGCCGAGGCATCCACCTGTCGCCCTTACTAATTTCGTCGCCTCACTTCCCCACGCTACCTGCGTAGTTGTCATACCTGATACCGAAGCGTAGAATAATGGTGGATGTACCCACATTTGTCAAGTGGGTCTCCTACCCTACGCCCTATCTCATACAAATGCGCCGGGTATTATAAGGGGGAAAGTGGGGTGTGTGTGAAAGGGGCTTATCTCACCATCACCTTCTTAACCCTACTTCCAACCTTCACGAAGTAGAGGCCACGCCTTAGTCGCAGGACCTTCCTACCTTCTAATGTAAAGCGTGCAACCAACCGACCGGATACGTCCCATATCTTTACCTCGTTAGAGTTGCTCTTTGAATGGGAGGAGATCTCTATCCCTCCGGGTACGGCTAAAACTTCAATATTCTCCGCCTCCGCGCTATAATCGGAGTGGGGACGTTTGGATTTACCTGTGCTCTTACATTGGCATACAGGAGCACCGTTGGAGGTGCAACCGCATATCACTACACCGTAGCACGAGACGGAGCACGAACCTGCGCTGCATTGGGCAGAGCATCTGGACTGCTCATAGTTGGGAGTGGTTTTATCCCCCTTAGGTATAGGGAGACCGAACGGTGATGAGCGTTCTAACTCCTTAACGGTCTCGTCCCACAGACGCAGTATTTCCCTCTCCTCCTCGGAGGGAACCTGAAGGTTCAAAAGGGCGTCGGGGAGGAGTTCGTCTAAATCTTCGCTCCAACGGTCATAGGAAGGGGAAGGGACGTAAGAATACCTATCCACATTTGCGGCACCGCCACCGTAAGCGGTCCCAACAACTATAATCCACAACATTGACCTACCTCCTTTCCCCTTCGCCTTTTACCCTTCGGGTGAAGGGGTTAAGCCCCGAAGCGCCCCCACTTTCCCACCCTACCCACGCCGGTTGTCATACCTTAGGCGAAGCGTAAAATGATGGGGTAAGTTTCTATTTTTGTCAAGTGAAACCCATCACCTCAAATAAGCACCATAGCCGTACTACCATACAATTTCGCCCTATGAGGATAGGGGTATTCTCCGACTCCCACCTTGGAGCGACCCTGTACCGTGGTGCGAAGGAGTGGATCGGGGAGGTCTCCAAGGTGCGTGAGGAGGACATTCGGGAGTCGTTCAACGAGGCTATAGAGATGTTCCGAAGGTTGAAGCCGGATGTTGTGGTGCATCTGGGGGATCTGATGGAGGGAAGGGCTTCGGCTCGCATCTTCAGGCTCATCCTTGACGCGGCGGATGGGCTTGAGCGACTCCTTAAGGATGGGATTAGGGTTATACTTTTGGAGGGGAATCACGACTATCGCCGCTACGACCCGACTCCCCAAAATCAACCCTTCGCCATCCTTGAGAGGATACTGGAGCACTACGTTCAAGATGGCAGACTGATCATAGTTAGGGCCGGGGAGTACAGAGTGATTGACGATGGGTATTGGCCGGATCTACGCGTACCCATAGTGGCCGTTGGGTACCACGAGGAGGATGGGAACTTCATCGGCTTGAGCGACCGCCTTCGGGAGGCCGCCGGAAGGATTGGCAAACCCAGAGCCATACTCCTGCTCCATCAGACTGTTGGGGATTTCTGGGGGATACCCAGCTTCTATCCCGTTGAGGATATACCCGAGGAGTTCAGCTTCATCTTCAACGGCCACATACACAAACGCAAGATGAAGGTTTGGGAGGAACCTTTTAGGATATTCGTAAATGTGGGCTCGGTGGAGTATCAGGATATCTCCGAGGCGTGGTCCGTGGATGATCTCGCCGACCACTACGGAAGATTCTCGTCCGCATGTGAGGAGAACGTAGCCTTGGAGATGCTGCGCAGACTCGTATTCAAAGGGGCGGTGGTTCTGGATCTGAACAATCCCAAGCTTAGAAATCTGATGGACCCGTGCCCGGGGGATATTGAGGGAGACGAGGTCCCTTACGAGTATTGGAATAGCAGTAGGGAGCCCATATTCTACTACCCTCTCAAGACGAGCCGCCCCTTCCTCAGGGCCGAGGTTCGGGAGGATTCCGTCGGAAAGTTCTGCGGGAGGCTTGATGAAATTTTAAATCTCTTACGAGAAATTGGGGCCAAAGAGCCCGTCCTCCACGTTGATTCGTACCTGGACGTGGATGGGCATACGGACCTTCACGCCTGCCTGCGCGGGCTTTTGGAGGATGGGCGCATAGTCGCGTTCCGCTCCCTGCGCTGGGAGGAGGAAGGTGATCGTGGCGTTAGGGAAATTGAGGATATGGAGGACCCCTACGCACCCTTCGGCGAGTACGCCTCCGTGGTCAGGGACTTGGAGAGGGAGTTGGACGAATGGATAGAGCTGGAAGAGAGGAAGTCCGAGGCACCCAGAGGGGAGAAGAGGAAGATTGAGGAGCGCATAGAGGAGATGAAGGAGAGGTTGGATAAAAGGCTCATCGGCATGTTGAGGAGGTTGAACGATGAGGATAGAGGAGATTGAGATAAGAGACTTTCGCAGGCACAGGTATATCAAGAGGGAATTCGGTGAGATAACGGCGATAACCGGTCCCAACGGCACCGGGAAGACCACCATCTTGGACGCGATAGAGTTCGCCCTTTATCCCGATGGATTCCACAGCTACAAATGGAACATTCGCAAGGGGGCAAAATCTTCAAAGATAAAACTCGTCCTCAAGGATGGAGAGGAACGGCTCCATAAATTTGAGGTTGATATTTCGGATAGGAAGGGCATGAGTACCCGACCTCCCAAAGCCCAGATGCCCCAAATCCGTAAAAATCTCGGTTTTCCCGTAAAGAGGGAGGATTTTGAGACCCTATACTACCTGCGTCAGGGGGTGTATGGGGAGAGCCCTAAAAAGATGGCGGATACCGTAAGGAGGTATC
>JAADDJ010000030.1 GCA_013153965.1 Thermotogae bacterium
CCCCGAATACCCCCCCCTCCCCCTTTCGTCGCATGCCCGTACGGTTTATAGCCAGCCTCTCTCCCAGAATCCGGGCCAAGGAGAGGGCGGTCCCGCTCGGAGCATCCTTCTTCCAGCGGTGATGAATCTCAAAAACCTCCCTGTCCCAATCCTCAACGAATGGCAGGAGGGTACGCAGGATGACCTTCAGGAGGGCTATGCCCCTTGAGAAGTTGGGCGAGTGGAGTACGGCGGTCCTCTCGGCCAGCCGCCTTATCTCCTCCATGGTCCCCTCGTCGTGGCCCGTGGTCCCGAGCACGTACCTCTTGCCCCTCTCGGCGGCGTATCTGAGAGCCGGTAGGGTCGCCTCGGGTAGGGCGAACTCAACCACCACGTCCGCCCCATCCATGGCGGATAGGGGGTCCCCCCTGTCAATTATTCCGACCACCGGATAGCCCCTCTCCTTGAGGACCTCATGGACCTCCTTTCCCATCCTCCCGTATCCTACGAGTGCCACCTTCGGTTTCATCGCTCAGATTCTACGGTCTTCCTATAGACGGCCTCTATACGTTTCAGATAATCCCGCGTGGGCGTTATACCGCGGCGCGCCATCACGCGGCGCGCGACCTCAAGGGCCTTACTTAGATCCATCCTGCCCCCGCCCGTCCAGTAGAAGTCCGGAACGAACTTGGGCGTCGGGGAATCGGCGGCCGTTATGTTCGCGAAGATTCCCACGACCGTCCCCGTTGATACCGTGGTGTTTATGCCCAGCTTGGCGTGGTCCCCGACGAAGGTACCCACGAAGAGCCTCCCGGTATCCACCACATCACCCTCGTGGTACGAGTAGGCTCGCACCTTGCCGTAGGTGTTCTTCAGGTTGCTCACCTCCGTTCCGGCTCCCACATTCACCCACTCGCCCAGATAGGAGTGGCCCACGAATCCGGCGTGCTGCTTGTTCGTGTATCCGTGCAGAACCGTATGGGAGATCTCCCCGGCCACCTTGCAGACGGGCCCCAAGGAGGAGGCAGAGATATGGGAGAAGGATTTTATGAGGCTTCCCGCCCCCACGTAGAAGGGCCCCTGCAGGACGACGAAGGGGGATATCCGGACTTGGGCCTCTATCAGACCGGGCCCCTCCATCTCAACCAACCGCAGGGACGTGCTCCTATGGATGAATACGTCGTTGAGCCTGTAGAACTCCTCCGAGCGTGCGCGCAGGATAAGCTCAATATCCTCGGGTATGACGTCCTCCAACAGATGGGGGATGTCCCAAGGACGCTCCACCAGGTGGCCCTCCACCTCCCTCCCATCGTAAGAGTCCCCCTCCAAGAGGATCCTGCGGGCCACGTCGGCCTCCTCCGTCCATACGGCAACGGGCCTTCCCCCCACGGCGATCACGCCGGATCTCGGCAGGTCGTGGAGCACGACGTTCGGAAGGATGTACAGGGTACCCTCCGCATCCGCGGTGAGCATCTCAATCCTCTCCCTAAAGGTCAGAGCGCCCACCCTCACATCCTCAACGTTCCGTAGATGGGTGAGGGGCAGGAGTTTCCTCTCAACCGTCGGCTCCTTCAAGAAACGTACCTTGGCCATACTACCTGGATACGTAGGATGCCACCACCACCAGTATCCCTCCCACGAAGGCTCCGAGTATCCCCCCGTTGAAGGCCTCCCTGTAGGCTTTCGGCTTGAGCTCGGGTACGGGAGTCAGCTGGCGGGCAACGTTGCTGTAAGCCAAGCATCCCAAACTTCCGGCGCCCACGCCCACCAGAACGGGAGCGAATCCTCCCAGACCGGTTGAGGCGTAGAAGCCCAGAGTCTCCATGCTGGCCACGGCGCAGCACGATGTGTAGTACCAGAAGCTCTCCATCCCCTTGGGTAGGGTGGTGTCGGGAGATGAGGCCAACAGGGTGAGTAGAAACATCGTACGGATATTCTAAGGTCGCCACCCCAACAGCACCGCGGCCGTCAGGGTCATGGTGAAGGCCGTGGCGAGGCTCAGGATGGTCAGAAGACTCTCCTTGGAGAGGCCGAAACTTCTAAGGGCCCAGAATACGACGGCTACGGAGTTGGCCACCGAGACCGTGAGGGCTATGCCGAAAGCTCCGAGGAGTTTGGCCGCGGGAAAGACCAGAAGGAGGTTGGTCAGGGTGGAGAGGACGAGACCCACGTTGGCCTCCTTCCTGCGGAAGATGGCGAAGAGATAGGACAGATACACCGACGACAGGGCGAAGGCGGGGATGGTGGGTACGTATCCCAGCAGGACGCGAAATGTGCGCTCCGCATCCTCCGGCGAGAATCTCCCCCTCACGAAGGCCACCTCTATCAGGAGCTTGCCGAAGACGACGTAGAGGAAGGCGACGGCCACCGTTATGAGCGACACGAATACGATCCCCTTCCAAGCGTGCTCCCTACCGTGGGAGGCATCCTCCGAAACGCTCTTGCTTAACACCGTTCCCGTAGCAACGCCGAAGAGCCCTTGGGGAAGGTGAATGAGCCTGAAGGCGTAGCTGAGATAGGCCAGCGTTCCCGTCGGCAGGGTGGATGCGACGACCGTATTTATGAGGGTGGCCATCTGAAGGAAACCCGTGTTGAGACTCATGGAGAACCAGTTCTTCAAGAATTCTCGGACGGCCGGGTGCTTGAATTTGGGCCTCTCGTACCCCTCCCAAGCGAAGGGTAGGAGAAAGAGGGCTTGGAGGAGGGTGCCGAAGGTGAAGGCGGCGGCCCCAAGTATGGGCCACCGGTAGGCCAAGAGTAGGAGGGATATGTTCCCCAGATTGAAGAAGACGGGGGAAACGCCGCTTATGAAGAATCTCCCCTTGGTATTCACCACCCCCATTGAGATGGCGGAGGCGCTTATGAAGAGTAGGGCGGGGAAGGTTATCCTGACTCCGGCGACGGCGAAGTTGAACTTCTCGGGCGATGAGAGGAAACCCGGGGCTATCAGCCGCACGATGGTGGGGGCGAATGCTATACCCAGAGGGACGATGGCGGCGGATGCCCCGAGTATTATGATGGCCAGAGCCCAAAGGAGACCCCTGTCCCTCCAGCGGGTGAGAACGGGAACGAAGGCGTTCTGGGAGACCCCCTCCGCGAGCATACCCCTGAGCATGGTGGGTATCCTTATGGCGACCACGACCGCATCGGCGTAGGGTGAGGCGCCGAGGGCGTACGCGAAGACCATCTCCCTCACGAATCCCAAAGCCCGGCTCATGAGGGTACCCGCGGAGAAGGATAGGACCGACCTTATCTTCAAAGGGTGGGCTTATTCTACGGTCGCCCCTTGCGGAGGTAGAATAGCGTCTATGAGGGAGCTTTACCCGTTCAACTTCAGGCGGCTATACGCGTCGTATCCGCGATCCGCGGTGGTGGCCACCTCCTACGATGGCGAGCATAAATCCGCCTTGAGCTTGGTCTGGCACACACCCCTCTCGTTTGACCCCCCGGTCTATTCCATATCCGTCTCACCCAAGCGCTTCAGCCACGACGTTATCCTCAAGGCCTTAACCTTCGCCGTCCATTTCTTCCCGTACGAGAGGGCGGAGTTGGTGGAGAGGATAGGATCCGTCAGCGGCAGGGAGGTGGATAAGTTCTCCCGGCTCCCGCTCCCCCACTTCATGTCCCCTCTGAAGAATCCGATATTGGAGGGGGCCTATCTGGTCTTGGACTGCGAGTATCTGGATCACAGGCTCGTGGGGGATCACACCCTCATATGGGGGGAGGTGAAGAGGATATACTACGACCCGGATCTGGTGGAGGTGGCCGAGGATGGAGGTACCGACCTTAAAGTCCTCAAGCCCACTCTCTACCTCGGGAGGGGTAGGTACATCACCGTTGATGTCGGGAGTCTGAAGAGACTACGATAGGGGGCCTCCCCTCTTTATAATCTCCGTCTTGAAGGTGGTGGTGGTCGTTCCTACTTACAACGAGGCCGAGAACATCGGCAAGCTTATAAAGGAGTTGAGGTCTTTACCCATCTCTCCGGACGTCCTCGTGGTGGATGACAACTCCCCGGATGGCACGTGGAGGATCGTGGAGAGAATGGCCGAGAAGGACCCGGCGGTGCATCTCCTGCGGAGGCCGGGGAAGCTGGGGTTGGGCTCCGCCTACGTTGAAGGTTTCAAGTGGGCTTTGAGCCGGGACTACGATGCCATAGTCCAGATGGATGCGGACTTCTCCCACAACCCGCAGGATGTGCAACGCTTGGTTGAGGCCCTCAAGGACTGCGACGTGGTCATAGGCTCAAGGTACAGCAACGGCGTGAGCGTCATAAACTGGCCGATAGGTCGCCTGCTACTCTCCTACTTCGCCAACAAGTACGCCCGGCTCCTGACCGGCGTGAAGATAAACGACCTGACCGGGGGATTCAAGGCCTTCAAGAGGGAGGCTCTGGAGGCCCTTGACCTTGACAGCATAAAGTCCGACGGCTACGCCTTCCAGATAGAGGTCAATTTCTACCTGTGGATGAAGAGATTCAAGATGTGCGAGTTGCCCATAATATTCGTGGAGAGGAGGGCGGGCCAGTCCAAGCTCAACCGTTCCATCATCTGGGAGGCCTTCTGGCTGGTGTGGAGGTTGTTCTTCAAGAGGCTCCTCGGGAGGGTATGAGGTTCTACGAGCTCCTGAAGGTGGGGTACGGTGTCCTTGACGACGCCCTGAAGGAGGTTATGGAGCGATTCGGGCGCGGCAGAGCCCTGATCTTCACGGGGGATGAGTTCGCCCTGAAGTACGGCCGCAGGGTACGGGAGAGGGTGGGTGGGGAGATGGTCGTGGGGGATGCTGACCCGCCGGAGGGGAATTTCGCCGTGGTTCTGGGGGTAGGTGGTGGGAGCGTTATAGACCGTGCGAAGGCTTGGGCCCATGCCCATTCCCTCCCCTTCATATCGGTCCCCACCCTCCCATCCAGCGACGGCATAGCCTCCCCCGTGTGCGTTGAGGACGGACGGAGCCGCTTCTTGGAGCTCCCCTACGGCGTGATAGCAGATCTAAACATCCTCGTCTCCGCTCCCCGCTGGAGCCTTCTGGCCGGAGTCGGAGACCTCCTCTCCAATCTGTCCGCCTCCTACGATTGGGACAGGTTCCGGGGGCTCTCTCGCGAGCCCTACCATCCGGAGGCTTCGGCCATATCCAAGGCCTCCGCCTTATCCATGATAGGGGCCGACCCAGAGGCCGATGCGGATGTGCTGGTTTGGGGTTTGATAGCCAGCGGTCTGGCCATGAATCTCGCCGGCTCCTCAAGGCCCGCGAGCGGTCCCGAGCATAAGATAAGCCACGCCCTTGACCTGGTCGGATACGGGGAGAAGCACGGCATACAGGTGGGCATATTCACGCCCCTCTTTTTGAAACTCAACGGATTCGCCCGCTGGAGGGAGGTTAGGGAGTATCTGCGGTCGCTGGGGCTACCCGACGGGGTCTCCCTGACGCTCCGACAGGCCGAGAGGGTCTTCTCGTTGGCATCCGGTACCCGTCCCCACCGATACACCGTCCTTGAGGAGGTAGGTTGGGAGAGGGCGTTGGAGGAGGCTATATCGTTGGGTTTCGTCAGAATCGTAGGTTGATGGTTCGGCGTATAATACCTTTCGTATGTACCTCTACAACACCCTGACCGGTCGCAAGGAGGAATTCGCACCCCTGCGGGATAACACCGTCCGTGCCTACGTGTGCGGTATGACGGTTCAGGACAGTCCCCACGTGGGACACATGCGGGTCTTCACCGTCTTTGACGCTCTGTTTCGCTTCTTCAAGGCCCTCGGTTGGGACGTGGTGGCCGTTCAGAATTTCACCGATATTGACGACAAGATAATATCCAAGGCGGCCGAGGAGGGCATAGATTGGCGATTCCTCGCCGACAGGTACGAGCAGGAGTACAGGGAGGTCGCCCGAAGGATGAACTTCCTTCCCCTGCTGCATCCGAGAGCCACCCAGCACATCCAAGAGATAGTGGAGATGATACAGGCCATAATAGACAACGGCTACGCGTACGTGCGGGAGGGGAACGTCTGGTTCTCGGTCAGGAAGTTCGCCAGAGACTACGGCTACGGTAAGCTGGCCAAGATGTCTCTGGACGAGATGATGGCGGGGGCGAGGGTGGAGCCTGACCCGACGAAGGAGGACCCTCTGGACTTCGCCCTGTGGAAGGCTCACAAGGAGGGAGAGCCCTACTGGTACAGCCCTTGGGGTAAGGGACGACCCGGATGGCACATAGAGTGCTCGGCCATGTCCAGTAAGCATCTGGGCCTTCCCCTTGATATACACGGAGGCGGTAGGGACCTCATATTCCCCCACCACGAGGACGAGATAGCCCAGACGGAGGCGGCGACCGGTCAGACCTTCGCACGCTTCTGGATGCACGTCGGACTGCTCACGTTCAGGGGGGAGAAGATGTCCAAATCGCTCCGCAACTACTTCATAGCCAAGGAGATTCTCGCCGAGTACTCTCCCGACACCCTCCGCCATCTGCTCCTCTCGGCCCACTACCGCAGCGATCTGGAATTCTACCCCGAGAAACTTCGGGAGCACGCCAAGGCGGTGGCGAGGCTGAAGGATGCGCTCGCGCGGGTTCCCGAGGATGCCGAGGAGGACGCGTCCTTCCGCGATGATCTTCACGCCGCTCTGAAGGATGATTTCAACACGCCCGAAGCCTTCGGCCTACTCTTCTCCGCCTTGGATTCGCCGACTCCATCCAAGTTGGCGACTGTGAGAGGCTTCCTGCGGATGCTCGGATTCCGCCTGGGCGAGGAGGAGAAGGACGACACCTTGGAGCGGCTCGTCGCCCTGCGTTTGGATGCCCGGAGGCGCAAGGATTACGCCCTCGCCGACACCATACGGGACGTCCTCAAGGCTGTCGGCGTAGAGTTGATGGACACGCCCGAGGGTACCAAGGTGCGGAAGGTTAGATGACCTATCGTCTCAAAACCTTGCGTACCCTCCCATCCCGAACCTCAAAGTAGAGGCCCGGGCGATCCGGAGGCGTGGAGTAGAATCGGCCGGAGGCGTTGTAGTAGCGAGGTCCATCTACGGACCCATCGGGCGACACCGCCTCCCCAACGTTAAGCTCGCCCGACTCCCCTAAGAGGGAGCATCCGCCCGTGTTGTCGGGACCATCTATAACGGCCACCGCCCCGGTGGTGTCCGTCTTGGCACCGACCGTTATTATCTCCGAGCATCCGTCGTTATCTATGTCGGCCAGAGAGACGCTGTTGTGGTCAAAGAGGTTATCCTGCCAGATTATGTCGCCGGTTGAGGAGACGACCGTTATACCGCAGCACGTGCTGTAATCCACGCTCTCTATGATCTCAACGCCGTCGGATGTGGGGTCTATATCCGCCACTATGTTGAGGGGCGCCGGAACCCACTTGTAGCCGTCCGTTACGCCCACGCTCCAGATGAGACGTCCGCTGGGGCCCGAGAGGAGATAGAGGGTGGCGTCCTCGGTACCGGCCACGACATCCAGAGAATCGTCCCCGTTGACGTCGTATATGGAGGGAACGCTCTCAAAGGATGAGCCGGCCGAGTACGACCAGAGGATGCTGCCATCCTCACCGTTCAGAGCGTAGAGGGTCCCCGAGAGGGTCCCGGCTATGACCTCCGGTACCCCATCGCCGTCTATGTCGCCAACGGAGAGGCTACCTCTGACCTCATTATCCAGAGAGGTATTCCAGAGGAGGGAGCCGTCGGTGCATCGCACGGCGTAGAGGGTGCTGTCGGCGCTTCCGAAGACTATCTCGTCCGTGCCGTCCCCGTCAAGGTCATCGGCCACGGCGGGGGAGCGCACCATATTCCGGGCCGAGTACGTCCAGAGGAGGTTTCCCGCCTCATCCAGAGCGTAGAGTTTCCAATCCAAGCTCCCGAAGAAGATCTCCGCCTTCCCATCGCCATCGCAGTCAAATACGAGGGTGGGAGCCTCTATCCAGCTCCCCGTCTGGTAGGACCAGAGAGGTATTCCCGTCGGGCCGTTCAGAACGTAGAGGCGGTTGTCGTTGCTCCCGACTATCACATCCACGGTGTCGTCGCCATCCACATCGGCGAGGGTGGGGGAGGACCATATGCTGCCCCCGGTGGTGTAGGTCCATATGATGGTTCCATCGCTCCCGTTGAAGGCGTATATGGTGCTGTCAAGGGCGCCGACGATGATCTCCATCTGGCCATCGTTGTTTATATCCCCGACCACGGCGTTGGCCCATATGTGCCCTTGGGTCGTAGATTCCCACTTCACGGAGTAGGTGGATAGGTTGGCCGTGAGCTGCTGGACGCCGGTGCGCTCAACCGAGCCGTTGAGGGTCTGCCACGACACACTCGCCCACCTCTCGGGTGGGAAACACAGCGTAGAGAAACCGCAAGTCTGCGAGACCATCAACAGCAACATCATGGCGGGGATTCTAAGGATGAAACGGTCAAAGTTTCAATAACGCACTAAAGCCATAAATTTACCCCTTTGTGGCCGTACTATGCGAATTAGTGGCGGCGAAACTATGGGGTTTCCTCTGATACTCAAATTTCGCTTCAAAAATCGGATAATAATTCTTCCTTAAACCGGACATTGAAGAGCAACGGGAAGGTGCATATCCTCAAGTGTGGAAATTTCGGTAGCAACCTTCACATTCATTAACTGCGAAAATTTCTCTCAATCCTTGCGGGTCATCCGGCTCACCGCCCACGTGGCCAGAAGGCTGAAGGTGAAGGCGGGGATGAGCTCATAGACCGTACCCTTGAGAAGCGGGACGTTGTACCAGATTATCGTGGTTAAAGTTCCCACGAGCATCCCCGCAAGGACGCCCCATCTGGTCGTCCCCTTCCAGAGGAGTGAGAGGAGGAGCGGGGGACCGAAGCTGGCCCCGAGGCCGGACCACGCGTACAGGACGAGCCAGTATATCAGATTCTTCGCAAAGAGGGCCAGAACGAGGGCGAAGGCGGTTATACCCAGAGTGATCCACCGGGAGAAGGATACCAGCGCCCTCTGGGACAGATCCCTGCCCAAAAGCTTGCGGTATATGTCCTCCACGACGGCCGACGTGACCACCAGAAGTTGGGAGTCGGCCGTGGACATCATGGCGGCCACGGCTCCTGCTATGACGAACCCGGCCACTATGGGCGGAAGTACGGCCGTAGCCAACATGGGCATCACGTGCTCCGCGTCGGCTATCTCGGGACCGAAGTACGCCTTACCGACTATCCCTATGAAGGGGGCACCCCAATAGGCGAGTAGAACCCAAAGCATTGCTATCAGGACACCCTTCTTCACCTCCCGGGTGCTCCTTATCGCCATGTACCTCGTCAGCAGGTGGGGTTGGCCCATGTATCCCAAACCCACGCCCATGCCTCCAAGTATGGTGCCCACCAAAAGGTCCCTCCCGGCCTTTCCGCCGGTTATGCTGAGGAAGTTGGGGTCCATGCTCTGGAGCTTGGAGAGCATCTCCCCGACCCCTCCGATGGCTGCTATGCCGAGGATGGGAAGCAGGACGGCGGCCACCAACATGATCACCCCCTGAACGAGATCCGTCAGGGCGACGGCCGTGAATCCTCCGGCCATGGTGTATAGGGCCACCACGCTGGCCCCTATGAGCATTCCGAGAGTCTGGTCTATGCCGAAGGTGGCGTTCAGTATCTTGCCCGCCCCTATTATCTGGGCTCCGAGATAGAAGAGGTAGAAGAGGAGGATGATGGCCGTACTCGCTATCCTGAGGAGCCGGCTATCGTCCTTGAACTTGGCCTCAAAGTAGTCGGGTATGGTCAGGGCCCCGTACTTCTCGGTCTCCCACCTCAACCTCTTCGCTATGACCGTCCAGCTCACGAATATCCCCAGAGCCACGCCTATCACCGTCCAGAATACCGACATACCCATGGCGTAGGCGAAGCCGGGAAGTCCGAGCAGGAACCAGGCGCTCTCCCCGGAGGCCCGCTCCGAGAAGGCTATGACCAGAGCACCGAGCCTCCTGCCCCCGAGCAGGAAATCCTCTATGGTGCGCATGTACCTGTAGGTATATGCCCCGATAAAGAGCATCAGAACGATGTAGAGTATCAGACCGAGCGCTACCCCGTTCATCATCCATCCTCCTTCAGGTAATACACCAGGGTCATGACGAGGAAGGCGAACCAACTTCCCCAAACTACCAGAACGGTTAGCATATCCACGACCGCTTATTATACGAGCGTATCCACCTTAGAATAGCGCGCTATGAGGGTCAAGACGGGAAAGTATCGTCAGGAGAAGCATAGGTTCTGGATGGAGCTGGCGAGGGGATACTGGGGTGTCAATTCACGTCGTTTCAAGACGGCCAAGGAGACGGTCATAAAGGCCCTCCGCCACGCGTACGCGGACCGCAAGCGCCGCAAGAGGGATTTCCGCAGGCTCTGGATACAGAGGATAAACGCCGCCGCCCGTCAGCACGGTCTGAATTACTCCCGATTCATGTACGGTTTGAAGAGGGCGGGCGTGGAACTTGACCGCAAGAGTTTGGCGTACATCGCCTACAACGACCCCGAAACCTTCGCCCAGCTGGTGGATGTGGCCAGGCAGCATCTCGGATGATGGAGGACGTCCGCAGAGAGTTCTACGAGCGGCTCAGGAGCGTTAAGAGCGTCGCCGAGCTGGATGCCCTAAAGGCCGAGTACATCGGCAAGAAAGGTAAGATAACCTCCCAGCTCAAACGTCTCAAGGACCTCCCTCCGGAGGAGAGGAGGAGGGTCGGCAGCATCCTAAACGCTCTGCGCAGGGAGTTTGAGCGTGCCATAAAGGACAGGAGGGAGGACCTTCTGGATACCTTGAAGCCCGCTGACCCCACCCTTCCCGGTAGGCCTTGGAGCGGCGGAGTGGGAACCCTCCATCCCATAAAGTTGGTCGCCAACGAGATCCTGAAGGTCTTGGAGAATATGGGGTTTGAGATAGGGCAGGGCCCGGAGGTTGAGACAGACGAGAACAACTTTACCCTCCTCAACATCCCTCCTTGGCATCCGGCGAGGGATATGCAGCAGTCCCTCTATCTGGACAACGGGATGCTCCTGCGCACCCACACCTCCCCCTTCCAGATAAGGTACATGAGGGAGCACAGCCCCCCCCTGAAGGCGGCGACCTTCGGAAAGGTCTTTCGGGCCGACGAGTTTGACGCCACCCACTCTCCCGTCTTCCATCAGATAGAGGGTTTCGCCGTGGACCGCAACATCAGCATACCGACCCTCCGCTGGACCCTCCAGCAGATAGTCAAGGCCCTATTCGGTGAGAAGGCCAAGGTCAAATTCGTCCCCTCCTACTTCCCCTTCACCGAGCCATCAATGGAGGTGGCCGTGTGGTACCGGGGGGAGTGGCTGGAGATGCTGGGATGCGGCATGATTCACCCTCAGGTCCTCAAGAATGTGGGAATAGACCCCGACGAGTGGAGCGGGTACGCCTTCGGCATAGGGGTGGAGAGGTTTGCCATGGTCAAGTACGGCATAGAGGACATACGCCTCTTCTACGAGAACGACAGGCGTTTCCTGCAACAGTTCCGATACGAAGACTGGATTTGAAGCTGTCCGTTCTGGTCCTGACGAAGGACGAGGAGGAGAATCTTCCGAGACTCCTTGAGAGTCTCAAACTCCTGCCCGTGGAGTACGAGGTGGTGGTGGTGGATTCCGGCTCCACCGACGGGACCCCCGAGATCGCCCGAAGGTACGGCGCGAAGTTCGTCGTCCGGGAGTGGAGGGGATACGTGGAGCAACGCAGATACGCCCTAACGCTGGCCCGGGGGGAATGGGTCCTCTTCATGGATGCCGACGAGTGGATAACGCCCGCCTTGGCCGGAGAGATAGCTGGAGCGTTGGATGGTGGGTACGACGGATACGTAATACCGAGAAGGAACGTATATCTCGGGAAACTCCAGAGGATGAAACCCACCGCCCTCCTCCGCCTCGCCCGCAAAGGTAAGGTGCGGATTAGGGGCCGGTACGTGCATGAGTACCTTGAGGTGGAGGGCAGGGTGGGGCGCTTGAAGGGATACATAGGCCATCGTCCTTACAGGAGCCTGCTCCACCACTGGAGCAAGAATACCCACTACGCCACCCTCTCGGCTCGGGAGAAGCTGGAGGCCGGTAGAGGGGTCTCGTGGGCGGACCTCCTGCTACGATTTCCCCTCATGTTCCTCAGGTACTACATCCTACAGTGGGCCTTCTTGGACGGCAAGAGGGGCCTGATTTACTCCCTATCGCAGGCTTGGTATCACTTTCAAAAGTACGCTCTCCTTTACGAGGCCCGTAGGGGCCATCCTTAGAATCGCCCCTTGAGGAGACAGAGCGTCCTCTACGCGGCGGCCATCGCCATGGCGGCCGTACTACCCTTCTCCCTATCCCTCTCCTACGTTCCCCTGAGCGTGGCCCTCGTGGTCGCCCTGTCCATGCGTAGGCTCCCCAAGGACTTCCTCCTCTTCGTCCTCCTCTACGTCTGGAGGGGGATAACCCTGCTGGCCAACGGTCTTCCCATCAAACCCCTAAGGGACCTCTACGACAAGACCGGGTACGTGGCCTTCTCCCCCCTGAGACTGACGGCCCGCAGGTTCAACGCCCTGATGCTCACCCTCGCCCTCTCCTCCTCCGCGGTGGCCCTGCTGGGGATTCTGGCCGCATTCACGGGCCTGTTCCGTACGGGTTGGATATACACATCGTGCCTCGGGAATTGCCAACTTCGGGTCAAACGTACGACGGAGATAAAGGCCGTCGTCCTGACGAATAGGGAGCGGAACCGTTTCGTCGGCGGTCCCCGCCTGACCTACGACTCTCCGGCCACGTTAGAGCCGGGGGAATATACCTTTCACTCCTACGCGGGTGCCATAGTGAAGGTGAGGAGGAAGGATGTGGTCTTAGGTGAAGGCTGGGTGGGGGCATACGGGGAGAGGAGATTCTTCCGGTTCAACTCCTTCGTGGGATTCTACGATCACAAGATGCACTCCGGCGCGGTCTTCGGTATATTGAGCGTCCTCTTCTCAAGTTTGGGACTCTTCTACTCCCCCCTCTACCTGATATTCGCCCTTCTCACCCTCATCGCCACCTTACTCTCCGGAGCCAAGGCCTACATCTTCGCGACGCTCTCGGCGGTTCTGGGCGTCGCGTACCTGCGGGTGGGGAGGCTGCGGGAGCTTCCCAAGGTGCTGGCAGGAATCTCCCTCGTGGGCGCGGCGGTCCTCCTCCACTCTCCCCTAAGGGAGGGTTTCCTGTGGTCGGCCAAGGCTCGCATGAGCTTCTGGCGCATAGGGGTTGAGACTTTCACGAAGAGCCCCATATTCGGCATCGGCTACGATAACATCTCCCAAATCCTTGAGCCTTACCACGCCAAGGGGATCGTGGATAATGCGGCCCACCTGCACAGCAGCTATCTCAACGCCCTCGCGGAGACGGGGGTGGTGGGATTCATCCTGTCCATCGCCATCATGCTGTACTTCATCATCCTCTTCCTGCGCTGGGCGTTTGAGGAGGAGGGCTTCAGGAGGGCCTACCTGCTGGGCGTGTTCCTGTCGCTCCTGGTGGTGGCTCTGGTGGGGCTCGTTGAGAGCAACTACGACACGGCCATATTAAACCTGCTCCTCACCTTCCTCATGGGGATAGGTAGGGCGTTGAAGTGGAATATTTAATCGCCCCAACCGTGAGTCAGAACCTGCGTCTTCGGATAGTATCGGCTTACGATGCCCAAGGCCTTCTTGAGGACCTCCGGTCTCCTCGTTAGGGCGACCCACCTTCCGTAATGACGGCTCTCCCGAAGTAGGGGATTTTTGTGAGGATTCAACAGCTCAACGTGCCCGACGGGTACTCCCTCCCTCCGGAGCAGCCGCAACGTCTCCTCAAGCTCGGCGAGGGCATCCGGGAAGACCGGCGCCACGAAGGCCGATACCTCAACACCGGCATCCCTAAGTCCCCTTAGGACGTGGATACGGACCCGCGGCGGAGGGGAGAGGGGCTCCACATCCCGGAAGTACTCCATCCTCACGACGGACACGCTCACACCCACGTGGAAATTCCCCTCCCGCAAGAGGTCCGAATCCCGCAGGACCAAGGAGGAGCGGGTCAGGAGGTGCAGCCGGGATCGCCCCTTGAGGCGAAGCAGAAGGTTGAGGGAGCGTCGGGTGAGCATGTGGCGGGCCTCCGGAGGCTGGTAGGGGTCCGTTGATGATCCCACGAGGACCACCTTGCCGTAGAAGCGCCAAGGGCTGTTCAACTGACGGCTCAAGGCCCGGATTAGGCCCTCCTTGGGATAGGCAAATTCGCCCCACTCGTGCGACCGACGGGCTACGAAACGAGCCGTGAAGTGGGCGTAGCAGAAGCGACATCCGAAACGGCAACCGTAGTACGGGTTGAGGACGTAATCAACTCCCGGTATGCGGGAGGGGACGAGGGCGCTCTTCACCGGAGCCAACACTCCGATTTTAAGAGGGAGGCGTTCGCATCGTCTCGTTTTCGGGGGTAGAATAGGCGACTATGGCTGGCAAGATTTACAGGATATCGGGGGCCTTGGTCGTGGCCAAGGGCCTTGAGGGTGTCCAGATGAACGAGGTGGTTAGGGTCGGCGAGGAGAGATTGATAGGTGAAGTGATACGTATATCGGGGGATCAGGCCT
>JAADDJ010000017.1 GCA_013153965.1 Thermotogae bacterium
GTTGGCGCAGACTGGTGGCCATCTGGTGATCCTGCTCTTCATACTGATAGGGAACATCCTCCACTTCTTCGGCCGCCGCGAGAGAAGAAGATTATGAAGTCTGTCAGATTCGTACCGCTTCTGCCTCTGCTTGGGTGGTTGGCATCATGCTCCTCGGTGCCTTTGGAGTACTACGGGGCCGACATACCCGATTCTCTCAACCTGTACGTGGGTTTTAGCCTTCAGGATCTTGATGAGATAGAGATGTCGCTGGAATATTCGGACAATCCGCCCGACATCATAACCTCCACTTCGGGCAGGGTTGATGTGAATCTGGGAGCACCGTACCGGTTCGTTGAGGGAAGGATAAACGCGGGTCTCGGCCTGGGAACTATCTACAGTAAGGACTTGGAGGGGGAGCCTAAGGGTGAATATTACTTCCTCCAGATGGATGGGCGTGTTCTTATGCGGGCGGGATACTCGTTTTCCGATTTCACCCACGTATCCGCCGGTATATTCGCGGACGGGGGCATGGGCATCCTATGGTCAAAGCCCCTTTGGGACCTCGCGGGGATCTGGCAGTTGGAGTCATCGTACCTATTGGTAAGTCCGGGGGTTCAGCTCCTGCTGGGGATAGGCTCCCCGGAGAGGATCACCCTCATAAACAGCTTCAACCTGTGGAACTTTTACGAGGTGGAACTGCGGGTGGTCCCCCTAAGGCGTGTGCCTCTGATATTGGCCATCAAGGCGGCCTTTAGGGATATGGATTTGGGATCCTTTCCCCCCCTCTTCGTCGCGGCCGGCGTAGGATGGAGATTCTGGTGAGCGCCGCATTTACGGTTGGCCCCTTGCCGCCGTAGAATCTCGGTCGTGGATAATATCCTCGCTGAGCTGCGCTGGCGTGGGCTCATTTACGATTTGACCGAGGGGACGGAGGAGTTCCTTGAGAGGGAGAGGTCCCCGGTCTATGCCGGATTTGATCCGACGGCGCCCAGCCTGCACGTGGGCAGCCTCCTGCCCATAATAACCCTACTCCGTTTCGCCAAGTACGGTTTTAAGCCCATATTCGTCCTCGGGGGTGGAACCGGTCTCATCGGGGATCCCAGCGGTAAGGAGAAGGAGAGGCCCCTGCTGTCGGAGGAGGAGATTGAGCGGAACGCCGAGAATATCCGCCGTCAGATAGGCCGTATAGCCTCACGCGTTGTGGATGATTTCCTCTTCGCCGACAACTCCGAATGGCTCAAGAGTCTCTCCCTGATAGAGTTTCTCCGGGACGTGGGTAAGCACTTCACGGTCAATTACATGCTCCAGAAGGAGTCGGTCAGAAACCGCCTCGGAAGGGAGGGCGGGATATCCTACACCGAGTTCTCCTACATGCTCCTTCAGGCTTACGACTTCCTCCAACTCTACGATAGGCACGGATGCCGCATCCAGATAGGGGGTAGCGACCAGTGGGGGAACATAACGGCCGGCATAGAGCTCATAAGAAAAGTTAGGGGGGAGAGGGCGTACGGGCTCGTAATCCCTCTCCTGACGACAGCCAGTGGCAAGAAGTTCGGAAAGACGGAGGCGGGTACCAACGTGTGGCTTGACCCCGAGATGACCTCGCCGTACCGTTTCTATCAGTTCTGGATAAATACGGACGACAGGGACGTGATAAGGTACCTTAGGCTATTCACCTTCCTACCCGAGGAGGAGATACGGGCTCTGGAGCGCTCGCTCGCGGAGCATCCCGAGAGGAGGGAGCCCCACCGACGCCTGGCCGAGGAGATGACCCTGCTCGTGCATGGGGAAGAGGGGCTGGAGCGGGCGATGAGGGCGACCCGAGTCCTGTTCGGGGGGTCTCTGGAGGGACTGTCGGCCGAGGAGCTTTTGGAGATATTCTCGGATGTCCCCTCGGCGGAGGTCAGCGCGCGGGAGCTTGAGGGAGGGATGCCTCTGATTGACCTTCTCGTGAGGAGCGGTATGGTCCCCAGCAGATCCGAGGCGAAGCGTCTCATAAAGGGGGGTGGAGTGTATATGAACAACCGAAGGGTGTTGAACTTGGCCCATCGGGTCTTTCCGGAGGATGCCATCGGAGGAAAGGTCATAGTTCTGCGCCGGGGCAAGCGGAACTACCGGATAGTGAGGATAACTCAGTAAATGCGAATCTCAACCACCCTGTCGGCGGAGGACGTACCCCTCGCCCGACTGTCGCCGTAGGAGATGGCGGCGAGCTTGTCCGGAGGCAACCCTCTGCTTATCAGGTATCTGACGATTGACGTGGCCCTCGCGGCCGCCAGCTCCCAGTTGGTGGGATACCTGTCCCTGTTGCTCTTTATGGGGGATCTGTCCGTATAGACGGCGACCTCCAGATAGTTGAAACCGCTCTTCTTCATGTCGTTGGCGAAGTTATCCAAAATCCTCTTACCCCGGTTGGATATCTCCGTGCTGCCCGGCATGAATATGCTGTCGGACGGGAATCTTATGACCGTTCTATCCTCTTTGATCTGCGTCTTCTCCTCTCCGCCGGCGGGAAGGCGCTTTATCAGACGGGTATTCTCCTCGTAGAGGTCCTGCAGGACCTTCTCCATAGGGACGACCTTGCCGTAGTATAGATAGAAGAGGGCTGCACCGAGAGCGACCACGGCAAGGCCGAGAATCAACCTCATGGAGTGTATTTTACGGTGGGGTTTCGGAATATAACGAGCCTTCCCCCGCCCACCTTGAGCGTCCTGCTCCTGAGGTCCTCCCGAATATCCGATATGGCCAGACTGACCGCCGTGGCCACATCGTGTCCCATCGCCAGCAGGGAGGCTATAGATGATGATAGCACGCACCCGGTCCCATGCACATCCTTACTCACCCTCGTACCCAAGAATCTGTACGTCCTGTCCCCGTCGTCTCCCCGCACCCTTAGAACATCCACCGGCTCCCCCTCAAGGTGGCCCCCCTTTATCAGGACGGCTTCGGCCCCGTATCCGAGAAGGCGTCTGGCCGCCATCTCCATGTCCTCCGGCGAGCGTATGGCCACACCCGTGAGTGCCTCGGCCTCCGGAACGTTGGGCGTTATTATTTTTACCGACGGTAGAAGAACTTTGAGGAGAGCCTCAACCCCCTCCGAATCCAGCAGGGGCGCGCCGCTGGATGAGAGCAGGACCGGATCCAGAACCACGTTGCGGACGCGGTACCTCTCCAGTAGGTCCGCCACGACTCTTACTATCTCAGCGTTGGCGAGCATCCCGATCTTGGCGGCAGCAAAATCCATATCCTCCAGCAGAGCCTCCATCTGGGCCTTCACGTCCTCGCCACGCAGGGGCATATGCCCATGGACCTTGTGCGTATCCTGAAACGTTATGGCCGTTATTACGGCTGCACCGTATATCCCGTACCAGTTGAAGGTTCTAACATCCGCCAGTACGCCGGCGCCCCCGGATGGGTCGTACCCGGCGATGCTCAGGGCGTTAAGGCTCATACCCGTTCTCCTTGAAGAATCTCCTTATGCGATTGCGCACCTTCGTCAGGGTATTTCTGTACCGTTTGAGCTTGGCGAGGAGTTTCAACTCGTCGTAGGAGCGCACTATGACCTCCGGGGGATACTCCTGCAGCAGCAGCTGGAAGTCCAGCAGTTTCTCCAGATCCTCGCGGGCGTAGAGTCTGCGACCGTTCCTCTGGCGCGTCCTTATGAAACCCATCTCCTCAAGGGCGTATATGCGCCTTCGGGACAATCCCGTTATCTGCTCCACCTCGGCGAGGCTGTAGTAGAGGCGTTTGCTGGCCCGGTCAAGATAGCTCCGTCTCTTCACAGCACAGCCTTGAAGACCTTGCCGGGCATCTCCCGGACGTATCCCTTCATCTGGAGCGAGAGTAGGACGGAGTAGAGTCTGGATAGGGGTATTCCCGTTCTGTAGGCTATCTCGTCAAGATGCAGAGGCTCCCTCAGGGCCTCAAGCACGGACGCCTCAAGCTCATCCAGAGCCTCCCTGGGCACGCTCGGCTCGGACGGAGCCTCCCCAAGGATCTCATCCAAAAAGTGCCCTATATCGTAGAGTGGTTTGGCCCCATCGTAGAGCAGGCGGTTGCTGCCGTAGGCTCTCCTGTCCAGCGGGCTGAAGGGGACGGCCCAAACGTCCTTTCCCTGCTCCAAGGCCCACGATGCCGTTATGAGGGCTCCGGACTTCGCCGGAGCTTGAACTACGACGACCGCGTCCGACAGGGCGCTTATCACCCGATTCCGAGCGGGGAAGTTCCCTTGGAGGGGCGGGGTGTCCAGAGGGAATTCGCTGACGACCAGACCGCTCCCGTCCGCCACCTTGGAAAATAGGGAGCGGTTCTCCTTGGGGTAGGGGCGAGCGAATCCGGAGCCGAGGACGACGACGGTCTTCCCCTCCTCCAGAGCCCCAACGTGGGCGTGGGTATCCACCCCGTAGGCCCCACCGGAGACGACCACCCCTCCTCTCTTCGCCACCTCTCTCCCTATCGCCCGCGCCATCACCTTGGCATCATCGCTGGGGTATCTCGTTCCCACGACGGCGACCGTCTTGGACTTCAAGATGGAGGGATCCCCCCTGTAGTACAGCACCACGGGCAGGTACTCAAATATGCCGAGTCTCTCGGGAAACTCCTCATCCGTGAAGGCCATCACCCTCACACCCATGGCCTCCGCTCTCTCCATCTCCCTCCTACCGGCTTCGGGATCGGCTCGGAGTATCATCTCGGCCTTGGAGGGGCCCACCACCCGCCTCAACCTCTGAGGGTCCCTACGCGCCCTCTCTAAGCTCCCGAAGGCCTCATAGACCTTCCGGATGGTACGGGGGCCGATACCCCGGAGCATATTGACGGCCAGTAGGAGGTACCTTTCCACGTGGCACTATTTTAAGGATGGGCATAGGCACCCTTAAAATCTCCGCCTGTGAAATGGCTCCTGGTTGAGCTCGGATGTGAGGAGATCCCCGCCTTCGTTCAGGAGGGCGCAGCCGAGTACCTGCTGGAATTCCTGCGGAAGCGTCTGTCGGAGAGGGGCTTTGAGGTGGGAGAGGGGAGGCACTTCGCCACACCGCTACGCCTCGCCGCCCTGCTGGAGGTTTCCCCAAAGAGCGCGGTGGTTGAGAGGGAGAGGGTGGGTCCTCCCCTCAAGGTAGCATACGACTCCGAAGGTCGCCCCACGGAGGCTTTAAAGAAATTCGTTCAGAGTGTAGGAGCCTCCCTTGACGACGTGTATATCAAGGAGAAGGGGAAGGGAAGGTACGTGGCCGTGAAGGTGAAGAGCGGCGGGGAGAACGTCGGGGATGTGATAGGTGAGATTTTGGCCGATTACGTCAGGACGGTACCCCTTCCCAAACGCATGCGTTGGGACGACAGTAGTTTGACATTCATAAGACCCATAAGGTGGTTGGTGGTGCTCTTCGGCGATGAGGTCCTGCCCGTATCCCTCGGCCGTCTGAAGGCCGACCGCACCACCTACTCCGGCCGCTTACCCATCCGGAGGAGGATTACTTTGGAGAGGGCGGAGGATTACGAATCCGCCCTTGAGGGGGCCGACGTGATCCCCGACTTTAGGCGGAGGCTCGCTCGTGTGAAGGAGGAGGTGGCCAGATTCTTCAACCCCGATCCCGAGCGCTATGAGGACTACGATACGGACCTTCCCTCCCTCCTCTACGAGATAACGGGTTTGGTGGAGAAAGGATATGCCGTCTATGGACGGTACTCCCGGGACTTCCTGAAGGAGCTGTACCCGGAGGTGATAATGGCCGCCATGACGGCCCATCAGCGGTACGTGCCCCATCTTGAAGATGACGGCCTGAGGCCCGGTTTCGTGGCCTTCTCCAACAATCCCAAAGGGTTGAACCTGCACCTCAAGGGGTACGAGAACGTCCTGCGGGCCCGCTTGGACGACGCCCTGTTCTACAAGAGGGAGGACCTGAAGAGACCCCTCTCGTACTACGTTGAGAACCTGAAGAACATAACGTGGATAAGGGGGCTCGGCACCCTGTACGATAGGATGGAGAGGGTCAGGAATATGGCGCGCCGCATGCCCAAACCCGAAGGTCTGAACGGGGAAATACTGGAGTTCGTGGCCACCCACTATCTCTTTGACACCGCCACATCCATGATAAGGGACGGGAAGGAATTCACGAAGCTTGAGGGAAAGATAGGATACTACTACGCGCGGGATAAGTTGGCGGAGGAGTGGGGGGATCCCGAGAGGGCCGACAGGTGGGCGGTGGGCATATACGAGGCCCGTCTTCCCAAGGGTAGGAGATTCCCCAAGACTTTGGAGGGGACGGCCGTCGCCATAGCCGACTCCCTCAATACCGTTGATGGCCTCCTACAGATAGACTACAGATGGACATCCTCCAAGGATCCTCTGGGCATAAGGACGAACGTGCGTAGATTCTTGGCCCTTCTCCTGTCCGCGGAGGCCGGATACATATTCGGCAGGTACGACTTGGAGACCTTCCTATCCCTCACCCACACCTATTCGGCGAAGGAACGGGTGTGGAAGGAGTTGGTGGAGGAGATGCTGCCCAACGCCCTCGCGTGGGTGCAGGAGGTATTCTCCTATCCCTTCTATCCCAGCGAGCCGGCCAACGTGCGCAAGACCTACAGGGGCGATAACGTGTTCTTGGCGGCACTCCGTGCCCGGGCCTACGAGGAGGTGGTCAGGGGTGAGGCTCGGGAGCGCTTTGAGACGATCCTGAAGCGGTTGAGGCGCATAGTCAATAGCTCGGCCAAGCGATTCCTGAAGGAGGAGGAGCCGGGCCTCTCGCGCAGGTATGAGAGGCGTTTGGAGGAGGTGATCGGTGAGATAGAGCGGGCGGTACCGGAAGGGAAGGACCGAATTCTGAGCGCCCCGCCGGAGGAGCTGCTTGACGCGCACGTGCGGTACTTCCGTTCGCTCCTGACCCTTCACGACGCCCTGGACGAGTTCTTCACCCACGTTCCCGTCATGGTAGAGGACGAAGCCGACCGGAAACGCAGGCTATCACTTCTGGGAAGGGCCCTAAAGCTGATAGACGAAGTGATACCGGGCGCCTGATGCTATGACCTTCCTATACGTGGCCATCGGAATATTCGGAGGCTACATATACCTCAAGCTGGCGGAGGGTCTGAATCTCTTTCGCGACAGGGTCTCTCCCGATAAGATCCGGGGCGGTGGTGTGGTTCTCCTGCCGGTGATACTGTGGTATCTGGCTAAGAGCGTATCCGGCTATCACAACCTGATGGCCGCCATAACCGTCCTCATAGCGATCGTGGGACTGTGGGACGACTACAGGGGAGTCTCCGGGTACGTTAAGGCGGGTATAACCCTCCTGGTCGGCCTGGTGATCCTATGGTTCTTGGGATGGGTCATACCCATAAGGATTCTGGGGTACGAGGTCTATGTGCCTATCTTCAACGAGGTTTTCTGGCTGCTCTTTTTCATGGGCTTCGTCAATGCCTTCAACGTCATAGACGGGAGGGATGGGGTCCTTCTGACGACCTCCCTCATCCTTCTGGCTTACCTGTATCTCCTGACGGCCGACATCATGTATCTGCACGTCGCCGCCGTGGCGGCGGGCCTCCTCGTTTGGAACACCCCACCGGCGCGCTTGATAATGGGAGATGTAGGCTCCTACGTGCTGGGTACGTTCATCACGGCCTCCTTCCTCACCCTATCCCATATACCGGTTGAGGCCCGTCTTCTGGCCCTCAGCTTCCCCCTTATGGATACCCTCACGACCATAGCACGTCGCCTCTCAAGGCGCCAGAGCATATTTCAGGCCGACACCGAGCACATACATCACGTCCTCTACTCCCGCTTCGGGGATCGCAGGGGTCTTCTCCTCATAATGCTCATAAACCTCGCATCCGTGGGGCTTTCGGCCCTCTACCTCAAGGTCGGGCCTTCAATCCTACCTCTGGGATTGGTGTGGTGGGCGCTGCTCGCCGCCATCTCTTTTATACTGCCCAAACGCCCCTCTTAACCTTCCTCCAGACGTCTTAGGATCTCCGCGAAGTAGGGACGCAGCCGCCTACGATTCTCCTCCCAGACGGCACTGAGGGTATTTTGAAAGCTCCCTATCAGGAATCTGTTCTCCCAGAAGAAGTACCATATGGCCGCATCTACGTAATGGCGTTTCTTGAGCGAGTAAGTGATGCCGGCGAAACCTACGGCCACGGCGGCGAACGTCTTTAGACCTTGCCACGGACGTCCCGCGTAGGCCAACCCCGCCCCGGGGATGAGATTGATGAGCAGAGCCTTCTGGGGATCCAGAAGGGGAGGCAGGAGGGCCTTCAGGCTATCCGCGAGCGGATGCCTCGGAAAATCCAACATGTAAGCCCGATAGAGCACGACATCCCGCTCGGAGAAGCAGGTCGTGTCCTTGAGCATCTCCCCCGCACTCTCAAGGTAGAATTTGGCCATCTTCAGGACCAACAGGTACCTCTTAGCCTCGCACCCATCCAGCCGGGCCAGAACGTTTATGGCCCCCAGAGTGTCCCCATCTTGGGCGAGGGCACGAGCGTACAGGAGGCTGTCGTTTATGCGTAGAGCCTCAAGCTGGGCCGAGCGACCGTCCCCCACCCAGAGCAGGGTCAAAACCAGCAGCGAATCTCCCAAACCCAAGAGCCTATTTTAACGATGCTCGGCCATCCGAAATCTCCCTTAGAATTTCAAGTTATGGGAAGGAAGAGCGAAGATTCCTTACTCTTCGTGATAGGGCTTTTGACGGGAGCGGCCTTGGGAGCTTTGGCCGCGCTGCTGACGACTCCCTACACGGGTGAGGAGGTGAGAAACAAGCTGGCGAACAGGAGCAAAGAGGCGCGCGAGAAGCTCAAGGAGCTCCGCAGGCAACTGGAGGAGGAGTTCTCCGAGAAGTCGGGGAAACTCAAGGGGGAGGCAGCCGAGAGGCTGGACACTCTGAGAAAGAAGGTTGATGAACTTTTAGACAAGCTGGAAACCTACCTCTCTTAGAGTCGTAGAGGTGAGGACGCTCGTACTTTCGGACATACACGCCAACTGGGTGGCGTTGGAGGCAGTGCTGGCTTTCCTGCGCGGGAGAGGCCTAAGGTACGATGATGTGGTGATACTCGGGGATTACGTGGATTATGGAACGAGACCCAACGAGGTGATTGAGTGGGCCCGGGAGAACTGCTCGCTGTGTCTGCTGGGGAATCACGACGCGGCCCTCCTCAACCCCTCCGAGAGGAGGTACTTCTCGGATCTGGCCCTAAAGTGCAGTCTCTGGACGGAGAAGGTGATAAAACCCGAGAACCTACGATTCCTCTCCCGCCTGCGCCCCGCCTCCCGCAGGGGCGACATCTTCCACTCCCACGGCTCCCCGGCCGATCCCCTCTGGGGGTACGTATTCTCCGATGAGGACGCCCGAAAGGCCCTTCGCTCCTCCTCCGGCGCCAAGATCGTACTTCTGGGACACACCCATATCCCCTCCTACTTCGCCGGTGCCAAGGGCCAGATATTCTCGGGCCACGTGGTCGGGGAGGAGTTCAGCATAAAGCTCATGCCCTCCGTCAGGTACGTGATAAATCCCGGCTCCGTGGGACAGCCGAGGGACGGTCTCGGAGGGGCATCCTTCGGCATACTGGATTCGGAGGAGGGGAGATTCACCTGGTACAGGGTGGATTACGATATAACCCCCCTCAAGGACGAGATTCGGAGGGCGGGTCTTCCGATGAGTCTTCTGAACTATTTCCTCTGATACCGACAACCAGACCCAGAATCAACATCAGAAGGTCGGTTATGGCTATGGCCACGCGGGTAAGCAGGGCGAACACCGACGACGATAGGTCGTAGCCCATGACCGCCGTTATGATACCCTCCCGTATCCCCAGCCCCGCCGGCGTCAGAGGTATCACGTAGGAGGCCACGAAGGAGAAGGAGTATATGAAGGCGATCTCCCTGAATCCCCGCTCCCAGCCGATACTTCGCGATATCAAGAACGCGGCGACCCCCGAAATCGCCCAGTACATCACCGACACACCCACGGCCAGAAGAACGTAGTCCATCCTCCTCGGGTAGTGCTCAACGCGGGGGAACCATCGGGCGAGCAGGAGTATGACCCGCCTCCATGCGAACAGCATCAGCAGGAGGACGATGGTTATCCCCATCTGGATGGGGAGGAAGCGGGGGAGGATGAAGGAGAAGATGGAGGCTCCCACCATCAGAACGAGATGCTCGTAGAACATGGCGGATATGACGAGGGAGGATGGATAGGGCAGGAGGGAAGCCCTACCCACGAACTGCCACACCTTGCCGGGGATGTACCTGCCGACCGACGAGACGAACCAAGAATGGACGGCCTCCTCGGGCGTCATGGCGAATCCGAACGCCCTTCCCACGAGGAGCCAGATCATCGGAAGCAGAAGGTAGGAGAGCGAGAGGACGGCTATGGCTCCGACGAAGTGGCCGACCGAGAAGCTCAATCGTCCCAACTCCCCCAGATTCCGCAGTATCGGATAGAGGGCGAAGGCGATTCCCACGATGGCTATCAGGTATTTGAGCAGTTTCTTCAAACGTTCAATTCTATGGAGGGGCCTTCCATTTCCTCCTTGCGGGAGTATAATTTACGCTCATGTTGATCGGAATAATTTCCGCCGTACTTCTGTACGAGGATTTTGAGGATGCCACCTTCCCGCCCACAGGGTGGGATTCCACATACACCAACTACTATCTCAGGTGGCAGAGGAGAACCAGCGGCGTCGTCTTCGGAACCGCCTCGGCGGGAGTCGCCACCGCTCAAGGGTACGATGACACCGGAGAATCCGAGCTCTACACTCCTCCCATTCCCTTCGCCTCCCTTGATAGCCTGATATTCTTCTACGAGTTCCCGGGCACCCTGGTGGCCTTCGCATCCACGTCCGACACCGTTTATCTGCAGTATTCGCTTGACGATGGAGCCACGTGGAATACCCTGTGGTACATAGACAGTACGTCCGTCATAGCAGTTGATACCACCATAAAGGTCGCCCTGTACTTGGGGGACATAGCCGGTCCCGACACCATCATATTCCGCTGGAGGTTCGTGGATTACACCACCGCCACCATAGCCTACAACCGCTACTTCAACATAGACTCAATAACCGTCCTCGGCACCGCCCTCGGCAACCTGCCTCCCACGGTGGCGCTGGTGGGGACCGTACCCACGTGCCCCGACACCGCCGATTCGGCTTACGTGGTATTCACCGCCTCCGACCCTGACGGCTCCGTGGCTTCGGCTACCCTCAAGTACTCCTACGATGGCACCACCTTTGACGACGCGATAACCGTCAATCTGGCCGCCGACACCTTCGTGGCGGCCGTGCCTCCCAGAGGAGCATACGGGAAGGTGTATTACTACGCCGTGGCGTACGACGATGCGGGCGATTCCACGGTTTCCGACCTCGGATATTACATAGCAGGCTTCAAGAAGATTTACGAGGTTAGGGGCCTAACTTTGGGCGACAGCGTCCAGGTCAAGGCGCAGGTGACGAGGGCTTTCGGAAGCGCCGTATATGTTCAGGATAGCACCGAGCCCGTCGGCGGCGTGAGCAGCGGTATGGTCGTATATAGCAGCGACTTCAGCGCGGCCGTTGATACGGGATACTTGGCCTGCATACGGGGTATAACGACCGAATATAGGAGCCTGTTTGAGGTGTCTCCCGTCCATGCCTTTGAGGTCATAGATAGCAGCAGCGTATATCCTCCCGTGTATATCACCGTAGCCGACATGAATGAGACCTACGAGGGCATGCTGGTGGCCGTCAGGGGATTTACGTGGAGCACGTATCCGGGCACCTTCGCGGCGAGCACCAACTACGACATAAGCGACAGCACCGGAACGGGAGTGCTGAGGATCTCCTCCTCCTCCACGACGGATATTGATGGCGAGCCTGCCCCCGACGGCGTCTTGGAGGTATGGGCGGTCCTCGGCCAGTACTACAGCACCTATCAGCTGCTGCCCAGGTACATAAACGACTTCTCCCCCTACGTTGAGGCCATAACCATAACGCCCGACACTCCCGTTATCAACTCTCCGGCCACCGTGACGGCCCGAGTCTATGATCCCGACGGTCTTTCCGACGTCTTCCTCCACTACTCGGCCGATACCACCGCCGGCTACATCACGGTTCCCGCCGACAGCATCACGGCTGACTCCACGGCGTACTTCACCATAGATTCCGTTCCCGCCGGCGACACCCTGTACCTGAAGGTTGAGGCCAGCGACAGCCGAGGCCGCATCACCTACAGCTTCATCCAAGCGTACCCGACGACCGTAAATGTCGCCTCCAGCGAGCGTCCGAGCGTGGAGACCTACGTAGATGTACTTCCCGTCCCCGGCGGTATCCTCCTCCGGTGGTCGGTCCCCGCGCCTAAGGTCATCAAGGTCTATAGTGCCAGCGGTAGGTTGTACTCCGTCGTGAGGCTCAACGGCACGGGGAGCAGGCGCGTCTCCCTGCCCAGAGGTGTCTATTTCCTCAGGAACGGAAAGGAGATCGGTAGGATCGTAGTCAGATGATTGCGGGAGGGGGGCTTCGGCCCCCCTTTCCCCGCACCTTTAAAATCCCCTCCGAATGCTCCTCTTTCTTTTAGATGCCACCTACACGGTGTATAAGTCCGGCGACGACGGAAGCGTCGGAACCCTCCGGTGGGCCATAGAGATGGCCAACTCCACCACCTCCCCGGATACCGTGGAGTTCAACATCCCCACGTCGGACCCGGGATACGTGTGCGTCTCGGGAAACTGCTGGTGGAGGATAACTTTGAGCGACACGCTGCCGGATATAACCTCCCCTCTACTTTTGGACGGATGGTCCCAGACGGCCTATGCGGGCAACACGAACCTGTGCGCCCCATCTTTCAGGGCGGCACCCGACTCGGCCGGATGGACCGGCGTTAGGGATGGGGAGAGTCGGCAGGTCGGAACTCTGGGGGCGACCCTTCCCTACTTCCCCTGCCCGGAGGTTGAGATTGACCTGAACGGCCTCTCGTCGGTGTGGGGTTTTCTGACTATCGCGTCGGACAGCGTGATGCTCCGCGGGATCGCCCTCTTCGGAGGCGGCGGAAGCTCCGGAAGTCAGGTGATACGGGTACGACCGGGCAGCGATGGCGTGATTTTGAGGGAGATGTTCGTGGGTATTCCCGCCGACGGCAGCATCCCGACCGATTCCACCCCCTCCGACTGTATATTCGTTGATGAGAGTACTTCGGGGGTCTTGGCGCGCCTTTATGTGGGCTTCTGCGGCTCTCACGGTGTGAAGTTCGGGAATACGTCGGCGACAACGTCCGGAGGGTGGGTCTTGGACTCTTCGGAGATATTCGCCAGCGCGTGGTACTTCAATCAGGGGGACAACGTGAATATATATTTCAGGAATGTGCGACTCCTCCATAACCTCATACACTCCTCCGACCATCCCACGGCCAGCGATATACGGGTCTTCGGTGCGGGCGTTGAGATAAGGTACGACGCCGACTCAGCCCAGATTCTGGAGAGTACCATATACGGCAACGGAACGAAGGGAATATTCGTTGATGGGGGGGCCGAGGACGTGGAGATACTCTTCAACCGCATATACGGGAACGGATGGCACCTTCCGGGTCCCGGCGTAGGCGTGGGTGAGCGCAAGGGGATATCAAGGCGGGTTCTCATATCGTCCAATCACTTCTCCCACAACGGGGGTCTGGCGATAGATTTGGACTCCTCCGGAGCGTCGGGGTCGGCCGGAGACGGACCTACGTGCAACGACGGCCTGCGCCAAACCTTCAACTCAAACGTCCTTATAGACTACCCCTACATAGACTCGGCCCGAATGTACGTGGTTTCTGGTGATACTCTCCTGCTCGTGTGGGGTAGGGCCCTGACCGGGGCGGATAGCGTTGAGGTCTATCTCGTATCAACCCCCGACACCTCCAAATGTCCGGGCGATATGAACGGCCACGGCGAGGGGGGAACGCTTCTGGGGAGAGCCGCGGTGCTCCTTGGGGAATTCTCCATGAGCGTGAAGGTGGATAGCTCCGGTCCGGACTGGTCGTCCGGTAGCCTGTACATAACGTCCATAAGCACCGACCCCGAGGGCAACACGTCGGAATTCTCCGAGAATTTCCCCCTACCGGTACCCGTTGGGGAGAGCGATGAGCTGGGAGTATCCGAGTTCGTGCGCTCCCCGAAGCCGGATGCCCACGTCCGTATATACGGGGCGGACGGCAGGCTCATCTTCACGGGTAGATACGGGGACTTCACGGGGAGGGGCGTACTCTTCGTCGTTGAGGGTGGCAGGGTCATCAAGGTTCTGCGTTAGAATATGCCTGTGCTCTTGGGTGCCGCCACCAGTGCCCATCAGATAGAGGGGGGAACGTACAACGATTGGAGCCTGTGGGAGGAGGAGGGCAAGGCGCCTCCCGTGGGTGAGGCCTGCAACAGCTGGGAGCGGATGGAGGAGGATATAGCACTACTTCGCAGGATAGGGGCCAACGCCTACAGATTCAGCTTGGAGTGGAGCCGCATAGAGGTGGAGGAAGGGCTGTTCAACTTGAAGAATCTTTTCAGATATCGCAGGTTCGTGCGGGCCCTCCTTGATGCGGGGATAACCCCCATAATTACCCTGCACCACTTCACCAACCCGGTGTGGTTCTACCGCTCGGGAGGGTGGCTCCGCCCGGATGCCCCGGACATCTTCGCCCGCTACGCGGACCTCGTCAGCAAGTACCTGCCGGAGGTGAAGCTTTGGATAACCATAAACGAGCCCAACGTCTATGCCTACAGGGGATTCGTCGCGGGAGACTGGCCCCCCGGCGAGAGGTCCCTGTGGAAGGCCCTCAAGGTCCTTAGGCACATGATGCGGGCCCACTCCGCTGCCTACGAGGCCATAAAGGGCAACGTTAGGGGGGCGGCCGTGGGTATGGCCCATCATCTGAGGGTATTTACACCCGTGGGGCTCTTGGGGAGAATCCCCGCGGCCTTGAGGGAGTACATGTTCAACTTCGTGCCCGTCTTCTCCGAGGTTTCGGGGGAGATCCCGCCGCCCGTGGCCATGATGGAGAGGATACGGGCCGGTGGAGACTTCATCGGCATAAACTACTACACGAGGGACAGGGTCAAGTTCTCCCTAAGGCAGCCCTTCGGGGTGGATGTGGCTCCCGAGGGCGTCTGGAGGAATTCCTTGGGGTGGGAAGTCTATCCGGAGGGACTCTACACTCTCCTGAAGCGCTACAGCTACGAGCGTCCCGTCATAATCACCGAGAACGGTATGGCCACGGAGAGGCACGACGAGAGGGTTCGCTTCGTACTTGAGCATATGCGCCAGCTGAAGAGGGCGAGGGAGGAAGGGATTGACGTTCGGGGTTATCTGTACTGGAGCCTGATGGACAACTACGAGTGGCTGGAAGGGTACTCGGCCAAGTTCGGCATCTTCACGAGAGACAGGAGGCCCAAGGGGGAATTCCACCTTCCGGACATGTGGGATAGGGCTTAGCCAATTCCTCCGTCCCATGGGCTTCCACCTCCCGTTTCAAGGCTATAATACCGACCATGCCGAAGATCCTTCTGAACGATGTGGAAGTTGAATTCAACGAAGGAGAAACCATTCTTGACGTCGCTTGGAGAAACGGCGAGAAGATTCCCGTCTTCTGCTATCATCCCAAACTGCCCGTATGGGCGGGATGCAGGGTTTGCCTCGTGGAGGTTGAGGACAGACGGGGTAGGAGGGGACTGAAGCCCGCGTGTGCCACCAAGGCCGAGAACGGCATGAAGGTCTGGACCACCACCGAGACGGTCAAGGAGACGCAGAGGTCCGTGGTGGCCCTCCTGCTGACGAATCATCCCCTTGACTGTCCCGTCTGCGACAAGGGAGGCGAGTGCGACCTTCAGGAGATCACCTACCTCTTCGGTCCCACCACCAGCAAATACACCTTTCCCAAGAGGCTCTTCCCCAAGCGTGATGCCGGCCCCTACTTTGACCTTGAGCCCCATAGGTGCATCCAGTGCTTCAGGTGCTCCACCTTCTACTGGACGGTAGGGGGAGGTAAGGATTGGTCGGTGTTTGATAGGGGATGGTACACGGTCTTCGGCCCCGAGAGGGATCGTTTCTTGAGCAACGAATTCTCCGGGAACCTCATAGAGGTTTGCCCGGTGGGTGCAATAAACGGGGCGGACTACAAGTACTATACCCGCCCTTGGAATCTGGAGAGGGTCCCCGCTATAAGTCCGGAGGATTCCTTGGGGGCCAACGTGATGGTTGAGGTCATCTCCCGCAAACCCTACTCCAAGGGCAAGATAGTGAAGGGCGGAAAGCGGGAGGATATCCACAAGATAGTGCGCATCAACGGTAGGGAGAACCCCGACGTGAATGAGTTCTGGATCAGCGATAGGGATAGGTTCTCCCACCAGTACGTCTCGGACCACAAGAGGAGGGTAGATTACCCCCATCTCAAGGCCAAGGATGGCAAGTGGATAAAGGTCAACTGGAGCGTGGCCTTGGATTGGATAGCAGAGCATATGCGCTCCGCCAAGCGCGTCGCCGTGCTCTCGGGAGGGAGAGGTACCAACGAGTCGGCCTTCGCGGCCGTCAAACTTTTCAAGGAGCTTCTCCTCAGCGAGGACGTGGATTTCAGGAGGCCCCACGTCGCGTACGAGGAGGATCCCATAAAGAGGGTCGTGGGGTACTCCGCCTCCACGGCCAAGATTGCGGACATTGACAGGGCCGACGCCATATTCATCTTCGGGGACTTGAGGGAGACGGTCCCGGGTGTGGGTGTGCGCCTCATAAGGGCCGCCCGCAACGGCGCCCGCATATTCGTAATAAATCCCTACAGGGAGAGGTACGTGAGGGACGGATGGGCCGAGTGGGTTAGGATCCCCGCCGGAGGGGAGGCTTACGCCTCCTATCAGTTCTTGGCGGACTCCCCCGAGGCCCCCTATAAGGCTATGGTTGAGGCCTTCGGCTCGGCCAAGTTCCCCCTCCTCATATTCCCCGATGACCTTTCGGCCGAGGCCCAGTCCAACATCGCGCATCTGTCTGCCGTTGATGGCAGGGCCAAGTTCCTGCTCCTGAGGACGGCTCCCAACGGTCAGGGGTTCGTTGATGTGGGATTCACCCCATTCCCCTCGGGATCCAACACGGCGAAGATACTGAGGGATGCGGCCGAGGGGAAGATAGACGTCCTCGTCCTCTGGGAGGTTGAGCCTCTCTACGAGTACTACGAGAGGGGGCTGGTCGTCAAGGCCCTTGAGAACACCCCCATGGTCGTCGTCCTGACCTCCTTCTGGGACCCCTCCACGGATTACGCCTCCGCCGTCCTACCCATCACCGTACCCTACGAGGAGGAGGGCACCCGAACCAATCTGGAAGGGCGTGTCCAGTACGGTAAGGATGCCCTGTGGCCCTACGCGGGAAGTCGCCCGGCCTGGTGGATCTTCAAGAGCCTCATGGAGCGCCTCGGAGGAAACGTCTCTTGGAAGGATGCCCACGACATCTTCCTTGAGATGAGGAGGGTGGTCTTCCCCTACAGGGACCTTGAGTACGACCCCTACAACCTCGCCCACGAGGAGAGGCCCTATCCCGACTACATCCCCACCATCGCCAAACTGAAGAGGGTGTATCGTTATCCCATCGCCCACTACGAGTTCAACGTTGAGGAGTACTCCCCGACGAAGGGAGAGGTGCCGAAGGGTAGGGTCCTCCTACATTCGCCCGACCTTTACAAGGGCTCCTACTACGCCTTCAGAAATCCCATCCACAAGCCTTTCATCCGGGAGAAGAGCATATTCGTCTCCGCGGAGGATGCCGAGTCCCTCGGTCTCAAGGACGGCGACAGGGCCGTGATCTCGTTGGGAGGCAAGGAGTACGAGATAACCGTCGCCATCAGCGATGACATTCCCAAGGGACTCATGCTCTTCCGGGGCCTGTTCTACGACCTGCCCATCAACGAAGCCTTCACCGGTAAAATAACGGCCGTTGATAGCATTAGCGTTAGCAACAGTACCGTTCAGTCCTGAGTTAGACAGTCTGGTGCTGCTCGCCCTTGAGTACACCTACAGGGAGCGATACGGGGCTGCTCTGTCTTTAGCCGATGAGGCCATACATCGCTACCCGGATGAGCCGGCGGGATACTTCTTCAAGGCGGCCATATACGACTACTACATGGAGGACTATCACACCAACAGGTACGAGACGGAATTCTTCAAGTACATGAAGATGGCGGAGGAGAAGGCGAAGGCGAAACTCTCTATAACCGACGATAACAAGGTCAGGGCTTGGATGCACTTCTTCATCGCCGGGTCCTACGGCTACAAGGCCATGCGGGCCGGAAGGGCTGGAAACTATCTGGTGGCCCTCAAGTACGCTCTGGAGGGCATAAAACCTCTAAACGCCACCCTAAAGGAGGACTCAACCCTATACGATGCGTACTTTCCCCTCGGCATATACAACTATGCCCTCTCCAAGGCTCCCAACCGCATAGGGTTCCTCCCCACCTTCTTTCTCGTCAAGGACAGGGAGGAGAGTAAGAGGAAGGGCATAGAGTACCTGAAGACCGCCTGGAGGAAAGGCCATTACACGTCCGTGATAGCAGCCCTGACGTTGGCGTGGATCCTCATGAGGGAGGGAAGAGCACGCGAGGCCATCCCCATAATCAAGAGGTACGTGGAGAAGTATCCGGAGAGCCGATACTTCCGCTGGGTCTATGGGGGTTTGCTCCTGAAGGAGGGGCGCTTTGAGGAGGCGGAGGACATATACGAGGGTCTCCTATACCTCGTACTTCGCGACCAGCCCAACGTCCATTACAACGTGGTCTATATCGCGTACTATCTGGGATACACCAAGTACTTCCTCGGGAAGTTTGACGAGGCCATAAAGTACTTTGAGGTGGCCTTGAAGTACTACGAGGAGGCTCCCCCGAGCGACAAGAAGGCGCTGGCTCGCATTATGAGGAGTTTGAGGAAATTCTACAAGCGGGCCAAGAAACGTCTGGATCTGGAATGAGGGAGACCAACTTCCAATACACCTACCGGAGGATAAAGGCCGTTCTGGTCAGGGAATGGCGTTTAATTCTGCTGACGGCTATCCTTGGGGCCGCCATCTCGGTGGTGGGCAACATCCTGCTGCGCAAGGGCCCCAAGTTCCGGGCCTACGTGCATATGATGAAGACGTCCAAGGTCAATCAGGTGAGCGTTCTGGCGGATCAGATGGGCTCCGTCAGGCCCACATCCCCCTCCGTGGATGTTCTGGCCCTAAAGATAAGATTCCCCGACTTCTACAGGGGCCTGAAGGATACGGCCCTGATGTACGAGGTGCTGAAGGGACGGGTGGCGGGGATACGCGAGGTCCGACCGGGTAAGTATTCGGAGAAGAACCCGGGGGTCGTGAAATGTCCGTGCAGCAAGAGCTTTCTCGTCGTCGTATATGACACCTTGAGCCTTTGGAAGAGGTTGGCGGAGGGACGCATAAGGGTTCTGGAGGATAAGGATGAGAATATGGCCTTCGGGCCCAAGAATACGGTCTTCTTCACGGTTGAGTACATATCCCCCGACAGGAGGTGGGCCAAGCGCGCGGCCGAGCGGGTGGCTTATTGGATAATACAGAAGCATCTGGAGGAGAAGAAGCAGAGTCTCCTGCGACAGAAACGCACCATAGAGAAGCTCATGGACTTCTACAAGCGGGAGATCAACACGTTCGCCAACCAGATCCAGCGTTTTAAGGAGAGGATGAAGTACCCGGAATTCACGGAAGAGAAGATAGTGGCCATACTCTCAGATCTGAAGGCCAAGGAGAGGGCGCTGAACGAGCTTATGGATATTCTGCGAAACTCTCCGGAGGATACGATCTTCGTGGATGTTGGGGATCCCCTACTCAACGACCTTCAGCAGTCCCGCATAAATCTGCTCATGGAGATATGGAATCTTGAGACCACGTACGGACGCTCCCACCCCAAGGTCAAGGCCCTGTACAACAGCCTGCGGAAGATGAACACGCTCATACTCGGCTCCGCCGCCAAGAATAGGGATTACGTGAGAAAGCAGATATCCTACTACAAGCGGATACTCCCGGAGGTCCTAAAGGAGCAGGCTACCCTGCTGACGATTCAGAGGAATCTTGAGAACGCGGAGGACTTCTACATAGTCCTCGGTCAAAAACTCAACGACACCGACGTTCAGCTGGGTAGTTTGGTGCCGGATATAACGATTTTGGGCTCCCCCACCGTCAGGCGGGTGGGGATATACAGCCGCAGCCGCGTGGCGGCCATCCTCGGCCTCCTTCTGGGATTGATAATCGGGGTGGCGATGGCCTTCTTCAAGGACCTCACGACGGACGTGATTCTGGATGAGAGTACCCTGCCCTTCCCCGAGGACAAGATAATCCTCATGCCCACCTTCTCCTCCTTTGATAGTCTGCCCGCCGATATGGTTCGGACCGGCACCGTGGATTCAACCTCCCCGGCCCTCAACGAGTTTAGGAAACTCCTGTTTGAGCTGAACATGTTCGGGGATCTCAAGGAGATAGTGGCCGTGACGAGCACCCAAACGGGGGAGGGGAAGACATTCATAAGCGCCAATCTCGCCGCGGCGGCGGCCCTTTCGGGCATCCCCGTCCTCCTGATTGACGGCGACATTAGGGCCAAGGGCTTGAGCGAGATGTTCGGTCTGGGCGACAGCGAGGGATACTCCAACGGCCGCTTTGAGCCTTACCCCATACATCCCAACCTCTACATACTTCCCGTGGGCACGGCCGACAGGGACCACCTGGTCGTCTTCAAGGAGATGCTTGACGGGATAAAGGACCTTCTGGAGCGGTTTCGTGTGGTTCTGGACCTCCCTCCCTTCCCCGTATCTCCGGAGATAAAGCTCCTTGACAGGTTCGCCGTAAAGTACCTCCTCGTCCTCAAGTACAACTATACCAAACGCTCCATGCTGAAGCGGATAACTATAAATCCCGAACTCGTCATCTTCAATCAGGTGGGGAGGGCCTCGGAGTACTACTCAAGGTACTACAACCGCTACGGTAGGAGAACGACCCTCTGGGATCGGATAGTTGGTCCTCTGAAGCGTCTATTCAAGCGCCACCGATAGACGCTCCCTCATCATCTCCACCAATCCATCCTCAATCTCCACAGATACCTTGAGATAGGGGAGGGTGGGGTCCCCTATCCGGTAGAAGTCCTTCTCGGTGCATACGGGGATGGCCCCCAAACGTCGGGCCTCTTTCCTTATATCCTCCACGGTCCTCCTGTCTATCCACCAGTGGTCCGGGAATATCCTCCTGCCGACCACCTTCGCTCCCGCCTTCTTCAGGGCGCCGATGAAGCTGAGGGGGTCTGCTATACCGCAGAAGGCGAAGACCCTCCTCCCCTCAACGGGTACTACCTTCCCCTCCACGACGAGGCCGTCAATCCTGTATCTCATCCGGAATGTGGGCTTATCCAGAGGGGGGAGGGATGCGTCCTCATCGGTCTTGAGATTGAAGACTACGGCGTCGGCGAATCTGTAAGCCCCGAAGGGCTCCCTTAGGGGGCCGAAGGGGAGGACATGGGAGCGCACGTCGGAGGGCCGCAGGAGGAGGATGCTGAAGTGGGGTCTTATCCTGAAGTACTGGAAGACGTCGTCGTATATGACCGTCTCGGCTCCGAGCGCCTTGGCCATCTCGGCTCCCCTGAGGCGGTCCTTGCAGGCTATCACCGGAACGCCGGTCCTCTTAAAGAGCATGTACCCCTCATCGCCCAAGTACTCCGGGCTGGGATGCTCCTGTGATGTGAAGCATCCCCTGCGTTTGCGGCGGTACCCCAGAGTGATTATGGCGGGATGGGGCAGGTGTCTCGTGAGCTCGGCCACCAGGGGAGTTTTGCCGGTGCCTCCGGTTCGCAGATTTCCCACCCCGACCGAAGGTAGAACTGGGTGCCGGGGCCGACTCATGAGCCGGAGGGCCGATACGAGCCAAGCGTAGGGATTTAAAAGGTCCGGCCCCCTAAGATAACCCATCGCCCAAGAGCCTGTACTTGAGGTTGGGGGTTATGAAGTATCTGCCCCCACGCAATGTTAGGAGGTTCCTCTTGAGGAGGGACTTCAGGGCTCTCTCCATGTGGGCGTTGAGGTCGGATGAGGTGGTGAGCAGGCCGTCCAGAGTCATGGCTATCAGGAGTTTCTCCGTGTCGGATAGGTCCGAGCGCATGAGGGCCCGCTTTATATCCGTCTTCCCTATCCTCTTACCTTGGGGGACGTTTGAGTTGGAGGCCTTGATGAATCTTATGACGGCCAGATAGAAGGCCCTCGCCGGATTTTTCACCTCCTCGTAGGAGCGTCTTATGACCTTGCGCTCGGCTACTATGTAGTTGCACGCGTGCAGGAGCGATATCCTCCTCTTGCGTGCATAGTGTATGGCGTACAGGATGTCATCCTTGGAGTACCTTACGGGAGATTTGCGAAATCTCCTCCTGCTGCCGAATCTTTCCCTGAATATCCTCCTCAGCTTGGATTCGCTCATCTTGAGTTTCTGAGCCAACTCCCGCAGGACCTTCCCCTTCGTTCCTCTCGGGGCCTTCATGTAGGCTCTGTATGCTCTCTCTAAGCGATCCATCGCTCCTCGGTGTAGGTGGCGGCGTAGTTGGGAGTCTCCCACACCCTCACGGCGACCACGTCGTACCCCATCTCCTTGAGTCTGCGGTATATGTAGCGGGATACCACCTCCGCGCTCGGTGGCTCGTCCAGCACCTCGTTCAGATAGGTGTGGTCAAGACCTATGGAATGGAGTTTGGCCTTTATCTCCTTGAAATCCGTGGCTATACCGCTCTCGTCCAAACGGGAAAATCGTACGTGCGCCTCAACCACCCACCTGTGTCCGTGCAAATTCTTGCACGGGCTATCAACGTTTGGCAACCTGTGGGCGGCGTCAAACTCGTACCTCACGGTCAGTATCCACATGGCCGGATATTTTAAGCAGGTAATGGAGTCAGCAGTTCTTCTCTATGGCCGAGCGCAACTTCCTCTCCCCCTCGCACAGGTCCGAATCTCCGTAATCCTCGCACAGTCGTTTATATATGGAGTGGGCCTTCCTCCACTCGTCGCAGGCGGAGGAAATGTCGTTCAGGTAATAATGGAGGGACCCCACGTTGTAGTGCAGATTCGCCCTGAATCGCAGGAGTCCGGGGGCATCCCCCAAGAGGGAGAGGATGGCCTCCGCCTCACCGTAGTCGGAGAAGGCCTCGTCGTACCTCCCCGCACCCACCAGAGCGTTGGCCCGGTTGTTATACTCCTTGGCCATGTCCCCCATCAGTCCGGGATCCCCTCCCGAGGCTGCTAACATCTCCCCGAGTAGCTCTATGGCCGACGAATGATATTCAACCGCCTCGGAGAATCTCTTTAGGGTGTGGGATACTATCCCCAGAGCCGACAGGACGAAGGCGCGAGTTCGGGCATCCGCCACCGAATCCTTGGCCCTCCGAAGGTACTCGTAGGCCTCCTTTAACCTCCTCAGGTTGTAGAGGATCCATCCCTTCCTCCAGAGGATGGCTCCCAGCAGGGGGCCTTCGGCCTCCCCCTCAATTGAGTTGAGAATCTCCAGAGCCTCCCCATACCTCCTCCCACCCATCAGGGAGTCGGCCTTCCGGATGATATGGGTTATCTCCTCCCGACTCATCGCCTGAGCCCCAGTATCCGGGCTATCTCATCCACGGCGCGGTTCAGATCATCGTTTATGACCACGTGTTGGTACTCCGAGGCGTACTCCATCTCCTTGGCGGCCTTCTTCAACCTCCTCTCCACCACATCCGGTGGATCCCCCCTCCGCATGAGCCTCTCACGCAGGACCTCCAACGACGGTGGCACGAGGAATATGGTTCTAAATTCAACCTCGTCGGAGTCGGCGAAGACCCTCTCCAGAGCCCGCTTACCATTGACATCAACCGTCAGGACGACGTTCCTCCCCTCACGCAGGGGTCTGTAGAGATTCTCCTTCGGGATTCCGTACAGGTTGCCGTATATCTCCGCCCACTCAAACAGGTTCCCCTCCTCTATCCATCGGCGGAAGGTGGCCTCATCCGTGAAGAGATAATCAACCCCATCCCTCTCGTGGGGTCTCGGGGGTCGGGTGGTGGCCGTCACCACATGAACGAAGCCGTAATCCTCCGCCAACCGACGGGCCACCGTAGTCTTACCCGCCCCCGACGGGGCGGAGATCACCAGAAGTATAGGCCTCCTCACCTAAGGATGGAGGAGAGGAGATGGGCCACGCTGTCCGTGAAGGAGAGGAAGGGAGAGGGATAGATCCCGATCCAGATGACGAACACGGCCAGCGATACGAGTATGAGGGCCTCCCGGAAGGACACGTCGGGCATCTTGGCGCTCTCGGGGTCCAACTTCCCGAAGACCACCCTCTTTATCAGCGAGAGCATGTATATGGCGGCTATTATCACACCCGGCGCGGCCAGATAACCCCACACGGGATTGGCCTTGTACGCCCCGAGCATACTCAAGAACTCCCCGACGAATCCGGAGAGCCCCGGAAGGCCTATTGAGGCCAGAGCCATGAATACGAAGAATGTGGAGAGGTTGGGTACCTTGTTTGCTATACCGGAGTAATCCCTTATCAGGCGGGTGTGCCTGCGCTCGTAGAGCATCCCCACGATGAAGAACAGCGCCCCCGTCGTCAAACCGTGGCTTATCATGACCAGAACGGCCCCCTGTATCCCTATGGGGTTCCCGGAGGCTATGCCGAGCATGGCGAATCCCATGTGGGCGACGGAGGAGTAGGCTACCAGCTTCTTCATGTCGGACTGGACCCACGCCATGAGACCGCCGTAAAGGATGCCTATTATCGCCAGAGCCGCCAGGAGCCCCCTGTAGGCCTCAAATCCGGCGGGGAACAGGGGCAGGGAGTATCGGAGAAAGCCGAAAGTACCCATCTTGAGGAGGATGCCGGCGAGTATGACGGAGCCGGCGGTCGGAGCCTCCACGTGGGCGTCGGGAAGCCACGTGTGGAAGGGGAACATGGGCACCTTTATCATGAAACCGAGGGAGAAGGCCAAGAAGAGGAGCCTCTGAACGTCGGCGGCCGCCTCCGGCAGAACTTGGGCCAGAAGGGGATAGTCAAACGTTCCGTAGTTGAGATATATCCAGATGATGGCCGCGAGCATGGGGACGGAGCCTATGGCCGTGTAGATTAGGAACTTGAAGGCGGCATAGACCCTGTTCTCGTGGCCCCAGAGGGCTATGAGGATGAACATGGGGATCAGCTGGGCCTCCCAGAAGATGAAGAATTGGATGAGATTGAGGGAGGCGAATACGCCTATCATGGCGGTCTCCAAGAGGAGCATTGTTATGACGTAGGCCTGAACCTTCTCCTTGATGTAGTTGTAGGATGATACGATCCCCAAGAAGGTGAGGAAGGTGGTCAGGAGGATGAGGATGAGGGCCAGACCGTCAATACCGACGAAGTAGGGGGCATTCTCAAGCCCGAAGAATACGTACCTCTCAACGAACTGGAACTCCGATGCCCTCGTGAAGTCAAACCCGAAGAGGAGCCCCAGCGAGAGCAGGAGTTCCATAAACGTTATGAACGTTCCATAAACCCAAAAGGTCTTTTTCCACTCTGGTCGTAGGAAGAACAACGGAATGGCCGCCAGAAGCGGGAAAAAGATAACGAGGCTCAACATAGACGGGGATTATAGACGTGAAAGGTACGGGAGGCGTCCCCTGCTGCGGACCAAAATTCGCAGGTTCAACTTTCCAATTTTGCCCCGCCTCGGCTCTTCGCTTATAATAGCAGCCATGCTTTCGCTTCTGATGACGGCCACGGTCTCCGGTAGGGTGGTCGGGGAGGGAGGGGAGCCGCTGCACGGGGCTACGGTCGTTGCGATGACCGAGCCTGAAGGTGGGCGGGTGGGAGGAGCCTACACCGACGCCGAGGGCCGTTTCCGTTTGGATTTAAAGAGGGGAAGATACCGTCTGCGCATAAGCTTCATAGGCTACGTACCCGAGACCCTTAGGGTGGATGTGGGGGATGAGCCTCTGGACCTCGGAACGGTATCCCTCAAACGCACGGCCATAGAGGTTGAGGAGGTTAGGGTGGAGGCCACCCCACCCCAGATAACCTACGAAGGGGAGAAGAAGGTTATACGTTTTCGCGAGGATATCACATCAAAGGCGGGGAACACACTTGAGGCTTTGCGGGACGTTCCCGGCATAACCGTAGATAACGACGACAACGTGATCATCCGAAACACCCGCAACATCACCCTCCTTATAAACGGCCGCCCCACGGTCCTGCAACCCTCGGAGGCCCTCCGTCAGATACCGGCCTCATCCGTTGAGAGGATAGAGATTATAACCAATCCCTCCGCCAAGTACGAGGCCGAGGGAGGCGTGATACTCAACGTGATCCTAAAGCGGTATCACGACGAGGGAACGGCCGCATCGCTGATGGCTCGCCTCGGCACCTACCGGAACTATGGCGTGAGCGCATCGTTGGGATGGACCGCGCGCCGCCTAAAGGTGGTCCTCGGCGGGAATTACATGCGTTTCAGCCGTTATATGGATTTCTTCAGCGACACGCGCACCCCGACTTTCACCTACACGAGCGAGGGAACCCGTTTCTTCTCCATGAAACCCTACGGTGTGAAGGGAAGCGTAGAGTACGAGCTCGCACGAGGCCACACCCTGAGTCTGGAGGGGGATATCGGCATGTGGAACTTCTCCATGGGGTGGGACGGAACTTACGACTACGGCGGCAGGAGCCACACCTACGTGGATATAGGAGGTAGGAGAGGCTCGGCCTTCTTGGGGTACGACCTGAAGTTCGCCGCATCCCACTCCGTGGGTTTGAGCCTGTACTACGGTGTGCGGGAAGTTAGGGAGAGCACCGAGAGCTACACCTACGACCAGTTCGCCAACCTCGTATCCGACTTCGGTAGGCTCTCATCCGGCCCGCATGATCGCCGTAGGCTCAAGTTGGATTACACTTGGCGGCGGAGCAAGGATGCGAAGATAGAGGCCGGATATCAGGGGGACGTATGGAACTCCCACGACACCACCATATACTACGAGCGGGGCGCTCCGGTAGGCCCCGCCCAGATATCCCACTACGTGAGGACGACGCACGGTACTTACGTCTCCTATACGGATAGGTACGGACGTCTGGGATACCAAGTGGGCTTGCGATTTGAGAGGACGGACCGCAACATGGAGGTTGAGGGTGAGAGCTACCCATACTCCTCCTCCGACCTATTCCCGAGCATTCACATCACCTACGACCTCAACCTACTGCACCACCTAAACATCTCCTACTCCCGGAGGGTGTGGCATCCGAGACGTTGGCAGATCAATCCCTTCCTCCGGGTGATAGACGAGCACACCCTTCAGAGGGGGAATCCGGCCCTGATGCCCGAGTACATAGACTCCTACGAGGCCGGATACCAGTACGTTCTCGGAAGTCTGGGAAATTTGGGGATTGAGGCCTTCTATCGCAGGAGGAACAACGACATAGATTACTTCTCATACTACGAGGATGGCAAGGTTGTCCTCACGTGGATAAACGCGCGCTACTCCCTGTCCTACGGCCTTGAGACCTACGCCGTGCTCAAGCCAACGAAATTTTTGAGCCTCAACTTGAGTTTGGACCTCTACGACCACGTTGTGGATACGGACACCTTGAGAAGAAGCCTAACGTACGACGCCAAGGTGAAGGTCAGCTTGGGACGCGGTCCCATCGGTTTTCAGCTCACGGCCAACTACTCCGGCCCCCGATACACCCCGAGGGGTTGGCAGAGGAGCAGGTACTACGCGGATTTGGGGATACGCCTCCCCTTGGGCCGCAACCTGCTCCTTGTAGGTCAGTTCCGCGATTTCCTCAGGCTCAACCGCTGGGAGGTGGAGAGGGAGGATGAGAATCTCTACCAAAGTACGGTGATGCGCACCAAGTGGCCGTCCCTGTCCGTGATGCTGATGTACGACTACAACAACTTCCGCAGATTCCGCAAGCCCGCCCGAGGGGAGCCTTCGGAGGATGAGGAGGTGCCGCAGTTTTGAGGCGATACGTCATAGGATATCCCGTGAGAGACGGCCGCGTCCTCCTCATTTACAAGAAGCGGGGGTTGGGGAGGGGGCTGTACAACGGGGTAGGGGGAAAGGTTGAGGAGGGGGAGACGGACGAGGAGGCCCTCGTGCGTGAGGCTCTGGAGGAGTTGAGCATAAGACCCACATCCTACGAGCGGGTGGCCAAACTTCTATTTACGGACGATTACGGCACCGAGATGGATGTGAGCGTATTCCTGATAGAGGATTGGGAGGGGGAGCCTGTGGAGAGCGAGGAGGCGAAGCCGGAGTGGTACGATATTGACTCCCTGCCCTACGACCGCATGTGGGAGGACGATAGGGTTTGGCTTTGGAGGGTCCTGCGCGGGGAGAGGCTGAGGGGCCACTTCCACTTCAACGATATATGGGGCCACCACGAGGAGCCGAGGATGAGAAGTTGCCGGATTGAGGAGGGTGCCCCTCCACCTTAGAATTAAAGAGCATGCCCCTCCTCACATGGGTGTATATTCTGCGGGGAGATTACGAGGGCTCGCTGGATGGATGGACGGTCTTAAACGGAGGTGGAGCGGCCACGTGGGAGTTGGGCTCCTACGGCTCCCGCGGATACGAGCCTCCCGGCTCCGGCTCCCAATACGTCGTGTGCGACGCTTCCGTGAGCGATGAGGCCTACGGGGACACCCTCGTATCGCCGGCCGTCTATTCGGCCGATTACGACAGCCTAAAGCTCACCTACGCCTACGTCTTCAGTAAGGGGGGCCTGGGCACCCCGGATCAGGCCTCCGTTATGGTGCGCTACCACGACGGGGTCTCTTGGGGTGGCTGGGTGAGTCTGAGGCGGTACTGGGAGACGGACTCCGGCGTTGATACCCTGTCCTTGGACGCGGGATACGACAGCATTCAGGTGGCCTTCTCCTACGATTCCCCGGAGGGTGGATACTGGTTCGCCTTGGACGACGTGCGTCTGCTCGGAAGCACCTCATTCACCTACGACGTTGAGGCTACCTCCATAGATGAGCCTCCCGCCCTTCTCCATATGGGTCAGCTGGCTTACATAACGGCGACGGCCACCAATCTGGGAGCCAACGACGTGCATGTGGTTCTGAACGCCTACGCCCTCTTCGGCGGGGACACGGTCTTTAGGGGAACCCACGACTTCATAGCAGAGGCTTCCCACTCCTACACCTTGAACTTCGGCTGGTTCGTCCCGGAGAGTTTGGGGACCTACCGCGTCATCTTCACGGTCGCCGCCGATACGGACGAGTACGCCGGCAACGACACCTTAACGTCCAGCTTTACCGTGAAGCCCTCACCCCAGATATCCTTTGAGATACCGCACGCTCCCTCTCCCCTCTTGGATGGCAATATATCGGCGGGGGAGTGGGACGCGGCCTACCGCCTTGACGCCTCCAACTACTTAGGCAAATACACGCAGGCCACGGATACGGGGGTGGTTATAGTTTTGCTGCAGCACGATGGCGCCAACCTGAACCTGGCGGTCATAACGGGCGACACCACGTACGACAGTACCGACGCGCTCTTCATTTTTTTGGACGACGACGGCGATAGGGTGTGGGAGTCGGGGGAAGGGTTGAACGTGATAAGGACGCACTCCTACATCCTGTGGGCCACGATGGATAGCTCGCGAGCCTACCTCTTCCCCCGCAAGGACCTCATGGCTAGGGTGGCGAGGAGAGGGGGAATCTACGAGATTTCCCTGCCCATGGGGACTCTCCCGGAGGATGAGCCGGCGAGATTGAGGACATTCCCCGGTGGGGACTTCGGGATGTACATCCTGTACCGGGATGGGCGCACGGGTAGATTCGTGGGGTGGTGGCCCCAGACCATGGACGGACCTCCGGACAGTCTCAAGAGGTCCGACGCCATACTCACGCTGGAGAGACCTGAGGGGTGGCACGATATGGGTCTCGGGGGCATCGTTGGAGGGGACGGTTGCTTAGTCGCTCGGGTGTGCTCCCTCGGCGTATTCATATACGACAACAGCTCTTTGAGGATGGAAGTTGAGACTCTTCGTATCCTCCTGAGGCGTGGATCTGACCCTGTGGCGGGAGCCATGTGGATTCTCAACGACATATACGAATCTTCGGATACGGTATGGTTCAGGTGGGTTCCCTCCGATACCGGATACTACGAGATATTGGCCTATATGAGCGGCGACGATGCTCCCGGGAACGATACGCTCCACCATTACGTGGGCGCGTACGCCCCTGTAAGACCCCCGTACCGTCAAGACTTTGAAGGCAGATGGCCTCCGGTGGGTTGGAGGGTCGTCGGCAGGGGGTGGGTGAAGGGGAACTATCTGGCGGTGGAGAATGTGGCCCCCACGTTCGGCTCCTCCGGCACCGGCTTCGCCGAATTCCTGTCCTACGTCCTACCCTCGGGGGATTCGTCCGCTCTGGAGATGCCCCCAATTCACCTTGAGGGTGAGGCTCACCTCGTCTTGAGGGTGTGGAATGCCCCATCGTGGTCCGGCAGGGGCAACTACGACCGTCTTGACCTTTACTATCGGAGCGTTGGATCTCCCGTATGGTATCCCCTCGGGAGCATCTTCGGAGATATGCCCACCTGGCTTCCCCACACTTTCAACCTCCCCAACGTTGAGGACGATATCATCGTCAGGGTGGTCGCCCGCAGCGACCTCGGGGATACGGACATCTCCTTGGACGACGTGGAGGTCCTTTCGGGGTTGAGCGTTGATGAGGGGCGCTCAGAGCGGGCCTCCTGCATCCTTGAGGGCGGGAGCATCAGGTTCAAGGGCTCCCTGAAGGTCTTCGGCGTTGATGGGAGGCTCATCTTGGAGCGCATGTCCGACTCCGAAACCTCCGTTCGCCTTCCATCGGGACGGCGGGTTCTATTCGTAATTTGCAATTCGGTTGTAATGAGGGCAATTCCGCCTTTAAAATAGAGACTTATGAAGCGCCGTGATTTTCTCAAGGCAGCCGCAGGACTGGCTCTGACCGTAGCCCTGACGGGGAAGTTGAAGGCAGCGAGGCGTACGGACCATTACATACTGAACGAGACGGCGAGCCGCATAGTTGAACTTAAGAGAAAGGGCCTTGATGCCGAGGGGATAGCCCGCAGGCTCACCGAGGAGTACGAGGTGGAGTTCCCTCAGGCTTACAGGGACGTCATATCCTTCCTGTCGGAGGCGAAGAGGCTGGGCATAGCCTGAGGTGCGGGAAGTAATACTCTTTCGCGATGTCGTAAAGAATTTCGGCGGCACAACCATTTTGGATGGTATAGACCTTTCGGTGCGTAAGGGGGAGTTCGTGGTGATATTCGGCGAGGTGGGGGTGGGTAAGAGCACCCTGGTGAAGATGGCGTACTTTCAGGAGTTTCCCGACGAGGGGGAGGTATCCGTTCTCTCAACGCCCCACACCTTGGCCCGCAGGAATCGGAAGGTCCTGCAGGAGGTCAGACGGAAGATAGGCGTGATAAAGCAGATGCCCGTCCATCTGGAGGATATGACCTGCTACGAGAACGTCCTGTACGTTTTGGAGAGGTTGGGATTCAACCGTCGGGTGGCTCGGGAGCGCACCGAGAGGGCCCTCGCGAGGGTCGGTCTCACGCACAGGAAGGACGCGTACCCGTCGGAGCTCTCGGCCGGTCAGAGGCAGAAGCTGGCCATAGCGCGGGCCATCGCCAAGGAGCCGGTGATCCTTCTGGCCGATGATCCCACGTTGGGGTTGGACGAGCGCTCCTCCGCCGAGATAGAGCGTCTATTTATGGAGATAAACGAGTACGGAACGACGGTCCTCTGGACGTCAAACCGTATCCCAAAGACCGTCGGCAAGGCCGACGATGTGAGTATCTACAGGTTGGCGGAGGGGAGGCTGCATCAGGTCCCCTGAGAGAACCTGCGGGCGGCCTCTCTGACCTTCTGGTCCTTATCAAGGGGAACGACGAGCACGATGTCCCCCTCAACTATCACGGCCAAACCCTCAACACCCACGAGAACGACCCTCTTCCCTCCGGAGATCACGAGGTTGCCTTTGGAATCCACCGTCAGGGGTGGAGCGTCCCTGTGCGCGTTCCCATGCTCATCCTTCGGAAGGAGGTTGTACAGGCTACTGTAGGATCCCACGTCCGTCCATCGGAAGGGAGCCTCAACCACGATGACCCTGTCGCTCTTCTCCATTATGGCGTAATCTATGGATACCGCCCTGACGTTTCCGAAGAATCTCTCGGGCGGGACCAATCTCCCTCCTTCCCACAGGAGGTCGTATATATCCGGAGCCAACCTTCGGGCCTCCTCAAGGAGAACGTCGCTCCTCCAGACGAACATGCCGGAATTCCAGTAGTAATTTCCGCTTGACAGGTACGCCTTGGCCGTCTCGTAATCCGGCTTCTCGTGGAATTTCCTCACCTTCCACACCCCATCCTCCAACATATCCCCCCGCTCTATGTATCCGTATCCCGTGTGCGGGTGGGTGGGCTTTATGCCGAAGGTTATTATGGACTCGTACTCGTTTGCCAGATTAAAGGCCCTCTCAAGCGTATCTCGGAAAACCTCCGTGGGATGTATGTGGTGGTCCGAGGGAAGGGCGGCCACGAGGACCGGCTTCCCCCTCTCGCTCTGGAGCAGAGCCGTGGCGTATATGAGGGCCGGAGCGGTGTTGCGGGCGACCGGCTCAACGATCTTGCGGAGATTCTCCCCGATGAGGTTGGCTATCCTCTCGTTCGTCAGGATCACGGGCTCCGCCACACCCTCCACCCTCTCAACGGCCATATCCAAGAGGGTGCGACCGTCTATGAGGGGGATCAGCTGTTTGGGACGCTCGGGGGTTGATAGGGGCCAGAGCCTCTCCCCCTTACCTCCAGCCATTATCAGAGCGTACTTCAACGACACGGGGGATTTTAAGGAGGAAACCGGTTATCTTATCTTCTGGGGCTTGAAACGGGTCGTGTCCGTAAGTATCACGAGGACGTACCTTTCGGTCTCCAAGTACTTCCGGGCCGCCCTATTGACGTCCTCAAGGGTCAGCCTCTGTATCTCCTCCACGTCCTTTATCCAGTACATGTCGGGGAGACCGTACTCGTACTGGGTTGATATTAGGCCGGCCACCTGACCGTAGGTCTCGGACGTTCTGGCTATGTAGCCGCTGTAGAAGCTCTTGGCCGCCTCCAGCTCCTCCTCCGTGAATCCCTTCTCCTTTGCCTCCTCTATGATGTTGAGGAGGGTGAGGACGGCATCCTCGGCCGTCTCTATGCGGGTCTCAAGACCGGAGATGAAGACGGAGGGAAGTTTTTGCCTCTTCCAAGGTATGTTGGGGATTATGTAGGAATAGGCGGAGTACGCGTAGCCCTTCTCAACCCTTATGGTGTGGAGGATCCTGCTGGAGAATCCGGAGCCTCCGAGGATGTAGTTGGCGACCCGCAGGGCGTTCCAATCGGGCGAATTCCTCTGGATATCCACGAAGGCTGCCAGGCGGACGTAGGCCTGATTCAGACCGGGCATGTGGGCCACCTTGACCACCCTCCGCTTCCGGAATTTGGGGAGGTCCGGGAGGATCAGGTCGCTCCTCTCCCAGCGGGAGAAGTACCGCTCAACTTTGGCTATGGCCTCCTCGGGATCCAAGGATGAGACGACGACAACGTAAGCTATGTTGGGTCGCCAGTACTTCCGATGGAATTCCACCAGGTCCTCACGGGATATGTTGTCAAGGCTGGGAACGTATCCCTCCGGAGGATGGGCTATGGGTGTCCCCTCGTAGAGGAGCTCGTAGAGGCTCACGCTCGCCACGTAGTTGGGATTGCTCAGGTTGTTTTGAATTGACGCCTTCTGCCGTCTCCTCTCCCTCTGAAACTCCCTCTCGGGGAAGGTGGGATTCATCACGATGTCGGATGTTATGGCGAGCATGCTGTCGGTGTCGTCCGTTAGGCACCTGACCGAGACCTCCGTGTAGGTCCTGCCGACATTCACGCTGAAGGATCCTCCGATATCCTCTATGGCGGAGGCTATCTGCTCGGATGTGCGGCTGGCCGTACCCTCATCAACCATTATCCCCACCAGATTGGCCAGACCTTCCTTACCTTCGGGATCAAACATCGCCCCCGCCTTTATGGTCATCTGCATGTGAAATATGGGAAGTTTATCCTTCTTTACGGCTATCACATGGAGCCCGTTGGGGAGGGTCTTCTCGGCCTTCTTGAGGGGTGGGATCCTCAACATGGTTTCTCCGGAGGTTCTCATCGCGGCCTTATGGGTTGAGCAGCCCAACAGGGCAAAAACCCCAACGAGGATGACTCTTCTCATGATGGTGGATTCTACGGGCGTCAGTCTCTCTCAAACGGGAAACCCAGAGCCTCAAGGAGCCTGTAAGCCAGCTCATCGTTATCGGCGGACGTGACGATGTTTATGTCCATCCCGAAGGTTATCTGCACCTTGTCTATGTCTATCTCGGGGAAAGCCGTGTGCTCGTCAAGGCCGAAGTTATAGCTACCCCTCCCGTCAAACTTATCCTTGGGAAGGCCCCTAAAGTCCCTCACACGGGGTAGGGCGAAGTTTATGAGCCTCTCAAGGAAATCGTACGCCCGCTTACCCCTCAGGGTGACCTTGAGACCGATAGGGGTCCCCTTGCGGAGCTTGAACTGGGCCACGTGCTTGCGGGCCCTCGTAATTACGGGCCTCTGACCCGTAATCATGGCTAAATCCTTGGCGACGACCTCCAAGGATTTGGGGTCCTCCAAGGCCTCCCTACCCCAACCCACATGCACCACGACCTTCTCAATCCGGGGGACCTCCATAATGTTGAGGTTCAGTTCCTTCGCCAACTTTGGCCTAATCTCCTTCTTATACCTCTCGTAAAGAGCCATAGGCGGCTATTCTACACCCGAAGTTTTATCTTGTCGGTTCCTCCAGAAGGCGTAGTATGCGGCGCACGCCCCCTCCGATGATACCATAGGGGCCCCGAGAGGGCTCTCCGGCGTGCATTCTCTCGCGAACGCTGGGCACTCCGGGGGTTTCCTCTTCCCCTGCAGGATCTCGCCTGCTATGCACACGGGGGACTCCTCGGCACTCAACCCCTCCACATGGAACTTCAGCTCCGCGTCGTGTCGGGCGTACTTGGGACGCAGCTTCAAGCCGCTCTTGGGCAGGAGCCCCAACCCTCTCCATACCATGTCCGTTATCTCAAACACCTCCTCAATCATCCTCTTGGCGTGAGGGTTGCCGGTGCGACATACGGATCTCGCGTACTGATTCTTGACATCCGTCTCCCCCCTCTCCAACATATCCACGAGCATTGATATGGCCTGAAGCAGGTCCAAGGGCTCAAAGCCCGCCACGACGAAGGGTATCCCGTACCTGCGGGCCAACTCCTCGTAGTCGGTGTATCCCACCACCGTGCATACGTGCCCCGGGGCTATGAAGCCGTCTATGCGGTTGTCGGGGTCGGAGAGGATGTACTCAATCGCCGGAGGTACGAGGACGTGGGACACCAGGGCGGAGAAGTTATCCACGCCCCGGCGGTGAGCCAGATGGATGGCCATGGCGTTTGCGGGTGCTGTGGTTTCAAATCCCACGGCGAAGAAGACCACCTCCCTGTCCGGATGGCGTTGGGCGAGCTTCAGGGCGTCCAGGGGGGAATAGACTATGCGCACGTCGGCGCCTTCCGCCTTCGCGGAGAGGAGATCCCCGTGGCTCCCGGGTACCCGTATCATGTCCCCGAAGGTGGTGAATATAACCTCCGGCCTTTTCGCTATGGCTATGGCCCTGTCAATCTTCTGAAGGGGCGTAACGCACACGGGGCATCCGGGACCGTGTATCAGGTCAACGGTCCCCTCCAGGAGGGCGTCAATGCCGTAGCGTATGAGGGTGTGGGTCTGTCCTCCGCATATCTCCATTATTCTCCACGTTCTCGTCGCCCTCCTTCGGATACGCTCAACCAACCTCCTGGCCAAGGCGGGGTTCCTGTATTCATCCACGTACCTCATCGCCATCCTCCAGCTTGGCCAGAGCCACCTTTCCATGCAGCAGGATGCGGTCTCCCACCTTGGCATCCGGAACCATATCCAGAAGGACCCGCAGGAGAACTCCCCTTACGGAGACCACGGCGTACGTGCCGTCCTCCCCGCGCTCTATGCGACGCACCGTCCCTTCAATCAGCCTCTCGTCCGACATCATCGGCATCAAGCTCCTCCAGCTCTCCGCTCTCTTTTAGGAATTTGAAGACGCGCATGGCCTCCTCGGGATCAATGCGACTTATGGCGAAGCCCACATGTACGACGACGTAATCCCCCACCTGCGCCTCGGGAACGTAGCTCAGATTCACATCCTTAACTATGCCCCCGAATTTGACCTTGCCGTAGCGTATGCCCAACTCATCCTCAACCACCTCCACCACCTTGCCCGGAACCCCTAAACACATACCGGGGGTATTCTAAGGGCGGGAAAGAAGGTGCAACATCTGTCTATATGGCACCTTTTTGGCCACAAGTATGGTCGGACTGTATATATTCCACGGCTTACCGTCAATTTCGCTGAGTACGGCTCCGGCCTCCTCAACTATGACGGCCCCCGCCGCCGTATCCCACGGGGCGAGACCGTACTCCCAGAAGCCATCAAATAGGCCGTAGGCTACCATCGCCAGGTCGTACGCGGCGCTTCCGAGCCTCCTTATGGCCATGGCCCGCTTCAGGACCCTCCTTAACCCCTCCACGTACGGGTCCACCAGCTCGGGATTCCCGTGCGGGAACCCCGTGGCCAGAAACGATTCGTCCAGAGGCCTCCCCTCGTCCAGCTTCAGGGGGCGCTCCCCCGCGTAGGCTCCCCCACCCCTATAGGCCCAGACGGTGATGCCTCGCGTGGGGATTCGCACGACCCCCATGAGGGGTGTGGCATCCTCAACGAGGGCTATGGATACGGCGAATATCTCCAAGCCCCTCGCGAAGTTCTTGGTCCCGTCCAGAGGGTCCACCACCCACCTGAGGCCCTCCGATGCTCCACCCGTCTCCTCCCCGTAGAAGGGTATGTCGGGAAATCTCCTTGAGAGCTCCTGCCGTATGTACTCCTCCGAGGCGATGTCGGCGTCCGTGACTATGTCCCGAAGACCCTTACGCTCTATATGGAGGCGCCTCCCGAAGTATCGCAGGAGGATGTCTCCGGCACCTTCGGAGACGGCACACACCTCCTCGGCGAGGGATCTCATATCCATGGCGGAATTCTAAGGAGGCTAACCCTCTTTGAGGATCCTCTGGAGGACCCTCGCCGCAACGCTCATGGCGTAGGCCTTCAGAACCGACTCCCCCTTCCCATTCACTATCTCCTCCTGAACGGCCACGAGGCACCTCTCTACCACATCCTCGGGGGATAGCCTCGGCATGCTCTCTCCGGTGAATGAGCGGTATATCTTGGAGAAGTGATCATACTCCTCCATCAGGAGTCTTTCAACCTCATCCCGGCCCATGTTCCCTCCTTCAGAATACGAACCTAACGAGCAGGAAGACCGCCACCCCTACGATGAGGAGCCCCAGCAGGATGAGGCCCACGAGAAGCCCCCAGGGAAAGCCCCTCTCCTTTATCTCAAACTCCTCCTCCTCGGGTAGCTCTATGAACTGGGTTATCTTGCGCAGGGCACCCGGCGGCAGCTCCTCCTCCTCCTCGGCGGCGGTTTCGGCGGATTCGTCAATCACCCGTATCGGCTTCACGGGGCGGATGGAATTTAGAGTCAGGTTCTTGGCCTGCGGCAGCGAGGCGAGGGCCTCCGCGAACTCGTAGGCCGTCCTGAATCTCCTTGACGGGAGCTTGTGCATGGCCTTTCGGAGTATGGCGTCTATCTCGTCGCCCAGACCCGTGGGTGGGATCTCCTCACGGAGGACCCTGTACTGAAGCTCGTATATGTCCTTGGCATCGCCGAAGGGCGTCCTGCCTGTCAGCATCTCGTAGAGAACCACGCCGAAGGCGTATATATCGGACCGCACGTCCGCCTTGCCCCGGAACTGCTCCGGAGCCATGTACTCGGGTGTCCCCACGGCCTTCCGGGAGCCTCCGGATGCTTTGGCCTCCTCCTCTTCCATCATGGCGGCTATTCCGAAATCCAACAGGTAAGCTTTACCCTCCGAATCCACTATTATGTTCCCCGGCTTTATATCGCGGTGGATAATCCCCTTCTCGTGGGCGTATCCGAGGGCCGGAAGTATCTGGAGGGCTATGCTCAGGGCTTCGGATAGGTCCAACTTGCCGCGCGCTTGGAGGATCCTCTCCAAGGTCTCCCCCTCAACGTACTGCATCACCAGATAGAGGAGGCCGTCCTCGTCGCCGAAGTCCAGAATCTTGACTATGTTCGGGTGGTCCAACTTGGAGGCAGTCTCCGCCTCCTTGAAGAACCTCTCAACGAACTGGCGGTCCCGAGCCATCTGGGGGGCGAGGACCTTTATGGCCACGGGTCGCTTCAGGTATATGTGCTCCCCCTTATATACGACGGCCATGCCGCCCGCTCCGACCTTCTCCAGTATCTTGTACTTCCCGTCTATCACCTTTCCGACGAGGCTCATACCAACCTCCTTAAGGTTATGCTCTGGAACTTGGCCAAAAGGGTGGTTATGAGGGGGGCGTCGGTTATGAGGATGGCCACGGCCGTCAGGTTGTCCTCTCCACCCCGCTCGTTCGCCTCGTCCCGGAGGAGCTCAAGCAGAGGTTTAGGCTCGTACGTCATCATGTACTCCAAAAGCTCCTCGTTGGAGAAGTAGGAGTAGAGGCCATCCGACGCCAGAAGGTACCTGTCCCCCTTGGCCGTATATCCTTCGTAGGTGTGCGGTTTCACCACCGAGCGGGATCCGAGAGCCCGTACCAGAACGTTCCGGGCGGGATGGGTCAGGGCCTCCTTCGGGGATATCAACCCCCGCTTCACCATAAGTTGAGCCTTCGTATCGTCCTCCGTGAGTAGGTAGAGGTGTCCGTCCCGGGCCAAGTATATGCGGGTGTCTCCCACGTGGGCTATGTACCACTTGTGCTCCCGTATGAGCATGGCGGTCAGCGTGGTCATCGCTCCCCTAACTTCCAGCGACGTGGTCACCCTCTCATAGACCTTGGAGGAGGTCCTGATGAAAGCCTCCTTCAGGGCCTCCTTGGGTTTCCAGCCGGCGTTCAGGAGATTCTGAAGCTCCTCATCCAGCACCTCCAAGGCGTAGTTGGAGGCGAAATCGCCCGCCTTCCTACCCCCCAAACCGTCGGCTATGGCAAACAACCCCGTCAGGGGGTTTATCAGATACGCGTCCTCGTTCCGAGTGCGGACCCGCCCGAGGTCCGTTATTCCGTAAAACTTACCGCGGAGCATTCATCAGGCTTCCTGCCACTGTCGGGCCGCCTCCGTAAGGAGCCTGTCGTACTTCTTCAGGAAGGCGAAGACCAGACCCAGAACGGCCTTGGACCTCTTGAGGACCAGATGTAGGTAGAAGGGGGTATCTCCCAAGGGCTTGGATATGAAGATGTAGCTCTTCGTGAAGGCGAATATCTCTATGGGATCCTCATCCTCGGCACCCAGAGCCTCAAGGGACCTCTTCTGCGCCCGCACGAGCTCAACGCTGTAGGCGGCGGTGATGCTTATCTCAAAGTCCTCGTCCTTGCGGCTCTCTACGATGGTGAGACCCTCATGCTTATCCACGATGGCCCCGGCCAGAAAGCCCGGGAACTCCATGCTCATCTTATTGAGTATCTCCTGCATCCTTTCCATGCTTTACCTCCTTTTTTGCTACCTTATGCAAAACGCCGTCCTCAAGGCGATAGACCGTATCAAAGTACGGTATGAGCCTGTCGTCATGGGTCGCTATGACGAAAGTTCTCCCCTCACGGGCCAAGGACACCAGTATCTCCATCAAGTTTATGGCGTTCTCACGGTCAAGCTCACCCGTGGGCTCGTCGCACACATACACCTCCGCCCCCACGGCTATGGCCCTCGCCACGGCCACCCTCTGCCTCTCGCCGCCCGACAGCATCTGGACGTTCTTGTGCATCTGCTCCCCAAGGCCCAGCGACTCAAGGGTGTTGGTGGCCCTAAGGTGCGCCTGCGAGTGCGTATGTCCCCGCATCCGCAGGGCGAAATACACGTTCTCGTAGGCTGTCATCTCGGGGAACAGGTTGTGGGATTGGAATATGAGGCCTATGTGTCTGCGCCGGAAGAGGGCGAGGTCATCCTCCGATAGGTACTTGGGGTCTATCACCCTCTCAAGGACCTCCACGTAGCCGGAGTCGGCGAAGTCCAAGGTGGAGATTATGTGCAGCAGGGTGCTCTTGCCGGAGCCCGAGGGACCGAATATACCCACCATCTCCCCCGGCGCGACGCGCAACTTCACCCCCTTAAGGACGTCTATGCGCTTGTCCCCGTAGCTGTAGGACTTATAGACATCGTTCAGCTTGATAATGGGCAAACGCAAGAGTAAGGCATTATAAGGTTGCTCTCTGCACCCCTTTAAAATATCGGTGGTGTTTTTGGTGTCCGACAGGCGTTTGAGGCGCATTCTGGAGGTTTTGAAACGCCGGCAGAGGGACCTGAGAGTCTTCGTGGAGAACGTGAAGAACGAGCATAACTTCTCCGCCATACTGCGTACGTGCGATGCCGTGGGCGTCATGTACGTGCATTATTACTACGAAGGTGAGAGTCTCCCCATAAATCGGGAGATATCGCGGGGATCGGAGAGGTGGGTCGCCCTCGTGAGGGAGGAGGATACGCTGAAGGCCCTGCGAAGGTTGAAGGAGGAGGGCTATCAGGTGGTGGCCACCCACCTGTCGGCCGAGAGCCGGGATTTTCGCGATGTAGATTACACTCGCCCCACGGTTATAGTCTTGGGGAACGAGGACTCCGGGGTGTCCGACGCGGTTCTGGATGTGGCGGATCACAACGTGATAATCCCCATGTACGGTATGGTCCAGAGCCTCAACGTATCCGTCGCCAACGCCCTCCTACTCTACGAGGCCCAGAGACAGCGTCTGAACGCGGGTATGTACGACAGACAAAGCCTGACTCCGGAGGAGTTTGACAGATTCCTGCGTCTATGGACGCACGAGCGTATAGTGGCCGAGGGCCTCAGGAGGGCTAAGGGGAGGACTTGAGAACCACCCTCTTCACCACCTCCTTGCCCAGAAGGGCGTTTATGGCTCGGGCTATCCGCCTGTTGGCGGTCTGTAGTTTGAAGCGCACCGCGGGATCCTTCGCCCACACGTACAGGACTCCATCCCTGTAATGGACGAATTCGGCTCCCGGATAGCTCCTCAGCACCTGCCGAGCCGCCTTTCTGACTGGTATGAGCTCAAGGACACCCTCCGCCCCCAAGAATCGTAGGAGCGATATCAGAGCCTCACCTACGGGCTTGGCCATCAGAGGGGCAACTCCCACTGGGGCAGCATGTACGCCAGCTGCTGGATCCAATCCGTCGCGAGGAGGATGCCAAGGATGATCAGCAGTATCCCCGATATGATCTCAAACGTGCGGAGGAGGCCCCTGACGCTCCGGATGAACTCAAATATCTTGGCGGCGAAGATGCCGGAGAGGATGAAGGGGACCCCCAGTCCCATGGAATACACGAACAGTAGGACCATCCCCTGCCACAGGGTCTCCGAGAGGGCCGCCAACCCCAGTATGCCCGAGAGTATGGGCCCTATGCAGGGTGTCCAACCGAGGGCGAACGCCGCCCCCATGACGAAGGATATGAAGATGTTCGTCCTGCTCGTATGTACCTCCGCCTTCGCCTCGTAGTTTATGAAGTCAAAGTTTATGATGTTCAGGTAGTTGAGCACCCAAGCGACGGCCGCGACGACCGCCAGATAGAGTATCGGCACCCAGAAGGAGACCGCCTTGGTGGAGAACATGAATATGGGGGCAACGAGCACGACCAGAAAGAGGGCCCAACCCAGCCATCTCACTACGGCCGGCCATTCCTTGTACTTGCGTATGCTGAAGGCTCCCAGAAGGGCGAGGCCGAATATGGCCAGAAGGGGACCGGCTATCCAACCGAGCACCCTCTTGTTCTTTATGAGGAACTGCCCGACGGCGGACGCGGTCGCCCCCATAAGGACGAATATGAGGGAGAATCCGAGGACGAAGAATAGGATTCCGAGTACGACCCTGCCCGTTCCCTTCCCGCTCTTTATCTCGGCCACGGAGAGGCCGGAGACGTATCCCAAATATGCTGGGACCAGCGGAAGGACGCACGGCGAGAGAAAGGATAGTAGGCCCGCCAAGAATGAGACGAGAACTCCACCGACCGTAAATCCCGTTATCTCCATAGCGAGGCTATTATAGAGCAGAACGGGGGATATCCTTCCGTAGAATCTTTGGATGCTCCCTGCACTCTTTACATTCTGCTCCCTTGAGGATACCGCATATGTCGCGGTTCCGGAGATAACTCCGGGGGTTATATGGAGGGCGTTCAGGGTGGTGGAGAGGATGCCCCTGCGGAGCAAAATATCGCAGATTACCCTCGTATATCCTCCCGGCGTCGGATACACGACCAAGTATCCCATAGGAGGGGCCGTATTCAACCAGAGGCATATAAAACTGCCCGGATTTCCCGAGAAGGTGGCCGCCTACAACCGTGCCAACCCCCTGCCCATACTGGCGTCGGCGGATCAGGAGGGGGGCCGGATAAATCGCCTGAAGAACGTTCCGGGGTGCGACGACGTGGCCTCACCTCGCGAGATGGCCAACTGGAGGCCTGATTCCGTTGAGATGTACGCCTTCGCCATCGCATCAACCATGAGGGCCGTGGGCCTCAACGTCAATCTCGCTCCCGTTCTGGATGTGGCTACGGACTCCTCGGCCCTGATGTTCCGCATGGGGAGGACCTTCGGCCTCGGATTTGATAGGGCGAGGATGTACGGTAGGGCCTTCTCACGGGGCATGAGGAGAGGAGGGATACTGACGGTGGCCAAACACTTCCCCGGCTACGGAAACACCCGCTGGAACTCCGACGTCCAACTTACCGAATTCAAGGGAGATAGCGCCTTCCTTATGAGGAACTGGGAGGTCTTCCGGAACGTGTCGGCCTATCTGGACGGTTTTATGGTCTCAAGCCTCATATACCCCTTCTTGGATACGGTGCCGGCGACCTTCTCCCCCCGGGTGGTGGAGATGGCCAGACGGATAGACCCTTGGAAGGTGGTTATGACCGATGACCTCTGGGCGCCGGCTCTCAGGGAGTTCGTGCGCGAGGACTACAGGGAGAATTTCACCGACGATGATCTCAGAGTGATATTTCGCCGGGCCTTCCTGGCGGGAAACGACGTCCTGATGATCCTCTTCCCGGCGAAGCTCCCCATCCTCTACTCGGAGATAGGGCGACTCGTCAAGGGAGATAGCGCCTTGAGGAAAAGACTTGACAGCTCCGTGGTCAGGGTTCTCCTAATGAAGCATAAGGCCTTCCCCTACCTGATTGATAGCCTCTACTACTCTCGCTTTAGGGCGGAGAGATTCCTCTTCTTGGAGGCCACCGCTTGGAGATGCACTCCCACGGACGAGCTGGTTGATAGGCTCCGACGATTCAGATTCTCGGGTGTCGTCCTTCTCGGCGGGGAGCCCCGATGCAAGAGGAATCCGGACGACGTGGCCCGCCTCCTCTCGGCCGAAGGTTTCAAGGTGATAGCCGGAGACGTGCGTTGGCAGGACCCCACCCTCTACTTCGGCTCCTATAGGGAGAGGACTGGGATCCTCATAACTCCGGGACGCAGGTTGAGTCTGCGTCCCTACGAGGACGGTATGGCCCCCTCCGAGGGCTACGCTCCTGTGATAGACCTCTCAACGGACGAGGCCTACGCGCACCACGAGCGGCGCTTGGATGAGGATGGGCACCGTCTCATCTTCTACCGCTCATACTCCTCCCTCGGACGCTTGGACTCGCTGCCGAAACTTCCCGAATAGAATCTCTGCTATGCGCACTCTAAGACGTGTAGGGATACTGACATCCGGGGGGGACTGCCCCGGCCTCAACGCCGCCATAAGGGCCTTCGTCAAACTGGCTCTACGGAAGGGGGTGGAGGTTTGGGGATTTCGGAACGGATGGGAGGGGGTAGTGGAGAAGAACTACAGGCGGCTGACGGCGAGGGACGTGAGCGGGATACTCCCCCTCGGCGGTACCATCTTGGGGACATCCCGATACAATCCCCTGCGGAGGAAGGGCGACGTGGAGAGGGCCCTATCCACTCTGGAGAATTTGGACGCCCTCGTGGTCATCGGGGGCAACGGCTCAATACACATAGCCCACGCCTTTCAGAGGATGTGGGGCAAGGTCATATTCATCCCCAAGACCATAGATAACGACATCTGGGGGACCGAGAGCATAGGCTTCAACACGGCGGTTGAGGTCGCCACCCACCTGATAGACCGGCTCCACTCAACGGCCGAATCCCACCGGCGGGTGTTCGTAGTGCAGCTGATGGGCAGGCACACAGGCTGGATAACCCTCTACGCGGGCATGGCGGCCGGTGCCGACGTGATGGTCATCCCGGAGTTCCCCATAGGGGAGGAGGAGATAGCCCGGTACGTACTGCGACGCAAGAGGATGGGAAAGAGCTTCAGCATAGTGGCAGTGGCTGAGGGGGTTCGCTACGCCCACCAGAGGGAGCAGAATGTGGGTATATACCTGCAACGTTATCTCGCGAGGGTCTTGGACATAGAGACCCGATTCGTTGAGATAGGGTACGTGCTGCGGGGAGGGACACCCACAGCCTACGACCGTCTCATGGCTCACGAGATGGGCCATCTCGCGTTCGTTCTGGCCGAGGAGGGCAGGTTCGGGTGCGTCACGGCCTACAACGGGTACGTGGAGAGGGGAGTACCGATTGAGAGGATGGTCGGGAGACTTAAGACCGTACCTCCGGAGGAGTACTTCGCGGCCCTACCCTACTTCGGTTGATTCCCGGAGGATGTGCCGGACGTGTCGGGAGGCCTCCTGAAGGTGAAGACCTCAATCTTGAGGGACGTTCTGTTGTCCCACCGGTCAAAGACCGAAATCTCCAAGGTATCCGGCAGGAGACTCTCCCCCTCCCTTTGGATTCGCAGGAGCGTATCTACCGTTGCCCCCTTGCCCCTCAGGGGTAGAAGGAAGGTTTCAATACCACGGCGTGATATCACCAGCCTGCTCAACCCCGAGCTGTCCTCGGCGTACAGATAGACCTTCAGCCTATCCCCCACGGTATCCCCGGCCTCCGGCGAGAATACCAGCAGCTTTGGCCCCGCGAACTCCCCCTTCCCCGGAGGCGGAACCTTCTTGGCGCAGGAGATAACCATCAAACCCATCAGCAGCAAGCCTAAGAGCCTCAAGGGGGTATCTTAAGGTAGTACGGGTTGCCTTTCAGCAGTATAATAGCGGGCGCTATGGGTTTTTTAAGAGAGCAGGATAAGCAGTATTTGCGTCAAAAGTTTGAGGCGGAGCTGGAGAAGCCTGTAGTTCTTCTCTTTTTTAAGAAGAGCCTCGGGTGCGACTACTGTGAGGATGAGGAGAAACTCTTGAAGGAGTTGGCCGAACTCTCCGACAAGATAGAGGTGGTGGTCAAGAACGTCGTCACCGACAAGGCCGAGGCCGAGAAGTACCGCATCCACGACGCTCCGGCCCTCGCCATCCTCCAGAAGGAGGACGACGGCACGTGGAAGGACTTCGGCATGAGATACTTCGGAATACCCGCCGGCTACGAGTTCTCCGCCCTGATAGAGAGCATAGTTCTGGCATCCACCGGTCGCTCCGGTCTTCCTCCCGACATTGAGGAGCAGATAAAGGACATTGACAAGGAGATCCTCATATACGTCTTCGTGACGCCCACCTGCCCCTACTGCCCGAGGGCCGTCCTTACGGCGCACCGCTTCGCCGTCGCCAACCCCAACATCTACGGCTACATGATAGAGGCCATGGAGTATCCCGACTGGGCGAACAAGTATCACGTGCATGCCGTACCTAAGATAGTCATAAACGACATAGTGGAGTTTGAGGGCGCCTATCCCGAGCCTTTCTTCGCCGAGAAGATAAAAGAGGCGGCCGCTTTAACCAAGTAAAAGGAGGTAAAAGATGACCTCTCCGAGGAGAAGGCAATCTGCGACCAGAGGAAGGAAGAGAAGGACCCATTGGAAGGTGAGGAAACCGGCGCTTTCCACCTGTCCATCGTGTGGGAAGCCCAAGCCCCCCCACTTCGCCTGCCCCCACTGCGGGTATTACAAGGGGAGGGTGGCCATAGTGGTTGAGACCAAGTGATGCGTGTAGCCTTAGACGCCTTCGGGACGGATAACGCTCCCCTGCCGGAGATTTTGGGTGCCTTGAAGGTTCTGGAGGAGGAGCGGGATATTGAGGTGGTGCTGGTGGGGGATGAGCGCAAGATATACGACAATCTCCCCCGCACCCATCCACGTCTCTCGGTCGTCCATGCCCCCGAAGTCGTATATCACCACGACAAACCTTCGGAGGTCCTGAAGAAACGTCCCAAATCCTCCATGGCCATAGCCATGGACTTAGTTAGGAAGGGTGAAGCCCACGCCTTCATATCGGCGGGAAATACGGGCGCGGTCATGGCCTACGCCCTCCGAAAGCTCGGTCGGATAAAGGGGGTGAAACGTCCCGCCATAGGCGCTCTCTTTCCCAACATCAACGAGGGGAGGACTCTGGTTCTGGATATGGGGGCCAACATACACGTCCCCTCCGAGCTCCTCGTCCAGTTCGGGATAATGGGGGCCGCCTTCTACAACGCCCTATTCCACCGCCATCCCCGCCTCGCCCTCCTGAACATCGGAGAGGAGGAGGAGAAGGGGGGCAGCGTCATAGTGGAGGCCCGGCGGAAGCTGGAGCGCATGAACACCCACTACAACTTCGTGGGATACGTGGAGGGACACGAGATTCTCGCCGACAAGGCCGACGTTATAGTGATGGACGGATTCGTGGGGAACGTCCTCCTAAAGTTCGGCGAGAGCGTCCTGAGCATAATCTTGGAGTTCATAAGGCGGGAGGTTAAGGGTAATCCGAGGGCTCTGCTGGGCGCCATGCTTTTGAAACCGGCCTTCAAGGCTGTGCGGAAGAAGGCCGACTTTGAGGAGTACGGAGGGGCCCCCCTCATAGGGGTCAACGGCATAGTCATAATCGCCCACGGGAGGTCGTCGGCGAGGGCTATACGGAACGCCATACTGGTGGCGCGCACCCTCCACGAGCACAAGCTCCTTGAGAAGACCCGGCGCTACCTTGAGAGACCCTAAGGGGTCCATCTGTCCTTCACCAGTGCCACCACCTTCCAGCCGTCCCCGTACTTTCTCAGGACCACCCGCAGACTGGCCCAGTCCATCCCGTCGTACTTTTCGGTCCCGGGGAAGTGATACTCAACGAAGACAGCATCGGGGAACACCTCCTTCAGGTTGTTTTGGGTGTTGCCCTTGCCTATGAACTCATTCGTGGCCACCTTGGGAGCCGACAGATAATCCCTGTCGTACATGAACTTCCGCAGGAAATCCCTCAGACCCATCTCTATGGGCCTACCGGATCCCGGCTCGTATCCCCACAGGAATTTGCGATTCTCCTCCCAAGCCTTCCGGAACTCCTCCGGCTTGAGCACCACGTCCTTATCGGGAGAGACGTGGGCGTCGGGGGATATGAGGATGCCTTCGGGGGCGATCATGGAGACCATCGCATCTATGTCCCCACCCTTCAGAGCCTGCAGGAACCTCACGGCCACCTCCTGCGGAGGCTCCGGCGTGGTCTCACCCTTCGGGGAGACTGGGGAGGATACGGGAGCCGGCGTCGCTCCGGCCGAGGCGTCGGAGGAGCCCTTAGAGCTGGGATTTCCGCAGGCGACGAGCAGCATTCCCAATATCGGTAGGATCTTCCTCATAGTGGGAATTTTACCGCCGCCCGCCGCGATATGGCGGCCGTAGAATAGACGAAATTGGACAGGTCTCTGTTGGGGTTGAGGGTCGTATGGGTACTTCTGGCCATCCTGCTGCTCGGGGATGTGGGATTCACCTTGAGAGGTAGGCCGACGGCCCTCGTGGATATCTCCTACAGCGCCAGGGTGCTCTTCGGCGAGAGTACGTTGGATTCCGTAAGCCGTCTGCTCGGGGAGAGGGGTTTCACCGTCCGGAAGTTCGGCTCCGATACTCTGAGCGACATATACTCGGCCCTCAAGGAGGCCCCATCGCCCAGCCTACTCGTGTCCGACGGTATGCACAACGCCCCCGGAGACCCTCTGGCGGTGGCCGCCGAGAGGGACGTTTCGGTCCTTCTGCTTCCGGCCGCCAAGGTTCCCGCGCGCATAACTCACGTCCTGATGCGTAATCCGGCCATCAGGGGGGAGATGACGACCCTTCGGGTCAGATTCTCGGCTCCCCCGATGGATACGGTGCGGCTAACCTTGGATGGGAGGGAGATGAAAGTGTTCGCCCGGGATGAGGCCATCTTCAGCTTCAAAGTCTCCAGAGCGGTGTCCGAGGCGACGATAACGACCGCCCACGACACGGTTAGCTTCAAGGTCTTCGCGAGGGAGCCGAGGGGTGTGGGGATACTCGCGTGGCTCCCCCTACCCGTGGTGAGATTCGTACGGTGGCACCTCACGGATGCCTCCTTCAGGCTCGTCCGGGAGGGGGAGAACCCGGAGGGTAAGTATTCGTTCGTCGTCATGGTGGACCCTCCCCCTTCCCTGTTGAACGTGGATAGACCCGCCCTGTACTTCGTCGGGGAGAGGAGCGGTTTCAAGGCCTACCGTGGAAAGTTCTTCCTGCGGGGGAATCTACCGGCGATAGAGGAGATATACGTGCCCGACATGGAGATGGACCGCATATACGAGAAGGTGGGGAACGTGCCCATAATCGCCTCAAAGGGAAACGCCCTGTTCGTCCTGACCCCGGACATATGGAAGGTATGGCTCGCGAGCAACGAGGACTACAGGCGGTTTCTGGATTATCTGGATGACTTCGTCGTCAGGGACTACGAGATTTACACGGATAAACCCCTCTACGCCCGTGGAGAGAGGATGAGACTCCACATCTATCCCCCCTTCCCGATGGAGGTTTCCATAAACGGCGGGAAACCCATAACCATAACATCCTTCTACACGTACGAGCGAAGGATAACGCCGGCCGATACCCTCTTCATCGTGGATATATTCAGGAGAGGTAAGAGGATAGCCTCGGAGAGCGTCAGGGTGAGCGTGCGGAGTTTACCGATGGAGAAGGTCTATCTGGGGTACGATACGACCTTCCTCAAGAATCTCGCCGCCGTGTCGGGGGGATACGTCTTTCGCGATGTTGAGGAGGCGGCGGAGGTCCTGAGGCGGCGGGGCGGTCGCAGGATATCCCTTGCGAGCCTCTGGCCCCTATTCATCCTCTTCCTTCTGGCGGCATGGACGGAGTGGTTCATCCGCAGGATCAGGGGTATGCTGTAGGCCGCACATCACCCGCGCTTCAACGGTATAATAGACACCTCATCGGGGCGTAGCGCAGCCTGGTTAGCGCGCTTCCTTGGGGTGGAAGAGGTCCCGGGTTCAAATCCCGGCGCCCCGATACGCCCGCGTAGCTCAGGCGGTCAGAGCGCGTCCTTGGTAAGGACGAGGTCGGCGGTTCAAGTCCGCCCGCGGGCTTTTCTTTTTATGAAGGTCGGCATCCTATCCCTCCAGGGGGATTACGAGGAGCACGAATCCATCCTGCGAAATTTGGGTGTGGATACCCTCCGGGTGAAACTCCCCGAGCACCTTGACGAGATAGACGCCCTCATCCTCCCCGGCGGCGAGAGTACCCACTTCGCGAGGATCCTTCGGAGATACGGTTTCGCCGAGCCTCTGACCACTTGGGACAGACCCATACTGGGGACCTGCGCTGGCCTGATAATCTTGGCTTCGGAGGTCGTGGATGAGCATCCGGGTCTTCTGCTCAAGCGTCTCAACGTTCGGGTGGCCAGAAACGCCTACGGGAGGCAGAGGGACAGCTTTGAGGCTCCGGTCAAGGTCTCGGACGGTAGGGTGATAACGGGCGTATTCATACGCGCTCCGAGAATAGTGCATGTGGGTGAGGGGGTTGAGGTTCTGGCAACGTTGGAGGATGGGGAGGTGGTAGGTGTGAGGCAGGGGAACGTCATAGGGCTGACATTCCATCCGGAGCTATCGGGAGACGACGTCTTCCATAGGATGCTTCTGGACATGGCGAGATCATAGGCGGAGATTCCTCCTTATTCTCCTCACGTGGGAGCCTTCCCAGTATATCTGACCGCACTCCTCGCAGACGGCGAAGTACTCGTGATTGTTCCACACGTAGGGATGGACGAAGCCCACCAGCTCATCCCTGTGAATCTTCACCATCCTGCCGTTGCACTTCGGACAACGTGTGAAAGGTTTCATACATCCCTCCAGCTTGAGGGTACGCACCACCTCCTCCGCGAACTCCCACACGTTGAATCTGCCCGATGGGGCCAGCACGCTCCCGAGGCCCCAGCCCTTCGCCAGCAGGTGCAGACCTCTATCCGACGTTATTAGTATCCTCCTCTCCCTCAGGCATCGGGCCAGTATGTGCATATCCTCCTCGTCCCTATAGTAGGCCGTATCAAAACCCAACATCCTCAGGACCCTCGCCAGATGCCCCAACATGGCATCTACACCGAAGCGAGCCTCATCACAATTTCCGACGCCACCTGCCATTTGTTCCCTGAGTATCTTCCCAGAAGCCCCTCCCTGCCGAAGAGGAATACCTCGGTCCTCTCCGAGCCTATGGCGTCAATGGGGTTGGCCACGACGTAATCCAAGTTCTTCTCGCGCAGTTTCCTCATCGCCTCCTCCTCAAGCCTATCCCTCTCCTCAAGGGCGAATCCGACCAGAGTTCCCTTCTTATTCCGGCCCAGCTCGGACAGCACATCAACCGTGCGCTTCAGGTGCAGCGTCAGGACGTCGGAGGACTTCTTTATCTTCCCGGGACGATAGTCGGGGGCGTAGTCGGAGACGGCCGCCGCCATGAAGAGATAGTCGTAATCCATATCCAGCAGCAAATTCCGCAGCTCAAGGACGCGGCCCACCCGATGGAACTCCGCGGAGGGGGCCGTCGGTACTCCACCGCAGGCCACGGCCACCACATGGGCTCGGGCCATGGAGAGCCAGGAGGCCAGAGCCAACCCCATACGTCCCGACGACCTGTTGGTTATGACCCGAACGTCGTCTATCGGCTCGTAGGTGCCACCGTAGGTTATGACCACCCGCTTCCCCGCCCAGAACTCCATCAACCGCTCCAGACGGGAGATGTAGTGGGCTATCTCTTCCGGCTCAAGCATTCTCCCTTCGCCCACGTCTCCGCTCGCCAGAGGCCCCTCGCCGACGGGCAGGATGACGTGCCCTACGCCTCTCAAGATATCCAGATTCCTCCGCAGAATGCGGTTGTGCCACATCTCCGTGTGCATGGCGGGGGCGAACACTATGGGGTGAGGGAAGGCGGCGGCCGTGGCTGTGAGGAGATCGTCTGCTATACCCGAGGCCACCTTTCCGATGACGTTGTAGGTGGCGGGTGCCACGACCATCACATCCGCCCAGCGGGCCAAATCTATGTGGGTGTTGCCCTTGAAGAAGTCGTCGTCGGTTAGGACTCGTGCCCCCGCCAACTCCTGAAAGGAGAGGGGGGTTATGAAGTTCAAAGCCCCTCTCGTGAGGACCACCCCCACCTCATGACCCTCCTTGTAGAGGAGACGGGCCAGTATCAGGGATTTGAAGGCTGCTATGCTGCCGCTAACTCCTATCAGAACTCTCACTGGGCGTATTCTCTTGACTCTCCAAACGTCTGAAGGGTATCCCTTCGCTCACGAACTTGCGGGCGGCAACTATGACGGGGTTATCCTTCAACTTTACACGCTTTATCTCGCCCGTGCGGAGAAGGTAGCGGGCGTACTTCCCTATCACCACGATGGCCTCGTACTTGGTACGGGCCTTCCGCTCATAGACGTCTATGTTGAAGAGCTCCTCAAGCTTGACCTTCGCCATGGGGGAAATTCTAAGGGGGAGCCGCATCCGGTTTAAAATGGACGCCCGTGCCTAAGGTATGGGTGGACCTGGCCAACTCTCCGCAGGTGATGTTCTTCGCCCCCCTCATAAGGGAGATGGAGAGGAGGGGAATTGATGTCCTCACGACGGCCCGGGACTTCTCGGAGACGGTTCCCTTGGCCAAGTACTTGGGCCTCAATGTCCGGGTTGTGGGGAGACACGGAGGAAAGAGCAAACTCGGGAAGGCCAAGGCCATGCTCTCAAGGGTGGCCTCCCTCGCCAATCTCCTGAGGGGCAGGGGAATAGACCTCGCCCTCTCCCACAACTCCTACGATGCCATCCTGGCCGGAAGACTCCTGCGAACGACCGTATGGACGTACATGGACTATGACCTCCAACCCGCCAACCACCTCGCCTTCCGCTTGGCCCACAGGGTCTTCGTTCAGGAGTGGTTCCCCGAGGACGCCCTCCGCAGGTACGGTGCGAGCGGTAGGAAGGTGGTCAGATACAGGGGATTGAAGGAGGAGGTATATCTCAGGGATTTCTCTCCGGACCCCGACTTCCTCAGGACTTTGGGGGAGTTCCACAGACCCCTGATCGTGGCCCGTCCCCCCTCAACGTCCTCCCTATACACGGCCGGATACGGAGAGTTCTGGGAGGTCCTGTCGCTCCTAAAGGGTAGGGGATACGACGTGCGGGTCATCCGCAGGAACCCGGAGGATGCCTCCATGGCGAAGAGTGTAGGCGTACGGGTACTGCCGAGGCCCATAGACGGGCCCCAACTGCTCTACTGGTCGGATGCCTTCGTGGGAGGAGGGGGAACGATGACGCGCGAGGCCGTGATACTCGGAACGAGGACTTTCTCCGTATTCCCCGCCCCCGGATTCCTTGACAGGAAACTGATGGACTTGGGTCTGGTGGAGAGCCTATCCAAGAGCAAGGCGCGGAGAGTTGAGATTCGCGAGAGAAGGCACCGGAACCTCCGATTCTTCAACCGGAACCTTCGGGATGATCTTCTGGAGTTCATCCTAAATTTTCTGAATCGTTAGCCTCGGACTGGGCCTCGCCGGGAAGCGGTTTTCCCATTATGCACGAGAGGACGGCGGCTATACACAGGAGCGACAGGAGCATCCACACCGTCCCCCACATCCTCGGGCTTCCTCCGATACGCTCGGAGAGGAGGCCCGCATCCGTAAGGTAGCCGTTCCCGAGGAATACGTCGGTGAATATGTCGTAGGGGGCGTACAGCATGACGGCCAGGCCGAGAAATCGCAGGATCAGGTCGTTTATCTCCGAGGGTAGGAATAAGGAGACTCCCATGAGTCCCGCCCCGACGATGAGACAGAAGAGGACCGTGAAGGACGTATCTCCGAAGGCGAATCCCATGAAGATTATCAGGGCACCCAACAGACCCGACACCCATCTGTCCAGCGTCGTCCTGTCGGAAACGGCCAGAATCAAAGCTCCGCTCAGGAGGGAGCCCAGGTATCCGGCCGTGGCCACGAGAGCCACGTTCCCTCCCTCCGTTATCACGTGTCCCCCCTCCTGCGGCACGAGCACGAACTCCTTTATCCTGCCTCCCGTGAGGAGTGAGGCCAGCGTGTGCCAACTCTCGTGGAAGAAGACGGCGAGCATCCTCACCGGATACATGGCTCCCGTATTCCAGAGGAAGAGGATTATCAGCATGAGCGCCACGTAGAACAGGACCCGCTTACTCTTGGGCATGGTGGAGTATGCGCCGTATTATAGCCGCGAAGGATGTTGGCGGCCCATCTTAAAATACCCCCCTATGGCGGCGTTCAGAATAGACAGCGAAGAGATATCCCGCAGGGTCCGGGAGATAGCAGAGGCCATAAATGCCGACTATGCGGGTAAGGAGATACTCCTCGTGGGGGTCTTGAAGGGGGCTTTCATATTTATGGCCGACCTCATAAGGCACATCAGTTTGCCCGTTGAGGTTGATTTTCTGGCCGTCTCCAGCTACGGCAAGCACACGGAGAGCTCCGGCGAGGTCAAGCTCATAAAGGATCTGGACCAGCCCATAGAGGGCCGACACGTCCTCATCGTTGAGGACATACTGGACACGGGTCTCACGCTCTCGTACATCGTGAGGCTCCTGAAGGATAGGAATCCGGCCTCGCTGCGAACCGTGGTCCTCCTTGACAAGCCCGAGAAGAGGAGGATCCCCTTTGAGGCCGATTACGTGGGCTTCGTCGTCCCTCCGGTCTTCCTCGTGGGCTACGGTCTGGATGCGGCGGAGAAGTATCGGAATCTACCGTACATAACCGAGATATCGGCGGTTGAGGGTTGAAGTTTTAAGCATAAACGTTCGGGTGTATAATACCCACCTGTTATGGTGAAGATCCGCTTGCAGAGGACCGGAAAGAGGAACGATCCCCGCTACCGTGTAGTAGTTACGGAGAGCAGAACCCCGCGGGACGGAAAGGTCATTGAGATACTCGGATACCTGAACCCCAAGAGGGAGGGGGAGTGGAAGATAGATCTGGAGAGGTACGATTATTGGATCTCGCAGGGGGCTCAGCCCACGGACAGGGTGAGAGCTTTGGTTAAGCTGGCAAGAAAGCGCACACAAACAACCGCATAAAAGGAGGTGAAGCCATGACGAACATCAGGGAGCTCCTAGAGTACATCATCAAGGCGCTGGTGGATAACCAGGATCAGGTGGCCATCAGGGAGATCGCCGGCCAGAAGGCGGTCATATACGAGATAGAGGTCGCCCCCGAGGACAAGGCCAAGATAATAGGACGTCAGGGTAAGACCGCCAACGCTATCCGTCGCATCGTGGAGGCCGTGGGCAGGAAGCAGGGTAAAGTCGTAAAGGTGGAGATAATCTGAAGCGGGTAAAGGTTGGACGAATCACCCGCCCTGCCGGGAGGCGTGGGGAGGTAAGAGTTCAAACTCCCCACCCTCCTAATTTTTTTGAGGGAAAGACCGTCTTCATCCTAAATCGTCCCTATCAGGTGGAGAGGGCTTATCGGAAGCGCAAGGGAATGCTGGTCCTCAAGCTCAAGGGGGTAGATGACATAAACCGGGCGGAGTTGCTGCGGAACCTGTACGTTGAGATGGATGAGGGGGACCTGCCTCCCCTTGAGGAGGGAGAATTCTACGTCTATGAGCTTCTGGGACTCAAGGTATTTGACACGGAGGGGAGGGAGCTGGGCGTTCTGGAGGATATGCACGAGTGGGGGCCCTACTGGACCCTTGAGATAAGGACACCCGAGGGGAAGAGCATCCTCGTACCCTTCGTCTCCGAGTACGTTCCGGAGGTCTCCCCAAATGAGGGGAGGATCGTCGTTCGGCTGCCCGAGGGTTATCTGAAGGAGTTCCTATAGGTTTCCCACCTGCTCCCGGCGTAGCCGGGCCCTGCTCACCTGGGCGCATCCGACCCACATGTAATCCATATCCCACTCCCTGTGGGCGTCGGATCCCAAGAAGACCTTCCCGCCGTATCCTCCCTCAAGGAGAGCGTACGCGTCCAGGTCCATACGCTTGGGGTTGGCGTTGACCTCCAGAGCCTTTCCGGTCTCCTCCGCCCTCCTAAAGAGCCTGTCCAAATCCACCCTGTATGAGGGCCTCTTCTTCAGGACGCGGCCCGTCGGATGACCTATCACATGCACGTGGGGATTCTCCATAGCCTTCAGGAGTCTTTCGGTGGTGTCCTCCTCATCCCCCCAGTTGTGGATGGATGCTATCACGAAGTCCAGAGTCTCCAATACCTCGTCGGGGTAGTCCAGAGAGCCGTCGGAGAGGATATCCACCTCCGCCGCGTGGAGTATCCTGATGTAGGGATACTTCTCCCTGAGGCGAATTATCTCCACCCTCTTGCGCTCAAGCCGGGCCACGTTCAATCCCCCTCCGGACGATGGGGAGTGGTCCGCCAGAGCCACCACGCCGTAGCCCCTCCTGATGGCCGCCTGAACCGCCTCCTCCGGCGTCATACTACCGTCGGAGTACGTGGTATGCACGTGGAAGTCCCCGGTCAGGTCCTCGGGGAGCACGGGGGGCGGTAGGCTTCCCTCCAGCGCCATAACGACCTCCTGACCATCGTACCTCTGGAATGGGTGGATGTAGGGCAGGCCGAGTCTCTCATAGACCTCCTCCTCCGTCTCACCCCTCACGTCCCCCAGCCTCTGCAGAGCCATGACGTGCCTCTCGGGGCCCGTGGCGAATACCAGTACGCTGCCGAAGTCCTCCGGAGAGTATATGTGCAGACGTACGGGTATCCTTTCGCCCGCCCACATCCAGTATCCTCCCTCGTACCTGCCGGACATCACGAGCCGAAAGGCATCCTCCTCCGATATGGCAAACTCAATCACGGATATTATGGGCTCTCCGCGCCGATACTCCCCCACGGCTACGGCCGACGGGTACAGTCTAAGGAAGGACTCCACTATCATTCGGGCCTCGGGAACGGTGTATAGATGCCTCTGCGATAGGTAGAATCTCACGCTCTCATAGACCCTTGAGGGGGATTTGAATATGGTGCGAGCCTCCTCTCCCTCCAGAAATCGCAGCAGATCCTCAAATGTCCTTATACCGCGCTCTGTCAGGAGGCGGGCCGTCTTGGGACCTATGCCTCGCACGTTTATAAACTCCACGGCCTCGCCGAGGTCCTCCTTCAGACTCGTGAGCTCATCGTATCCGCCACTCTCCAGAAGGTGGCATATCTTGGATATGACGGCCTTGCCGAGCTTGAGACTCCTCCTCAACCCCTCACAACCCTCGTACTCGTATATGCTTAGGATATCCTCGGGGAAATGTGCGAGGACCTTTGAGGCCCTCCGGTACGCGTCGCACACGAACCTATTCTCGCCGCGCAGCAAACATGCCCCGTACAGAAACCCAAAGAGCTTGGAGAGACGATAGTTCGTCTCGTACAATATTATCCCTCTCCCTTGACGTACCTCAGGGCTTCGCTCACGCTGTTGAAGGTCTTGAAGACCTTATCAAAGGCCATAACCTTGTAAATCTTCAGTACCTGACCCTTCGGGGAGCACATGATTATGTCCCCTCCCCTCTCCCGCAGGTGTTTCAGGATGGTGATGAAGGCTCCCCATATGGCCGACGATATGTAATGGGCTTCCGAAAGGTCTATTATGAAGAAGTCTATGCCGTCTGCTATCTTGTCGTCAAAGAAGACGAGGAGGGGCTCTCGGAGGGTGGTGTCAATTTCGCCTATGAGCCTCACTATCCCGATATTTCCATCCCGCCGGAATTTTAAAACTTCACCTATATTGCGCATGACCGTATTCTACGGGCGAAGTCCTCACCTAAAACACGACCCTATCGCCCTCCCGCAGCGATTCCATACCGAGAACTACGATGGTATCGCCTGCCCCTATCTCCCCCTTGACGCCCACCTTCCCCCTACCGTCGGCGAACACGACATCAACGGGTACCCGATGGGCCCTCCCCCCCTCAACCTTGAAGACGTGCCCCTCATATACCGCCTTTTCGGGGACTACAACCAAGGTATCGGAGATCGCGAGGACCACATCGCATATCCCCATGCGTCCGGGCCTTGTCCCTCTTACGTAAGCCCGAGCCACGTAGCCACCCGCATCCCTGACTGGCACACCCGAGATCCACGCCACGCTTCCGCTACCCTTCCCGAACATCACCTTTGATCCCACCTTCACCGAATCTATCAGGACCTCCGGGATGACCATATCCACCCTGACGCTCCTACCCCTTGATATTACGGCCAGAGGAGTTCCAACGGCCACGGGTGAGCCCTCGGAGGCCAGAACGATGGATATCCTTCCCGATGCGGGGGCCAATATGGGGGCATCTCCGTAGGCGGGGCCGCGGGATATGACGAACAGGGTATCCCCCTTCCCCACCCATTCCCCCTCCCTCCTGCGGACCTCGGACACGGTACCCACGACGTCGGAAACCACCGTGAAGGTTCCCTCCGAGATGGAGCGGCACCAGAGGGGGACCTTCCTCATCAGGGCGTCTCTCTCGGCGACGGCTATCTCCACGAATACGGCGTAAGGCTCCCCATCCACCTTCCGCTCCACACCCCTTCCACATGCGCTCACGAGGAGCAGGGCTAACGCTGAGATTCGTACTTTGAGGGACATTTTGTCAGAAGAGTGCTGGCCTCCACCTCCCCACCGGCGTACCTACCCTCAACGACTACCGGAGTTCCTACGGCGAAAGCGTCCGGTATGGCCCCCGTGTAGGACACCTTCACCCTCTTCCCCCTCTCCTCTATGACGAAGGACACGGAGCGGCCCTTCCTGTCCGCCTCAACCACCACGCCGGAAACTTTGACCTTCTTGCCCTCGTACCTTTGGGCCTCGGCCACCAGCTCGTCGGCCGTCAGATAATACACGTAGTTGCGGGAGGCCGCAAGCAGTACGTACCCGACAACCAGAACGAGGGCGATGAAGAAAAGGAGTATTTTCCTCATTCTCCGTCTATTCTACGGTCGTACGGTTTAGAATCCCGGCATGAAGGGTCTGGTGAGGGATGCCCGTCTCTTGGGTGAGGCTCTGAGGGATGCGGGGTACGAGGTGGTCTTTACGAACGGCTGCTTTGACATACTTCACAGGGGGCACGTTGAACTTCTTAGGTTCGCGAGGGGACTCGGAGACGTTCTGGTCGTGGGTCTCAACACGGACGAATCCGTCAGACGTCTAAAGGGTCCCGAGAGGCCGATAAATCGCCTTGAGGATAGGGCGGCCCTTCTCCTCTCGCTCCGTTGGGTGGATTTCGTCGTCCCCTTCTCCGAGGATACGCCGGAGAATCTGATACGGGCTCTCAAACCCCACGTCCTCGTCAAGGGGGGAGATTACAGGCTTGAGGATATAGTGGGGGCGGAATTCGTCCTCTCCTACGGTGGCAGGGTGGAAATTTTCAAATACCTCCCCGGCTACTCAACGACCTCCCTGATTGATAGGCTCAAGCGTCAATCGTAGGTTCGGGAGATCTCCTTCCAGAGCCTCTCGGCTCCGAAGACGAACCCCCGCAGGAAGTCGTTTATGTTTATGCCGACCATCGGCCAACTCTCGGGATCATCCCCGATGGGCATAACGGCCACTATCTGGCGCCCATCCCGCAGCACCTCCCAAACTTTCCCGTAGGGCAATTCCGCGACTATCTCCACCTCCCCCGTATTCATGTTGAGGATTAGGTAGGGGACGTCGTCCTCCTCCCCGTACATCACATCCAAGGAGGCCTCAACCGTCTGGGCGCTCTCAAGGAGTGGGGCCAGCTCCTCCCTGCTCTCCAAGTAGAATATGACCAACCCTTCCTCCTCCACGACCTTCGCATCAACCACCCTCAGAACGTGCATGCTCTCCCTCCGATGTGGCTACGACGTTAGAGCGGCCAGTAGCTCCTCCGTATCCGTATCCTCGGTCAGGATGTTCTGGAGTAGGCTGTAGGTGGTCTGCGGCTCCCTCTCAAGGCGGGTGATCACCTTGAGCATCCGGGAGTACAGGTCCCCATTCTGTGGCCACGTGTCCGTTATGACCTTGTATATGCGCGAGTAGCTCTCAACGACTATGGGGTTGCGCAGTATGTACGAGTAGTCTTGGATGGGCTCGGCCTCCAGAAGGTAGTACAGATTCCTACCCTTCTTGATCTGCACGTCATAGACCCCGAGCATGCTGAGGTTCTTTCCTATGATCTTTATCACTCCTATGCCGTCGGCCACGCTCACGTACATCCTCTGCTTACCCTTATAGACCCGCTCGTCAAGGACGAGAACTCTCACGCTGTACTCCATGAATCTCTACCTCCTTTTTTTCCACCTTTATTGCGACGGGCATGTACTCCGTATTATACGCCAGCGAAACCTCCCCCTCGGTGCTTAGCGCTATAACGCCCACAGGATAATCCGTCATACTGACCACCCTCTCGGCCGCCTCTCGCAGACCGTGGCCCCTGTCGTAGAGGTCGCAGAGGGTCTTGGTCATGAGTATTTGGATTATCCCCTCTCCCACGCCCGTGGCGGAGGCTCCGCATCCCTTCTCCGCCCACGTCCCGGCGCCCGGTATCGGCGTGTCTCCAACTCTCCCGGGGAGTTTGAGGGATGTTCCACCCGTTGAGGTTCCGGCGACCACGACTTCGCCGTCGGTGGCGACGGCTCCCACGGTCCCTATGAAGAGCTCCGGATACCGCCGTATGAGCTCCGCGGTCTTCTCCATAAGTTTGGCGTACTCGCCCAGCTCTCCCCGCAGCAGCTTCTCTCTCAACCTCTCAAGTCTCTTTCTTGCCCTCTCGGTTATGAGCTCCCCCTCCGGAAGTCCGAAGAGTCTAGCCAGCCTCTCCGCCCCCTCCCCGTACATGATATGGTGGGAGGTCTTCTCGGCTACGAGCCGGGCCAGCGATATCGGATTCTTAACCCTGCGCACGCCTATGACCGACCCTATCAACTTCGGCCGGTCCCGAACTATGCAGGCGTCCATCTCAAGCGACCCGTCTATGCTCAAGACGCTACCTCTACCGGCGTTGAAGTGGGGGGAATCCTCAAGGACCTTGACGGCCTCCTCAACCGCCCCCAGGGGATCCCCCTTCTCCAGATACCGGAAGCCCACGCTCGCGGCCTCCCGCAGGACCGGTATGGCATCCTTCAAACGCTCGTCGGTCCAGCGTCCGGCACCGCCATGGACGATTATGGCCCTCATGAAATTTTACATTTTAAGGAAGAACGGTGGCGAAGTTTCTCATTTAACTTCCAAAATTGGCGACGCGCTGTATGCGGGACTCTCGCTCCACAGTATGGCGGATACGGTGGGGGCTATGGATGTGGTGGCGCAGGGCGCGGAGTGCGTACCTCTCCTGATTCCCCTACCGTAGAAGATGAGGGGGACGTGGGTGTCGTAAGTGTAAGGCGTGCCGTGATTGGTGGCGGCGTAGTTTCCCATAACGTAGAAGGCCTTGGGTATGATTATGAGATCCCCGGACCTCTCGGGATTGAAGCCGTTGTAGGCGAGCCGGGCCACCATGTCCTCCGGTGGAAACCTACCCTCCTCCATATCCTCGCGCGTGAAGACCCTCAAAACTCCCTCCACCTCCATAAGCGAATCCTTCAGGAGGCGTCTAATCTCCCGAAGGGAGCCGTGCTTGGAAAGGAGGGTATCGTTGAGATATACCCAAGGGAGGGAGACCGATAGGACCCAATCACCCTCACCGAACTTGGCCGTGAGGATGGAGTTGATTCGGGCCCTGACCGTATCGTACGATAGTCTTCCGGCCAACATCCCCCTGCTGCTGAGGGTTTCCGGAACGGGAGCAACGCCGTGGTCGGACGTTAGGACGAGGACGTACCGTCCCCTACCGACTCTCCTATCCAGAAATCGCAACATTTCCGCCACGATACTGTCGGACCGGAGGACCATATCCACGACCTCGGCGCTGTGGGGTCCGTACTTATGACCCACGTAGTCGTTGGCGGAGAAGCTCACGAGGAGTAGGTCCGGAATATCATCCCTGCCCAAGGATTCCCCCACTACGGCGGCCTTGAGCAGCTCTAAAAGGAGGTCGTTTCCGAAGGGTGTAGCCTTCAACTCCCTGAAGAATCGTCTGTCGGGTACCTCGCTCCTCGTCCCCAGATGGTGCGAGAAGGAGCCGCTCCCCGCCGACGCGTACGCCTCGGGGGGTCCGTAGGGTCTCCACGTCCTCCCGAAGTACCTGCCCGGCAGCCTCTTAGAGTTGAAGTCCTTGAGCCATGCGGGTGCATCCGCGGTGTAGTAGGAGGAGGTGATGAAGTGGCCATCCTCCGTGCTGAACCAAACGGCCATATCTGCCAGATGGCCGCCCATGAGTATGGCGGCCCTATCCTTCAAGGATAGGCTGATCACCTTCCCCCTAAAGCCCGTCTTTAACTTCAACTCGTCCCCCACGGTGTTGGCCAGGAGATTCTTGGGAGATTCGCCCCACCTGTACTTTCCACCCACGGCCTCCGCCGCGGGATCCGAGACCGCGTACACCCTCTCGGACGTGCGGGTGTCGTACCACACGTTCCCGACGATGCCATGGAATCTGGGAACCGTTCCGGTTGATATGGTGGCGTGTCCGGGGGCCGTGTAGGTGGGTATATGCACGTGATGGCATTGGGTGAAGAAGGCGCCTCTCTCAATTAGCCTTCGGAAGCCATCTCTGCGGAAGTAGGGATAGAGGCGTGTGATGTAGTCGTATCTGAATTGGTCAAAGATCACCACCACCACGAGGGGGGGAGGTGAGATGAAGCCCAAGGTGAAAGCCAACATAGACTGTCAATATTAAGGACGCTTCGGTCTTAGAATAGGAACCTGTGCTGTGGGTTTTTCTGTCGGAGCCTTTGACCTATGAGGTCTTCGTTGGGGATCCTATAGGGCCCGCACTCCGCTACTCCCGCGATGTTATGGGTCAGAGGGTGGTCCTGCGGGGCGCTCTGGGAGTGGGGGGTGTGGTATCCTATCTAAACCTCCACATAATCGGAGACGCCCTCTTTGAGGTGCCCATAGCCGGCGGCGCCGACGTACTCGTGGGCCTCGGCGGATTGACGGGTCTCAGATTCCAGAATCTCAACGCCGGCGTAGGGCTTCGTATGAACATGGGGATGAACCTTAACCTGACCGAGAGCGTGGCCTTGGGTTTCCTCTTCAGCCCCCTCGTCGTGAAGGCCTTTGACGGTCGGGCCTATCCCGGGGTTTCTTTGGGTTTCTCCCTCCTGTACTCGCCGAAGGCTAAGGAGGAGGCACCGGAGCCGAAATCCCACGATGTGGCCGGTGGGGAGACGAGCCTTAAGAATGTCAAGGGGGACGGAAAGGTTGAGAGGCCGCGTCGGACTTCAACATCAACGGCTAAGGAGAAAGTTCAGGAGGAGGAGAAGTCGGAGAGGCGGGTTGATAGGAAGGCCGCCGAGAGGGAGTACAAGTTGGGACTTCAAGCCTACGCCAACGGGAACCTTAGGAAGGCGAAGTATCATTTTGAGGCCGCCCTGCGGTATGATCCCAGCTACGACAAAGCCCGCATAGCCTTGGAGAAGGTCAAACGGCAACTCGGGGAATGATAGAGGCCGTACTGCGGTACGTGGAAGAGAGATTCGGCATACCGAGGGAGATTTTCAACGGCTTTCGCTTCTTCTCCAGAGGGAGGGACGTGTGGATAGTCTCTGAGGACGTCCCCGAGCTCAAACACATAAACCGGATGGGTTTAAGGTTCGCCCGTGGGGGAGCGGAGAATCCGAAGCTAACCACCGCCGTCATCCAGATCTTCGGCAGGCACGCCACCCGCAACACCGTATCCTTAGACGACGAGCAGCTGTCCAGATACCTGCGAGGTGAAGACGTGGAAGTGGGGGAGGTACCGGGCGTTGAGAGGGGGCAGGTGATAGTCATGTACGGCGAGGATGCCCTCGGCTCCGGTCTGTACGATGGGAGACGGGTAAAGAATCAAATACCGAAGGCCCGCAGGATAGTATCCAGATAATCGTCGTTAAAATACCGGATATGGGAAACTTTGCCCTCCTTTTTTTGAGAGTGTCGGCTTCCCTCATGATGCTCACCCACGGCGTAGGTAAGCTGCGAGATCCCAGATCCTTCGTAAATCTCCTTGAGGTGGCGGGTCTGGGAGGATTCTCCCTTCCCCTCGCGTACCTCTCCACCTTGGCCGAAACCCTCTTCCCGCTCCTGATAATCTTGGGGGTGGCGGTGCGACTCTCCGCCCTCGTCGTCTCCGCCCACATGATGGTAGCCGCCTTCATATTCCACGTACTCCTGAAGGGGGATCCCTTTCCGGTTTGGGAGAAGGCTGCCCTGTACGCGGTGGTCTTCCTATACCTGGCCATGGTGGGCGGGGGCAGGTTCTCCATCCTTGGCCCGAATCGGGGGTAAAATCCCCCCCTATGTATAACGAAGGATGGTGGATTTTAGTAGATAGAGACGGTCTCATAGTGGAGGGCGAAGGCAGGGACTTGAGTGAGCTGGAGTACTTCGCCGCCGTCATCATCTTCGGGATAATGGGCCTGAGAAAGGCCATAAAGGACGAGATGGGCAGCGAGATATCCGAAATCTCCTTCAGCGTCCCCGATAAGAAGCTCATATTCCACGTCCTCCCCGTTGAGGAGGGTAAGCTCTTCCTGATAACGGCCATGCCGGAGAGTATGCCCCTCGGCATGATCCGTCTCCGCACCAAGGAGATATACGACGCGATAAAGAGCAAGGTGGCCAACCTCAAACCCAGCGGGTGATCATGATCCGGTGGAGCAAAGAAGTTGAGACGGGCGTGCCGGCCATAGACGTCCAGCACAAGGTTCTCATAAGGAACTTCAACTCCCTTGAGAAGCACATAGAGGAGGGTACCCTAACCTACGATATCCTGAGGGAGGAGCTGCTCTTCCTGCTAAAGTACGCCGAGTGGCACTTCGGCAACGAGGAGAGATGCGCCACGGGGTGCTACATCGCCGAGTTGAACAGAAAGCAGCACGAGTGGTACGTTGAGCACTTCACGAAGCTGTACGAGGAGTTCAAGGCAGAGACCGACTGGACCCACGATAAGCTCTACGATTGGGCGAGGAAGGTCCATAGGGAGATGAGCCAATGGCTCCTCAACCACGTGATACGGACCGACAGGCACATAGGAGTGTGTTTGGGTAAGCTCAAGCCGGAGGACGTGGGGCCGGCTCCGGAGCAGTGATCATATCCCCACAACGAGAAGCAGCACGTCCCAGACCAGATGCGATATCCACACGGGGGTGAGATCCCGGTGTAGGATATATAGGAACCCCCAGAATGCGCCGGCTACGGCGGATGCGAGGGCAAGGGCGGGGTTCCCCGCCAGCACATGGACCCCCACGTACAGGGCGAGGGCCAGAAGAAACCCGGGTAATTTCCCCAATTTAAGGGAGAGGATGCGTTGCACCGTTCCCCTCCAGAAGAACTCCTCGGCGGTTGATACCGTAAGGACCACCGGAACGTACATCATGGGTGGGGCGAGGGAGCGCAGGGATTTGACCGCCTCCACGTGGAGGTAGAGGGACGGAAGGTACTCCCTGACCACAACCGCCGACAGCCATGTGGCGGCGAAGAGGAGGAGTCCGTACAGTACTCCGAGGGGAACGTCCGATGGGGTGGGGCGTATCACTCCGAGGACACCGCGACGGAGGGAGAAGGCTATCATCACGAGGGCGGCCATTAGGATTCCGATCCAAAAGTTGAGGGGTCCCTTGAAGGCGAAGGTCCATAGGACCGCCACGAGGAGAATTTCGGACAGGAAGGCCAACTTATCCATAGAGCCTCCTCAAATCTTCCACTATCCGCGAGAGTCGGACGATACCAGTACGGTAAAATGGAGCGGAGGGGAGTTGAACCCCCGACCCCCTGGTTGCAAACCAGGTGCTCTCCCACCTGAGCTACCGCCCCGAAAGAACGAATTTTAAGGTGGAATTCGTCCTACCTATGGCTGTAATTTATGCCGAAGTAGGTCCCGAGGGGAAGCTCCGGATGGACGGAGACGAGGACGTCCGAGGATAGGCGGAGGGTGTTCAGGGTGAAACCCATGTAGAATGTGGGGAAGTGCCCGTCGTACCTCATCGTCGCCTTCAGGTTGAGGATGTCGTATAGCCTCCAGCTCCCTCCTATGCCGAAGTTTATTCCGCCGTACTGGTCCTTGTACAGGCCTACGGCCGTGTTTATCGTGGCCTTGGGGAGGAAGGATATGTACCCTCCCAGAAGTGTGGGCAGGGGCGTACCCCCCATATCGGGGGAGTTGAGGTTGCGCACGAATAGGCCGACGTTCCACCTATCATAGACCTTGAATCGGGAGGCGAGATGCACCCCCAACGCCTGAAGCTTGGGTATGTCCGGTCGTGGAGTTCCGAGCTGATAATAGGAGAGCGAGAGTCCGAGACGGAGGCCCTCCAGAATCTCGTGGGAGTATCCGGCGGAGGCCGTCACCTCGCTCGCGGTACCCTCGTACTCGCCCTCCAGCCTTGAGAACCGCCCCTCCAAGGCCACCGATGCTCCCCGGTAGCTGGCACCGACGAATACGTCGTTGAATATGGAGAAGGTCTTGCTGTAGGCTATGGAGACGGAGAGGTCCCGGGGTACGGATGTGGGATCAAACGACACCTTTAAGGGCGTCTCCTCCGCCAGCATCCAGAATCCACTCAGGTGGGGGCCTCCGGCCACGAAGACCCCCACTATGATGCTAAGAGACATCAATCGTGCTCCTCCTCTGGGTTATGCTCTATCTCGTACTCGCCTTCCTCCAACCCCTTCTTGTGGCGCAGCCTCTTGAGGATCTTGGGAAGGTTGGTATATTCCATGCTCTCCTCGGGGAGACGATGGGGCTCAAAGATACCGTGGCGACGCATCAGGTTGGCGAGCCGGTTGGACTCCTCCCGAGCGTAGTCAAAGGCGGGGTCGTCAAACATGTCGCGAGGACCTATGAGCTTGCCGTTGGCCAGCTGGAAACCGGCGGCTATCACCCTCGGAGGGCCGTCAAATCGGGAGGGGTTGGCGTGGCTGAAGGATACGGGCATCAGCGGTCCCATGTGGCTCCCTCTCATCCACCCCTCAACGAAGAACGGACGGGCGAAAGGCTCAAGTATCTCGCCCACGGCGGGGAATCCGCTCTGCGCCCGGACTATGAGGACGGGGTCGTCCTTACCCACGTACTTTCCGGCTATCAGGGAGAGCTTCTGCGTAGATGCGACGGCTCCGATCTCCCCATCCTTGCGCCTATAGACCGCCTTCACGACGTACCGCTCTATCCCACTTATGAGGGCCAGAAGGTCGTAGAGCTCCTCCGGGCAATCAACCTCGTACTCCTCCCCGGTCTTCACGTCCAGAACGAGGAAACGGAAGCCCTCGTGCATGGAGGGGTCAATCACCAAACCGGCGGTATTCTGGGGGTTGGCGAACATCTCGTAGAGGGGAAGATTCCAAGCCGACGGGGAGGTCTTGTCGGCCATGAATATTATCACGGGCTCGGACGGTCTCTCCACGAACTCCATCTCGGCCACACCGGGGCCCATACCCTTAACGTTCCCGCTGAAGGTGTCGGAAAGCAGGTCCTGACCGGCACCGTAAAGCTTCAACTCCTTGGCCTTCTCCGTAGCCTTCAGGAAAGCATCCCACGCCAACTTGTGTATCTCTTCGTTATCAACCCCCTTGGTGTGGGTCATTATTAGGTTTATATCGTCTCCCACCCTCAACACCGCATAGTCAATTATCTGGCCCGCATTCTTCGCCTCCTCAAGAACCTGACCTGCCGCATCCATGAGGGCGGGATGGGTGCTGGAGTGTCCAACGTATCCACCGACATCGGCTTTGATTACCGAGAGTGTTATCCTCATAGGGGGATATTTTAAGGGAGTGGCAGCGCTCAAATTTCAAACTTCCACGCTCTCCCATCCCCTGTTGAAGGCCCGCAGATTCACATCCACGTACTTGCGGGGCACCTTATCGGCCACCGTGCTGCGCACGACCTCCCTGTCCAATCCCAGAAGCCGGGATGCGGCACCCACGACGACCACGTTCATGACCCGGGCGTTCCCCACCTCCGTAGCCAGTTTTAGGGCGTCTATGGTGCGCACGTTGGGGATATTCCGACGGACTATCTCCGGAACATCCTCCGGGTAGGTGTAGGGTTTTCCATCGGGCCCCTTCAACCCCGAAGATACGGACATGGGGACGAATCTGTAGGTGTTTATGAGGACCGTGCCGTCCGGCCTCACCAGATGGAGATACCGCAGAGCCTCCAACTCCTCCAACGCCACCAGATAGTGAGCCTCGTAATCGCCCGTTATGGGAGACCAGACCTTATCCCCCCACCTGACGTAGGTCATCACGCTCCCTCCCCTCTGCGACAGCCCATGCACCTCCGCCTGCTTCACGTCGTAGCCCATGCGGAAGAGGGCCTCCGCGAATATCCGGGAGGCCAACATTATCCCCTGACCTCCGACCCCCGCCAGAACCATGGTCTTCGTCTCCATACGCCGGGAATATAAGGTGGAAGGGCCTATCGGGGGACTACGACCCTCCGAACTCTTCCCGCGAGTACGACGAAATACACCCCCGCAGGTACGACCACGTCCCCCATACCGACGAGCCGTCCGGATAGGTCGTATATCCGCGCTCCGTCGGGGGCGACTATTCTGCCCCTTCGGATGCTCACGGGGAGCGCCTCAACCCTCTCCCGAACGCTCTCTATTAGGGGACACGTCGGGGTCGGCGAGTAGAAAACCTTCAGATACATGGTGGCCGAATCCCCCGACGACAGGGTTATGGGCCCGACCGACAGGGCGAGGGACCAGTCGGCGACGGTGTCGGCGGCGAACGAAAGGTCGCCGCTCATGAACCTGTACTTTACGGCATCGTTCAAGGAGTCGTACCAGAGGGAGTTGCTTATGAAGGATAGGTTAGCCGCTTGGCCCATAACCTGAAAGCCCACGTATCCGACGAACGAGCTATCCACGCTCCCTACGAGAAGGCACCTGTACTCCGGGAGGACGTATCCCGTATCCGTGGGCGCCCATCCGACGTCCGGGTCGGCGAAGAATCCCAAATATCCCGACAGAGATGAGGGGGTTGTGTTCCTCACGGTGAATGAGAGGTACAGGGTGGCGTCGTAGGGAAAGGTGTAGCCGGCCGTCCTGAAGGTCAACCCTCTGGGGGATGGGTGGCCCGAATCGCTCTGCTCTATGTACCAACCCTGCGCCACGAAGGGAATAGGGACGAACGTATCGGTGGGCGCGAAATCCGCATCCGACCCGTCGCTCGTCATCCACGCGTCGGCCACGTAATTCGTGTCTATGCCGAACGCGAAGCTGGCCGCGAACAGGAGCGAGACTCCACCGTAGAGCATGCGGAACCACTTGCCCGTGCGACTCAGGGATATCTTCAGGGCTCCCGTGTCTATATCCACGTACTCCTTGGGAGCCACTCCGAACGGGACGAGAAGCCCCTGACGGAGCGTATCCGAGAATGCTATCCGGAGGGTGAAGGGGGCGTATTCCCCGTCCTCCATTCCCACGGCCTCAACACCCCATCGGAGCACCAGCGTATCTCCGGCCGGCAGTGTGGCCGTTCGCTCGCTGTCGGGGACAGAGACTCTCGCATCCTCCGGAATGAGGGTGAAGAGCGCGTCTCCCGACGCCGGGGCATAGTTGAAGATGCGCACCACGAGAGTATCCACCCCATCAAACCGACCGTCGGCTATCTCCCACGATATGACCTTCGGAAGGAGAGAGGGTGGCGAGAGGCTGTTCAGGGACTTCCAGACGTTGAGCCTTCCCCAACCGTAGGTGTTGTTCGGGTAGGGGGAGCCCCAGGGGAAAGTGTCCGCCCCCGCCCTCAAGGCGGCGTATATCTCCTTATAAGTGAGGGTGGGATCCCTCTGGAGGAGGATGGCCACCGCCCCGGCCACGAGGGGAGCAGCCAGAGACGTACCCGTCCATTCGCCGAATCCACCACCGGGTACGGTTGATAGAACGCCTACCCCCGGAGCCACCAGGTCGGGCTTCAGGAGATTCCAGTCGGGATAGGGCCAGTAGGAGGGGTCGTTCCAAGGGGGACGGTCGGGTGCCGGTCCCTCCGAGGAGAAGTGTGCTATGGTGTCGTTATCGTACGTGGCTCCCACCCCTACCACGAGCGGATAGTTCCCCGGCGAGAAATTCACTCCCGGCGTGTTCCCGAGGGCGAAGACGGGAACTATACCCGCCAAGCGGAGGAGATAGATATCGTTCCAGTATCCGAGATAGCCGTCGGGTCCTCCGGACTTCCACGAGCCGTTATAGACCCTTATGTCGTATCCGCTGTCAATCTTCCACTCAAGTATTCTCTGGAATCCGAGGTGGGTGGTGATCTCCGACGAGGTCAGATATTTACCGAACATTCGCACCACGGCCAACTTCGCGCCGGGGGCCACCCCCGTGCTATCCGCGACCAGGGCGCCGCTGACTATCGTTCCGTGAGGGAAATCGCTCTCCACGGGTCGTGGGTTGAGCTCAACGGGGTCGTACCACAGGCCCGACCACTTATCTATGAGGTAGGGATGGGAGGTGTCAATCCCCGTATCCATGACCACCACCAGAATTCCGCTCCCGTCGTATCCGGCGGCCCAAGCGGAGTCGGCCATTATCTTATCTAAAGCCCAAGAGCCCGTACTTAAAGGCTCAACGGGTAGAGGCTCCACGTATCCGGGCTCCCTATACCTCTCGGCCCCGAGAAGTTGCACGAGGGCCTCCGCCTTGACCTCCGTCGTCCTGACGGCTATAGCGTTGGCCGTGGGTAGGGGTATCACGCTGTCGGCGAGACCGCTCTCCAGAGCGCGCCTTCCCATCTTCCCCATCCGCTCCTTGAGGTAGTGGAAGAGATGGGTCGCCGAGGATATCCTGTATCGCCTGACGTCCCCAAAATCCACCACGTACCAACCCCCCACCGCCAAAAAACTCAGGAGCATACGCTATTTTAAGGGCAGTCGCCGGTCAGAACAGGCCGTAGATGCGCCCTTGATCGTCTATATCCACCTTTACGGCGGCCGGCGTCTTGGGCAGCCCCGGCATCGTCATGATATCGCCGGTTATGGGTACTATGAAGCCGGCGCCGGCCAGAATCCTCACCTCCCTGACGGTGATCTTGAAACCGGTGGGTCTGCCGAGTTTCTTCGGGTCGTCCGACAGGGAGTACTGGGTCTTGGCCATGCATATAGGTAGGCCCCCGTATCCGAGCTTCTCGTACCGCCTTATGGCCCTCTCGGCTTCCGGATAGTATAGGACGCCATCCGCCCCGTAGATTTCCCGGGCGATTATCTCAATCTTCTCCTTTATGGGAAGGCTCCAGTCGTAGAGGGGGCGGTAGTTGGAGGGCCTCTTGAGAGCTTCCAGAACGGTGTCGGCGAGAGCCAGCCCTCCCTCGGAGCCCTTGGCCCAAACCTCGGTCAGGGCGTGGGCCACCCCCTCGGCCTCCAGCAGGCGCGAGAGGGTTGAGAGCTCCTCCTCGGTGTCCGTCGGGAAGCGGTTGATGGCGACGACGACGGGCAGACCGTACTTACGCATATTCTCTATGTGCTTCTGGAGATTGGGGAAGCCCCTCTCCAGAGCGGCCGGGTCGGGTCTGGAGACCTCCTTCTTCGGCACCCCGCCGTGATACTTGAGGGCCCTCACGGTCGCGACTATCACCACGGCCGAGGGCGAAAATCCTCCCATGGGTGAGACGAGATCCAAGAACTTCTCCGCCCCAAGGTCCGCGCCGAAACCGGCCTCAACCACGGCCACGTCCGAGTAGGCCATGGCCATCCTCGTACTGACTATGGAGTTGGTCCCGTGGGCTATGTTGGCGAAGGGGCCGGTGTGGATGAGGGCTGGAGTGTTCTCTATGGTCTGGACGAGGTTGGGTTTGAGGGCATCCCGCAGCAGGGCGGCCATCGCACCCTGCGCCTTCAGGTCCTTGGCATATACGGGCTCCCTGCCGTAGGTGAATCCTACCAGCACGTTCCCCAAGCGACGCTTCAGGTCGGAGTAGGATGTGGCCAGACCTAAAATGGCCATCACCTCCGAGGCGGGGGTTATCACGAAGCCATCCTCCCGAGGGAAGCCGTTGGACCTCCCTCCAAGACCCACCACCAGCTGGCGGAGGGCCCTGTCGTTCATATCCACGGTGCGGGGCCACGTTATCCGGCGCAGGTCTATCCCGAGGTCGTTGCCGTGATGTACGTGGTTGTCCAGCATGGCCGAGAGGAGGTTGTGGGCGGAGGATACCGCGTGGAAGTCCCCCGTGAAGTGGAGGTTTATGTCCTCCATGGGCAGGACCTGCGAGTAGCCACCTCCCGTCGCACCGCCCTTAACTCCGAAGACCGGCCCCAGAGAGGGCTCCCGCAGGGCGACCACCGACTTGACCCCTCTCCTGTTCAGAGCCATGGATAGGCCTATGGATACGGTCGTCTTCCCCTCGCCGAGAGGGGTGGGATTCATGGCGGTTATCAGGACCAGCTTGCCCTTGGGCTCGCCTATTAGGTCCAAGGGGAGCTTCGCCTTATAGTGGCCGTACTTCTCTATCCTTGATGGGGGGACCCCCATCCTCTCTGCTATCTCCTCTATGGGGAGCAGCCGAGCCTTCTGCGCTATCTCCAAATCCGAAGGGACGTTCATAGTGCCTATTCTATCGGGGGAGATGGCGATGCATCCGAACTTTGGTGCGTCTCGGCCTTAGAATGCTTTGTTATGCAAAGTACTTTGCGACTACGGGTAATATCGTCGGCACAGAAGGAGGTAAGAGTATGAAGGGAAAGCGTGAATCCCTAAGGAAGCTCGTGGAGGAGGTGGATATCCTCCTCTTCTTGGCGGAGAAGGGGAGGCAGGAGAGGCGGATGTTCGCGTGGCAGATGTTCGTGTGGGGTGCGTACGCGTTCGTCGGTCTATCGGCGGAACTGCTCTTCGGATGGAATCTCCAGTGGGTGATAGGTCTCGCCGTGGCGTTCTTCCTATCAACGTTGCCGTACGCGGGTCCTCTGCGCTCGCTCGTGTGGTTCCTCCCTTCGGTGGCTGCTCTGTTAGTTCTTCTCGCAGGTGGGGGCACTCTCCTCACGGTGGCCACGCTGATAGTGGGGTACGCGGTGGCCTCGGTGGTGGTCTATGGTTTCCTCACTAAGGGCGAGTACCGGAGAGTTTCCACCCTCGCCTATCTGGGTATGACGTGGGGCACCCTGTTCGCCGCCTTCTGGTGGGTGGTGCTCCTCTTCGGTCTCGTTAGGGAGGGCCGTATCTTCAACCTCTGGATAACCTACGTCTTCGGCTCCGGTCTATTCCTGAGCGGCCTATTCCACCGTATCTTCGTACCGTTGGGTCTCGCCGCCCTCTTCATCCTGCCCCTACTCTACAGGCTAAAGGGAGCGTTGTGGCTCGGGTGGGGGTACGCGACCATCGCCCTCGTTATGGGAGTGGCAGGCCTGATAATATACGTACGGGAACATGATAGGGGACCTTGATCCCACCATCCACAATCGCGTTCGGCTCGGCATACTCACCCTCCTCCTCAAGAATGGCAGGATGGACTTTGGAAGTCTGCGGGACACTCTGGAGATAACCGACGGGAACTTGGCGTCGCATCTGAGGACGTTGGAGAGGGAGGGGTTGGTGCGCTACGAGAAGACTTTCATCGGGAGGAGACCCAGAACGTACTACACCCTGACGCCGGAAGGTCGTAGAAGGCTCCGAAGGTATCTGAAGGCCCTGCGCTCCCTGCTGGAGGAGATTGAGGGGGAGGACCCAAAATTATAAAGCCGGACTTGCGAATTTTAAAACTCGGGCTCCCTCCATCGGGCCTTCCATATCTGGGAGTTTCCTGTGCGGGTGGATGTCCAGAGGATGTACCGTCCGTCCCATGAGAAGGTGGGTAGGAGGTCCGAGCCCTCCCGCGTGTCGGTTATCCTCACCAGGTGCTTGCCCGACGTGTCCATCACGAAGAGGTGGAATCGGCGTCCCATCTTCCCAGTCTTCGGGTCGTAGTTGGAGGAGAAGATGAAGTATCTCCCGGATGGGTGGAAGTACGGGGCCCACGATAGGGCCTTCAGGTGGGTCATCTGTCGCTCCTCGCCCGTCTTCAGGTCGTATATGTATATCTCCGCGACCCTCGGATTCTTGGGATCCCGGAAACTGCGGTAGATTATCTTGCTGCAATCGGGGGAGAAGAAGGGACCTCCGTCGTATCCGGGTGAGTGGGTTATCTGCCGCTCCTCGCCGGTCTTGAGGTTCTTGACCCATATCTCCAAATCTCCGGTCCTCTGCGACGTCCAGACCATCAGGTTGGGGTCCGATGGGCAGAAACTCCCCTCCGCGTCGTATCCGGGATGGGAGATGAGTTTCTCAACTATACGTCCGGTGGTGTCGGCCAGATAGATGTCCATGCCATGGTCAAAGGACCACGCGTATCCGTGCCCCTTCTTTGGCTCCTCCCTCCACGTGCTGGTATCCTCGTGGGTGGAGGCATACATCAGGTAGGGCACTTTGGGGAAGTCCGGATGGAAGAAGGCGCACGTGGTCTTGCCTTTACCCGGCGATATTCTCTTCCTGTCGCTGCCGTCGGACCTCATGATGTATATGCGGTAGTGATACTTCCCGGGTGGGATGCCCTGAAAGGCTATGTAGTTGCCGTCGGGTGAGAAGTACGCCTCGCCGTTCTCTCCCTCGTGGGTCAGTTGAACGGGATTCTGCAAGTACTTCCTCTCCAACTCGCTGAAGCTCACGCTCAAGAGGACCAAGAGCATAGAGCCTATTCTACCGCCGATGGCCCTTGCGGGAACCCTACTCCTCCTCGTCGCTCCAATCGTCTCCCACGTCCTCGTCGCCTCCTCCGAAGCCTATCCATCCGCCTCCGAAGTTCAAGCTCAGGTAGAAGACCGGATAGTCATCCGTGGGGTAGCCGGTGGTGGCGTTTCCGTTGACCGTCCAGTTGTACGGCTTAACGTACCCCATGCCCGCGGTCAGGCCGACCAGAAGGAGGCCGTACCTGTAGAGCAGGGTGATGTCCCCCTTGAGGAATAGACCCTCACCGACGGCGTGAATGTATATGGGGGGATCCCGGAGGATGTCGTTGAAGTTCCCGGCCTTCGCCTCCTGAACCTTCACCCCGACGCTCCCACCTCCCAATCCCACCGACGGGAAGACGAATATGTCCCCCTTGGCGAAGGCTACGTATCCGACCGATAGATAGTTGGCCCTCGCCTCCGCGGAGGAGTTGTAATCCGGCGACGTACTCTTGAAGAATTTGAGCGTGAATCCACCTCCACCTATTACGAATCTGCCGACTATCCCGTAGCCCTCGGCCCTTGAGAGGTACCCGCCACCGAAGGGTACAGGGTAGTTGGCCTCCTTGAGTGAGGATGCGAGACTGCCGAGGGGCACGTGCCCGTACCCCGGACTCCAATAGCCAAAACCTCCAAAGAAGCTTCCGATGGAGCCAACGAGCAATATCATATCCTATACCTCCCTTTCGTGTAAGAAGTCTAAGGGCGAAGTGGCGATTATCAATCGCTTCGGCGCCCGCGGTACGACCACCATCCCCCACCGACGGTGAATCCCGCCCAGAGTAGGAGATAGTCATCACTCGGGTAGCCCGTAATCGGATTATCGTTCAGCTTCCACGAGACGGGCTTCAGGTACGCGGCGCCGAGGGAGAATCCGACGATTAGGGAGAGGTACCTATAGACGAAGGTCAGGCCCCCCTTGATGAGCGGCCCGCCGACGGAGATCTCGGCGTACAGCGGAGGGTCCTTAAGGACGTCGGCGAGGTTTCCCGACTTGGTACCCTTGACCTTTATCTTGAGATTTCCGCCACCCACTCCGAGGCTGGGATACAGCATATAGTTGGCCCTGTGGAGGAGAGCGTACCCCAGAGAGAAGTACCCTCCATCCACCTCGGCGAATGTGTTGTAATCGGCGGAAGTTGAGGCGAAAGCCTGCAGACCGAAGCCACCACCACCTATCAGAGCCCTCCCCATCACCGCGTACCCCTCGCCTCCGGACAGATAACTAGCCTCGTCCGGTACCGGGTATCCGGCCTCCTGCAGGAGGGTCCTCAACTCGCCCAGAGGCAGACGGGCGTACCCGCCCATCCAGTAGCCGAAGCCTCCGAATGCCACCGTGAGGATGCTCAGCATAATTTACAACTTTAAGGGCGAACGGCTCGGGGATTCGGCCCGGGGGTAGAATTACCACCATGATCATATACGGAAGACGACCGGTGTATGAGTTCTTGAGGGCCGGCGGGAGACCCAAGATGATATACATCCAGAAGGGAAGTCGGTTGGATGATGACCTTCTGGAGCTGATAGCAGGCCACCGCTCCACCCTCGTATCGTCCAAGGAGTTGAACAGGCTGACGAGCGTGAGGGATCACCAGGGGGTGGCCGCCGACATAGGTGAGTTCAAGACTTACGACCGCAAGAGGATAATGAACGTGTCTCTAAAGACGGGACGTCCGGTTCTGGTCATAGACCGCATTCAGGACGTCAGGAATCTGGGGGCGCTAATAAGGAGCGCGGAGGCGTTCGGATTCGCCGGCGTGATCGTGCCTCCGAGGAGAAGTGCCCCCATAACCCCCGCCGTCGTGAAGACCTCCGCAGGTGCCATATTCCACATCCCCATAAGCATATACAACGCGGCCAAATTCATAAACGAGTACAAGAGGGCGGGAGGGGTGGCCGTCGGTCTGGATATGGCCGGAAAGGACATAACCACCGTCAAGATTCCCTCGCCGGTGGCCCTCGTCGTCGGGAGCGAGGGTAAGGGACTCTCGGATCTCGTCAAGCGGAGTGTCAATTACCTGGTCAAGATCCCGATGTTCGGCCGGGTCCAATCTCTCAACGCCTCCGTCGCCGGGGGTATAGGGATGTGTTGGATCAGACTTTTCGCCGGGAGGTGAGCCTTGAACAGGGAGAGGATAGCCCATCTGATAAGGGAGATACTCAAGGAGATAGGGGAGGACCCCGACAGGGAGGGGTTGCGCGAAACCCCCGAGAGGATAGCGAGGATGTACGAGGAGATATTCGCGGGCTACAGGCAGGATCCGGAGGAGGTCCTCAACGGTGCCATCTTCCACGAGAGGTACGACGAGATGGTGGTGGTTAAGGACATAGACTTCTACTCCATGTGCGAGCACCACATGCTCCCCTTCTTCGGCGTGGCCCACGTCGCCTACATACCCCGCGATAAGGTCATCGGCCTATCCAAGATCCCCCGCATAGTGGATATATACGCCCGGCGGCTGCAGATTCAGGAGAAGATGACCGTCCAGATAGCCGAGACGTTGCAGCGACTCCTCAACCCTCTGGGTGTCGCCGTCGTCGTTGAGGCCACGCACCTATGCTCCGTAATGAGGGGGGTGAAGAAACCCCGCAACAGGATGATCACGAGCGCCATGCTCGGCATATTCCGGAGGGACCTGCGAACGAGGAACGAATTTTTGCAAATAATCGGCAAAAGTACGACTATTTAACGGAAAAGTCCCCTCAATTACAATACAACTTCACCGATGGGGATGATTTTTGGATTTTACCGTTGCAGGGAGCCAGCCCCATCCCGTAAAATTTCGGCCTCATGAGAAGGAATCTTTTCTTCCTCGGTGTTATGTCCGTGGGCCTCATCGCCTTCGGATGCAAAAAGGCGGCTCCTACCGCCTTCATGCGCGGCCTGAGTATGTACTACGCTACCCCCGAAGGCACATACACCTGGCACTCCTTGGGAATTGAGGCCGTGAGTCCCAACTACACACCCCAGGTGAATATAAACGGCTACGTGGTGCCCAAGGAGAACATAAGCGAAGGCTTCGCGAACTATTCCATAGACGACACCCTCCCCAAGGTTTCGCCCAACACGGACCTGCAGGTGAAGGTCACCTACTACGACCTCAACGACTCTAAGAAGGAGGCCTCCGCCAATATAAAGCTCGCCCCCGAGCCCGCGGGCTTTAGCCTGAGCATAACGAGCGGTCAGGTCAACGTGGCTTGGGCGCAGGTGGACCCCAAGGCCGTATCCTTCATCGGTGTTTTCGTAGATGCGAGTTGCTTGGACGCCGACTACAACTACCAGTACGCCCAGTGGGATACGATACTGACCGACGTTCAGGAGGCCACATCCATCAGTCTCACCCTCGGGACACTCTGCGACGAGATAGGGGACCCCGTGGCCGCCCGCGTTGAGGCCGCGGTCATGAACGGCGTGGGCCCTTGGAGCGGGGCCAAGGACAACCTGAAGGGTATAGTGGGTCAGTACTACGGAGGTACCATCCGCTCCGATACCGCCTCGTGGGTGGCGAGCACCACCTACACCCTGCCCGAGTATCCCAACCTTGACATAAACTCCCTCCTTCGGAGGGTTAAGGGACTCCTCGGCGAGTGGTAGTAAGCGCGGAGGGGGCAGGTGCCCCCTCCCCTTTCCCTTTGGGCATGAGAGTGGCATTCATTGACACGTCTCCCTTTTGGAGGTTCTCCTACGGACCCGCCCATCCCTTCAAGCTCCACCGTCTGCTCCTGACCCAAAGGATGCAGGGGCTGAAGGGTTTGCTTGATCATAGCGACGTACTTCCCCCCGAGCCCATAGACGAGGGCAAGCTTTTGCGCTTCCATACGCCCGACTATCTGCGAATCCTCCGGGAGGCCAACTCGGGAGTATTTAGGGATTACATGGCCCTCTACGGCCTCGGATACGGCGACAATCCGGTCTTTCCCGGTCTCTACGACTACTCAAGGCTCGTCGCGGGCGCATCCGCCTTGGCCGCCCGCAAGGTGGCGAGTGAAGGATACCTCAGGGCCTTCAACATGGCCGGGGGATTGCACCACGCCATGCCCGACCGCGCCTACGGATTCTGCTACCTGAATGACCCGGTGATGGCGATATACGAACTTTTGGAGAGGTACGAGAGGGTGCTCTATCTGGATGTAGATGCCCATCACGGCGACGGGGTTCAGCTGGCCTTCTACCATAACCCGCGCGTTCTGACGATCAGCACCCATGAGAGCGGCAAGTACCTGTTCCCGGGAACGGGCCACGAGTACGAGATGGGGGAGGGTAGCGGATACGGGTACGCCCTCAACGTGCCCTTCCCGCCCATGGCGGGGGACGACGTATATACCTTCGCCTTGGAGGAGGTGGTATTTCCCGCCGTTGAGCGATTCAACCCGCAGGTGGTGGTGAGCCAACTCGGGGCGGATGCCCTCGCGGGGGATCCCCTGACCCACTGGAACCTGTCGTTGAACTCCTTCCTCCGGGTCCTCAAATTCTTGGACGGACTCAACTTGCCTTGGGTGGCCTTAGGTGGAGGTGGCTACAACATCCCCAACGTCGTGAGGGCTTGGACGCACGCCCTTGCCGTCCTCACGGGTGCGGGGATGACCTACGATGTTCCCGAGGAGTGGGCGGCGTTGGCCGAGGGGTACGGCGTGAGGTTGGAGTCCTTGGAGCCGGGCGATGAGACCGTATCCTCCGACGAGGTTTGGAGGGCGGTTAGGGATGTGGTGCATTTCCTAAAGGGTCGCCATCCGCTCCTCGTGCATCCTTAAAATCGGCGCGGTGGTGAGGTACGCGCCTTTGGTCCTCGCTCTGCTGGTTGGATGTGCCACGACGGAGGATCTTGAGAGGGGATACGTGGAGTATGCCACGTCCCCCCAGTTCAAGTTGAATCGCATAATCACGTTGGCCATCGTCCCGGGCGTGGAGATAGTGGATACCGCCGATTCGTCGCTCATGGACCTGCGAGAGGAGATATCCCGCAAGGCCTACGACTTCCTTCTGCGGGAGCTCATGAAGGTCCCGACGTTTGACATAGTGGAGCGCAGGGACCTTGACAAGGTCATGGAGGAGCTGGAGCTGTCCAACTCGCCCGTAGCCCTGCGGGAGGAGGCCCCCCGATTGGGGAAACTCTTGGGAGCCCAAGCCGTCGCGTACTTCACCCTCTTGGAGGCCGACAGGATAGTGTATCCCTTCGGCGACGACGAGATAGGCTGGTTCTACCGATTGACGGGGACCTTGAAGATTCTAGACGTTGAGACCGGAAGGCTCCTCTATCAGGCCACGGCCACGGCCGAAGGGTCGGACCTGAGCGGGACCCTTGAGAAGCTCATACGCAAGTGCGTATCTCCCCTAAGGCTCAGAAGGTAGCTCCTATCTGGAAGTGGGGTATCCAACGGTGTGATGGGTCGTCAAACCCGTATCCGAGGTCCAATCCCATTATCCCCAACATGGGTATCTGGGCGCGAAAGCCTATGCCCGCCGAGCGCTTCAGCTCCCGCAGGTCAACCGTACGGGGCTCCCACCAGGCGTTTCCCGCCTCGGCGAATGCCAGAAGGTAAAAATTCTCGCTCGGCCTTATCCGGAACTCGTAGGTGAAGACGGCAAAGACCTTTCCCCCTATGACGTTGGGACCCACCTTCGTCCCAACGCTCCGGAGGGAGTAGCCCCGCAGTCCGTAGAATCCCACATCTCCGAGGAGGAAGTACTCAAAGAAGGGTATCTCCTTGTCGGACGTCAGGCCGGTCAGAAGTCCTCCTCTGACCCTGAAGGCGTTTATCAGCTTGTCTCCGCCGAAGAGGGGTAGGGGCTTGAAGAGTTGGATCTCGGGGAAGTGGCGGGTGAAGTTCGCGTCGCCGCCGAGAGGTCCTCCGACCAGGTCCAGCTCGTATGAGACCCGGTATCCGTTCATGGCGTTGAATATGCGGTCGCGGGAGTCGTAATACACGGTCCCCGATAGGGTGCTCATGTACAGACCCCTGTCCTTATCCTTCCAGTACTCGTAGAAGGGCTGGCCCGCGTACTTGGGGTTTATGTCGTAGAGGCGGATACGCTCAAACTTGTAAAAGCCGTTTATCCCCCAGTAGGTTCCGAATATACGCCTTCCGGCATTGACCTGAAATCCCACGTTGTTCTGCCAGTAGTCAAAGTAGTAGCTGGTCAGGTAATACACGGAGGCTCCCACGCTCGTCGGCGTGCCGCCGAACCAAGGCTCGGTGAATGAGAATCTGAAATTCTTTCTCCAAGAGCCGTACTCAACGACGACGGCTATGGACTGCCCCCTCCCGAGGAAGTTGGGTTGCTGGAAGGAGAGGTTCCCGAATACTCCCTCCAGCTGGCTGTAGCTGATGCCGGCGCTTATCTGACCGGTGGGCCTCTCGCTCACGCGCACGTTGAGGTCTATCCATAGGGAATCGTCGGGGACCGGGGAGAAGTCCGGCTGGACCGACTCAAAGTAGTTGAGGAAGTATAGGTTCCGCACGCTCCTCATGAGCTTGGAGCGGGAGAAGTACTCGCCGGGGAAGAGCCAGAATTCCCTCCTTATGACCCTGTCGTACGTGCGGGTGTTCCCGTAGATATTCACCAGCCTCACCTTAACGCGCCAGTTCTCGGTAATGTTGAAGTGTATGTCTATGAGACTGTCGCGACGGGTCTCCTCATCCTGTACGTGGGCGTATATGTATCCGGAGTCGGCGTAGAGCCCCAGTATCTCCTGCTTCATCTCCGAGTGTTTCCTGCGGGAGTACAGCTTGGGATCAAGGGCCTGGGGAGCTCTGTACCAAAGGCGGTACTTCACCCAGTCAAGGGGATTGCTCTTTTTTTTTACCCTCTCCGCCACCTCCAAAAGGACCGTATCGCTGAAGACCTCGTTTCCCTCAAAGGATAGATTCCCGAACTCGTACTTCCTCCCCTCGCTCAAGAAGACCACCAACCCCATGAATCCCTTCTCCAGCTTAACCGTCCTGAACGAATCAACCCTCGCGTCCGGATAGCCGTGGTCGTGGTAGAACTCCTCTATGCGACGTAGGTCCTTCTCCCACCTGTCCTCGTCAAATATGTACCAGCTGGTAAATCTCATCCACCATCTGTAGGGTTTGGTGTGGATGACTCGGCTCAGGGTCAGGTCCGAATAGGCCTCGTTCCCCTTGAAGTCTATGAAGCCCACCTTGAACTTCTCCCCCTCCTTCACCTTGAACTTGACCTCCACCTCTCCCTTCTTGTCGGGTTTGCTCACCTCGTACTCCACCTTGGCCTGCAGGTAGCCCTTCTGGTGGTATATCTTCTCTATTATCCGCTTCATCTTGAAGAGATTCCTCTCGGTGGCGGCCTTATTCTTGAACACCTTGTTCAGGGTGTCGGTGAAGGTCTTGGCCTTGACTTTGCGGGCACCCTCCACCTTTATCTTCTTTATCCGGGGAGCCTCCTTGAGGTCAAACAGGAGGTCCAAGGTATCCCCATGGACCATCCCGAGGACTTTCACATCGTCAAAGATTCCGAGATTCCACAGCCTGTTGAGGACGTCCTTGAAGTCCATCCCCGTTATCTTTTGACCTTTCTCCAACTTTAGGGCGTTGTACAGAACCTGATGGTTCGTCCATTTGACCCCCATGAACTGTACCTGCCCGATGTACAGGGCTCTGGGACGATGTAAGGTGTCCGACATCTGCGCGAGGAAAAGCACGAACATGGACACTATTCTACCCCCGAACCCCTTCCTTCGTGGAAACCCCCCTCGGCATCCGACGAGTGTAGAATACCGCCTATGAAAGGCAAGGCCGTAGCTTTCGCGGGGCAACCCCTATCCGGAAAGACTTACACTTTGGCCCACATATTGGCACATCTGAAGAAGATACCCAAAGCGGATACCAAGTATCTGGATTACGAGCCGGACGAGCAGGAGAGGGGTTCAACGACCACCCTTAAGGTCTTCTCGGTGATTGAGCCGGACGCTCGCGTCCATTTCTTGGACACTCCCGGTTTCATAGAGTTCTTCTATCAGAGTGATCTGGGGATCCGCATGGCGGATACGGCCTTCATATTCCTGAAGGCCGGCAGCGAGGTTGATGCCAGCGTTGAGCACGCCTACCTGACGGCCAAGCGCTTCTCCATCCCCTCAACCTTCGTCATAACCCAGTACTCTTCGGGAGAGTGGCAGAAGACTTTGGATTCAATAAGGGAACTCACGGGAGGCAAGGCTCAGATATTCTCCGAGCCCGGCACCCCTCCCACCTTGGAGAACATGAGCGATGATCTGAAGGAGGAGGTCATATCCTTTGACGACGAGCTTCTGGAGAAGTTCTTGGAGGAGGGGGAGGTCGGAGATGATGAGATAAGGGCGGTTCTGGAGAGGGCCCTTCGCTCGCCCGATATCCATCCCGTCCTCTTCATAGACGGTGGGGATGACGCCGCACAGCTTTACGAGTACATAAAGCGTTTCGTGCCCGGTTTCTCCCACGAGGAGGTCCCCGCGGTCGTCATATTCAAGGCCTCCTTTGACCCCTCCATGGGCGAGCAGTTCTACGGTAGGGCCTTCGGCAAGATAACGAAGGGGATGGAGCTTCGCAATCGTCGCACGGGTACGGTTGAGAAACTCTCGCACATATACGTGCCTCTGGGGAAGAATCGGGAGGAGGTGGATGAGATACTGGCCGGCGACTTCGTCGTACTGCCCAAGCTGAAGGACGCGGAGGTGGGCGACGTTCTGACGGCCGGCGATGTGGAGTTCTCCTACGACTTCCTGGAGGAGCCCTTCAAGCCCTACGTGGTGGCCATAAGCCCCCGCGGCCGCTCCTCCGAAGAGAAGATATCCGACGCCATGCACCGCCTCAGCAGGGAGGACAGGTCCTTCTCCTACGAGTACAACGCCGAGCTCCATCAGCACCTGCTCAAGGCGCAGGGTGCCACCCACGTAAATGCCATAGTCTCACGCCTCAAGGGTAAGTTCGGCGTGGAGGTGGACCTGACGAGGCCCAAGATCCCCTATCGCGAGACCATACGCAAGAAGGCGGAGGCGGAGGGTAAGATAAAGAAGCAGACGGGAGGTCGTGGTCAGTACGCCATAGCCAACATACGGATAGAGCCCCTACCTCGGGAGAAGGATTACGAGTTCATAAACTCCATATTCGGCGGAGCCATACCCAAGGAGTACATACCCTCCGTGGAGACGGGGATAAAGAAGGCGATGGCCGAGGGTGTCGTGGCGGGCTATCCGGTGGTCAATGTGAAGATTGAGCTGTACGACGGCAAGCACCACCCGGTGGATTCGTCCAACTTCGCCTTTGAGATGGCCGGCAAACTCGCCTTCAAGAACGCCGCCGAGAAGGCGGACCCTTACATCTTGGAGCCCTTCTACGAGGTGGAGATCCTCGTCCCCGAGGAGCATCTGGGGGATGTGATGGGCGAGATCAACTCCCGGCGCGGTAGGGTGATGGGATTTGAGCCCGCCGAGAGGAAGGGCTACCAGCGGATAAAGGCCTTGGTACCCCTTGAGAACGTCTATGACCTGATAGTGCCTCTACGCTCCATAACCAAGGGGAGGACGGAGCTCATATACAGGTTCTCCCACTACGAGGAGGCACCCAAGAACGTTCAGGACAGGGTCATAGCCGAGTACCAGCAGGCCCAGAGTCAGGGGTAGGGGAGGATATCCTACCCACCGGTATGGCGTACTCCCGTATGACGATACCGAGGGTGTCGTCCAATATCAGGGGGCGTGTCCTGCACATGTACGCGAAGGGGTCGGGAGAGAGATGGCGGGCCCGCACGAACCTCTCATGGACCTTCCTCGGCTTGAGTCGCACGCTCACCGGCAGACCCTCCTCATCCACCACGATGAAATTCACGCCCCTCTCCTCCTCAAAGAGCACCTCCGTGCTCCCGTCCCTCATAACTCTCAGGACCTCCGTCCTGTAGAATACGCACGGCACCTTCGCGTAGCGTGAGCGCAAGGGCTCATCCAAGGGAACTATCCTGTACCTCTCGCGCCGAAAGGTCTTTCCAAGAAGCAGGAGAAGGACCAGAGCGGCGAAGAGAGCGACCGCGCCCCACAGCACGAGCACGTCCTATTATAAGGCGGCGTCTTGGCTCTCCCTCCACCTGCCTATGAGGTAGCCCACGGAGAATCCGATACCCGCCCCCATAATGACGTCGGAGAGCCAATGTCTGTCAAAGTATATGCGTGCCGCCCCCACCCCGGAGGCCAAGAGGAGTCCCGACCACCTGACCCAAGCGTTGGACGTCCTCGCGAAGACGTAGCCGGCGGCCGAGAAGGCCACCGACGTGTGCCCCGACGGGAGGGAGTGGAAGTCGTCGTCAAGGTTGAGGGGATGGAAGGCCGTAGGCCCCAAGCCGACGCTGGGCCGAGCTCTTCCAAAGAGGGCCTTGAGCGCGACCGTAGCGGTCCCGGTGATGAGGAAGGAGACCTCCCCCCATCCTCCGAAATCCCTCATCCCTTCGTCCTTGAGAACATATCCCAAGAGTGCGAGACTTCCCCAACCGACCAGATGGACCTTCCCATCCCCGAGGGTGTTTATGCCGCCGAAGAGCAGGTCGGCCCTCCGAGAGCGGTGGGTTTGCGCCCACTCCCTTATGGGCTCGTCCAAGAGGAGTATGGACGTGGGCGTCAGGAGTAGGGACGTTGAGAGGACTAAACCTTCAACCATACCTCCCTCCTTACGAGCCACACGAGGACGAATACGAGGAAGGCCAAGGATGTGGTGGTGGCCCCATAGGGAAGGTCAAAGGTGTAGGAGACGGCGTATCCACCCAAGGTCATGAGGACGGCCAGCACCCCGCTCATGAGGAGCGATAAGGTAAATCCCCGAAAGAGCATGAAGGACAGGAGGGCGGGGACGACCAGAAGGGAGGATGTGAGGATGGAGCCGAATATCCGCAGGACCAGAATTATCACGAGGGTTTGAAAGAGGATTAGGATGCCCGTGTATAGGTTTATGGGGACCTTCTCCGCGGCCGCAATCTCCTCGCTGAACATATAGACCTTGAGGCGATCATAGCGTACCCCCACGAGTGCTGATCCGACCGCGAGCAGGATGAGAGCGGCGAAGACGTCCGACCAGGTCGCCAGGGTGATGTTGCCGAACATGTAGGACCAGAGGAGGTTGGCGTACCCCCTGTAGAACCTCAGGGCTATGGCCCCCACGCTCATGAGGAAGGAGAAGGTCAGACCTATGACCGCATCCTGCGGCAGCCTCCTGCCGAACAGGAACATACCCAAGCCCATGAGCAGACCGAAGGCCATGCCACCTATCTGGGGGTTCATACCCGCGACGACGGCCAAGGCTATGCCGCCGAACATGGCGTGGGCCACCCCCGTGGTGGCGAAGGCCATATTCTTTGAGACCACGAAGAAGGACGCCAGTCCCAGAAGGAGACCACCCACGAGGGCCGTAATTACGTGGAGAGTTATCATCAGAAGACCTTGATACGAAGATTTATGTAGCGCTCGGGGTGGCTCTTTATATCCTCAATCAGGGCCCGCAACTCCTTCACGGTGAGACTGACCTCGTTGTAGAGTGAATCCTCGGTCATCAGACGTTGCACCGTGCCATCGGCACGTATGAAGGAATCCACGACGGAGGCCGTCTCATCCAGACGATTCGTTATCTGGAGCAGCTGGTAGGAGAGGGCATCTACCTTGGCGTTGGCGTTGTCGGCGAGGTCTCGGGTTGAGGCTATGAGCTCTTTAAGGTCCCTGCTGATTGAGGCGAGCTCCCTCTGGGTTTGCACGAGGAGGATGTTGGCGCTGGTTAGGGCCGTATCCGTCTTGGCGGAGATCCTCTGAAAGCTCTGGAGGATGCGATCTATCAGGAATATGAAGTCGGTGAAGGTGGGCGTCTCCTCCCCCTTTATGACGCTACCTTCGGGCAGGAATTTGCCCTTCCCCTGATAGACGGCCAGCTTCCGGTTTCCCACCACGCCCTCGTTCTCTATGCGGGCGTAGGCTCCCTCACGCAGCCTTATACCCTCAAGGTAGAACCTTATGATCACGCTGTCGGTGTATATCTCTATGCGCTCAATCCTACCCACATTCACGCCTTGAAGGCTCACGGGGTCGCCGTTTCCCAAGAATCCCGCCGTTCTGAAGGAGGCACCGTAGCGGTACCTCTTCTTTAGAGAGAAATTCTTGAGCCAAAGGAGGCCGGCCACTCCCATACCCAACGCCAAGAGCAGGAAGAGAGCGGCCTTAAGCCTCTCCATCACTTCCCTTTGGATTCTTGAAGTTTTCGCCAGTCCTCCAGAAACCTCCGGAGGCCTATGTCGGTGAGGGGGTGCTTCAGCAGCTTCCAGATGACCGCGGGGGGAACCGTACCGATGTGGGCGCCCGATAGGGCGGCCTCTATGAAGTGGGCCGGATGCCTTATGCTGGCGGCGATTATCTGGGTGGATATGTCATGAAGGGTGAATATCTTGGCCGTCTGCCTTATGACATCAACCCCCGAGTAGCCGATATCGTCTATGCGACCGATGAAGGGGGAGACAAAATCCGCCCCCACGCGCGCCGCTATCAGCGCCTGGGCGGCCGAGAATATGAGGGTCACGTTAACGCGCACGCCATCCGCCTTCAACCTCCGTACGGCCTTGAGCCCCTCGGGAGTGAAGGGGATTTTGACGACGATGTTGGGATGGATTGAGGAGAGCTCCCGGCCCTCACGGTACATTCCATCGGCATCCTCGGCCACCACCTCGGCCGATACGTGCTCCAGCATGTTGGCCAGCTGGGCGTATATCTCCCCCGGCTCCCCTCCGGCCTTGGCTATGAGGGTGGGATTCGTGGTCGCCCCGGAGATGAAACCCAAGTCTGCCAGTTTCTTTATTTCCTCTACATCGGCGGAGTCGGCAAATATCCTCATATCAACCGGCTATTGTACGCCCGAAATTTGGGGGTAAGCGGTTTTCGGCCCTCAGAGGGTGTAATCCAGTATCCTCTCCGCCCGCTCTATGGTCTCCACGCTGGGACGTCTCCCGCCCTCAAGACCCAGCTCCTTCATCACATGGCCGACGATGACGAAGAGGGTACCCGCGAGGACGGGCATATTCTCCGCCACCTCCTCGTCGTACCCAAGGTTGGTCTTGGCCTTCACCGCCTGCAGAACCGGCTCCACATCCACCTCCTCCTTCAGCTCAAGGAACTTGTCCATGGAGAGGCGGAGTCCCTTGGTTATGGGGAAATCCTCCATGATGAGGAAGTTCCTATCGTTCCTCAGGGCGTTGTGCTCCGCCACCTCCACCATATCGTTGAACTTCTTCTCCACTATCTGGAGGATGCGCTTCGCCTTGTTCTTGTCCAGATCTATACCGCAGCACCGGCGGAACAGGATCTCCATCTTCTTGTAGCTTATCAACATGGGAGCGTATTATAAGCGTGCGATGTATCCTGCGGAGAGAAGCCCCGGCGGGTGTAAAATTGCCGGATATGGCCGAGGACACCAAGCCGAAGCCGAAATTTGCCAAGGAGCCCAAGAAGGTTCTTCTGGTCGGGCGAACGAACGTGGGAAAATCCACCCTCTTCAACCGTCTGATAGGCAAACCTTTGGCTATAACGTCGGATATACCGGGGACCACCCGGGACATAATATACAAACCCGTTGAGTGGGCCGGCAGGGCCTTTCTGTTGGCCGACAGCGGAGGAGCCGGAGCGGGGGATAAACTGGCAAACTACGTTTGGGAGAGGTTGCGGGATGCCATAAGGGAGGCCGACCTCATCCTCCTGATGGTTGATGTGAAGAGCGGACTCCTGCCCTTGGACGAGGAGCTGGCGAGGATGATAAAGAGGGCGGGAAAGAGAGCGTTCGTCGTCGTCAATAAGATTGATGCCACCAGTAAGGCCGTGAGCAGCCCGGAGGAGTTTTACAGACTCGGATTTGAGGAGATATTCCCCATATCCGCCACCCACGGTTGGGGGATAGGGGACCTCCTTGACGCCATAGTTGAGGATATACCTCCAGAGTCCGTCAGAAGGATAAAGAAGGATAAGGTGAGGGTAGCCATACTGGGCCGTCCCAACGCCGGTAAATCCTCAATCCTCAACTACTTCGCCGGCAAACCCGTGGCTATAGTCTCGCCTACGGCGGGCACCACGCGGGACGCCGTTGATATTGAGCTGGACGATATGATCATAGTGGATACGGCCGGCATCACCCGGAAGTTCAAGGATGACCTCGCGTACTACGCCCACCTGAGGTCCAAGAGATCCCTCCGCTTCGCCGAAGTCGGCCTGGTGGTCATAGATGCGGAGGTGGGGGTCCATCGCTTGGACAAGAGGATAATTAACATGGTGATAGACGAAGGGAGGGGGCTCGTCATAGCCCTCAACAAGATTGACGTTCTGAACAAGAAGGAGCGCAAGGAGTTCTTCGCCCACGTGGAGGAGGAGTTGAAATCCGTCTGGTGGGCCCCGAAGGTGCCCGTCTCGGCGCTTACGGGCGAGGGCATGGATTACCTGCGCAGCGTCCTGAAGGGGGCCCGAAGTGGGATATTCAAACGCATATCCAAGAGGGATGCCCGCCAGCTGATAGAGGAGCTAACCCGCCGCAATCTACCACCCGCCAAGATATACGACTTCTACCAGATAAAGAATCTTCCCCCCACATTCCTGATAAAGGCCAAGGGTAAGATACCCGACTTCTATCTCCGGTACATAGAGAATGCTCTGCGGGAGAGGTGGGGCTTCTTCGCCGCCCCCATCAAATTCGTCGTGGAGGTAGAATGAAACGGGAGCGCAAGCTGGGACTTTGGGAGGCCGTGGCCATAGGGATAGGTGGCATGGTTGGGGGAGGGATATTCGCCGTTCTGGGTCTCACGTTGAGCCTCGCGGGAGGGGGTGCCCCCCTATCCTTCCTCATAGCGGGAGTGGTGGCCCTCCTCACGGCCCACTCCTACGCCAAGCTGTCCGTCCGATACCCGAGCGAGGGGGGAACGGTTGAATTCTTGGTTCGGGCCTTCGGCAACAACCTCCTAACCTCGTACCTCAATACGCTCCTGCTGGCCTCGTACGTGATAATGCTCGCCCTGTACTCCTACGCCTTCGGCGCCTACGCCTCCGCCCTGATAGCGGGTACGGACAACCCTGTGCTGATGAAGATCCTCATCGTGGCCGTCCTCGCGGCCTTCGGGATAATAAACGCTCTGGGAGCTTACCTGAGCGGGAAGGTTGAGGACGTGATGGTGGCCCTCAAGGTGGGGATACTCCTCTTCTTCTCCATCGTCGGATTGCTCTCGGGAGACTTCTCAAGGCTCTCGCCCGAGCAGTGGAAGGGCCTGGTTGAAATAATGACGGGCGGCCTCATAATCTTTCTGGCCTACGAGGGATTTGAGCTCATAGCAAACACGTCGCAGGACGTGCGCCACCCGGAGGAAACCCTGCCCAAGGCGTACTACATATCGGTATCCTTCGTCATATTCCTCTACGTCCTCGTGGCCATAACGGCCGTGATAAATCTGACGCCGGAGGAGGTGATGAAGTATAGGGATTACGCCCTCGCGGTGGCTGCCCGACCGGCCCTCGGTGAGGCGGGATTCATCCTCATAGGTATAGCCGCGGTTCTCTCCACGGCGTCGGCCATAAACGCCACCCTCTACGGAAGCAGCCGCATATCCTACCTCATAGCCAAGTTCGGAGCCCTCCCGAGGACCCTCAGCCGGCGGGTCTGGAAGGATGCGACCGAGGGTCTCGTGGCCATAGTCGTGATCTCGGCCCTCTTCGCCACCCTGTCGGATCTCAGCAACATCTCCGTGGCGGGGAGCATGGGCTTTCTGGTCATATTCACCGCCGTCAATTTAGCCCACTTCCGGCTGCGGCGAGAGACGGGCTCGGGACCCGTACTGCCCCTCGTATCCACCTTGGCATCGGCGAGCGCCACGGTGGTGCTTCTCCTGTACAACCTTCAACATTCCCCGCAGTCGCTCCGGAACGCCGCCATAGTCTTCGGGGCCACCTTCGTATTTGAGGTTCTGTATCGCAGCATCACGGGCTTGAAGCTCAAACCCTTCGTGGATTGGAAACTTCAGGAGATTGAGGAGTTCCGCAGGAGACCCGAGAGGCACCTGAGGGAGGTCGTCAGAAGGTTGAAGGAGATGTTCCCGGACGCCGAGATATACGTCGTAGGGCGCGGGCCCAAGGACGGTTGGCGCACATCACCCCACATCAACCTGCTGGTTCTGACGGATAGTCCGCCGGATGATGAGGAGGAGGCGGAGAGGGAGCTGAAGAGGTCCATCAATCTGCGCAGACACCACCCCCTCCATATCAAGTTCAGACGCAAGGAGGGTGCCAAGCCGGAGGGCGAGAGGCTGGCGTGATCACCTGTAGAGGAGCGAGAGGGTGAGTACCGCATGGAGGGCGTCGGTCCCTCCTACGAGGTCCCGGAATCTTCCAAATGTGAGATCCAGACCGTACCTCACCCTGCCGATGCTATACCCCGCGCCCATGAAGACCTCCCCGCTGTACAGGTCCGCGAAGTTATACACGACGAAGCCGTAATTCCACACGGCAAACATCCTCTGACCTATCCACCCGCTCACGTAGGCATCGTAGGGGTATCGGTAGTAGGCCAACCCTCCGCCGAAGGATGTCATATTCGTCGGGAGGTCCGTCAGGTTGGACGTATTCTCAACCAGCCTTATGTGGAGCATGTTCAGGGAGAGCCACAGGTCGCCTACGAGCCTTTCGGAGGCCGACAGCAGTATCTGGAAGACCCGAAAGTTGGGATAGAGCGATAGGGCCGCCCCCGCCTCCAGAGAGTGATCGCTCCTGTAGAGCCCGTAGCCTCCGAATAGGGCGAGAGCACCGGCCGATAGGGTATCCTCCGTCAGCACGTAGTGCCCTCCGGCGGAGAAGATGCCCGCGGAGGTTCTGAAGAGGTAGGAGAATGTGGCGTCAAACTGGGACATGAAGCCGGGAACGGCCGTCCCACCGGATCCACCGAATCTGGGCATGAGGGTCGTCGTTATGGGTGTGTAGCGGAAGGTTGTGAAGGCCAGACCGCCCCTAAAGTTGCTCCCACCCACGTAGGCCGACAGGGAGGTGCCCACACCCCTCTCCGCCGCTCCGAACCTGTTGAAGAGGGAAAAGTATCCCCCAAAAGCTCCCGCCAAGATGGCCCACATGTTCGCCCCCTACTTGAGGAAGGATCTGGCTGTGGCGTTGTCGGGATCAAGGATCAGGACGTCGGCGAATATGGCCAAGGCATCGTTCTTCTTCCCCTGATAGTACAGGGCGAGGGCCAGCTCGTTCAGGAAGGAGACGTCCGTAGGGTACAGCGTCAGCATCTTCCTCGCCACCTTCTCCGCCTGCGAGTACTTCTTCTGATGGCGTAGAGCGTAGCACAGGCGGAGGTTCGCGTAGTAGTTGTAATAGTCCGTCTTCAGGATCTCACCCGTGGTTCCTTCAACCCTCTTCCACCTACCCTGCGCCATGTAGGGCAGCGTGAGGCCCAACTTGGCCTCAACCGAGTAGGGGGCGGCCTTTATGGCCTTCTTGTAGTGGTACTCGGAGTTCGCGTACTTCTTGGCCAGATAGTACAGCCAGCCGAGCCGAAGGTTGGGCGTGTATGCATCCGGGTACGCCTCATAGACGACCATCATCGCCTTTATGGCATCCTCATATCGCCCTTTGGCCTCGTAGGTGTAGGACTTGTGGTACGCCTCCTTTATGGTGGCGTAGTCCAGCGACAGAAGCAGCCAGAGCATCTCAGTATTTTAAGGAGGATGGTCTCCTTTAAAATCCGCACCCGTGAGGGGGACGAAGAAGGATTACTACGAGATTCTCGGTGTTCCGAGGGATGCGACCAAGGAGCAGATAGACGCGGCCTTCGCCAAGCTGGCCATGAGGTGGCACCCCGACAGGGTTCCCCCCGAGCAGAAGGAGGAGGCGGAGAGGAGATTCAAGGAGATAAGTGAGGCCTACTCCATACTGTCGGATCCGGAGAAGCGGCGCCTATACGACATGGGGGTGGACCCCGAGGGTGGAATACCTCACGCTGGGGCCTACGACTTCATGGGTATGGGCTTGGATGAGATATTTGAGAGGATATTCGGAGGGGGCTTCGGGGACATCTTCGGGGATATATTCGGTGGAGGTGCCCGGACGAGGACGAGAGTTGAGAGCGAGGAGGACCTTGATGTGCATGTGGAGGTTCCCATGTCGCTCTCCGAAATTCTGACCGGAGCGGAGAAGCGGGTGCGCTACAGGAGGAGGGCCCCCTGTCCCACGTGCGGGGGCGAGGGGGTCTTGAATCCCAGAACCTGCCACGTGTGCGGAGGGAGGGGACGGGTGAGGGAGCATAGACGCTCCTTCTTCGGGACTTTCGTCGTGGAGAGGCCCTGCCCCAACTGCCGCGGTGCGGGCGTTGAGGGGGAGAGGTGCGGGACGTGCGGCGGTAAGGGCTTCGTGGTGGAGGAGGTGGATAGGAGTTTCCACATTCCCGCGGGTGTTCTGGACGGCCAGAAGGTCATATACAGGGGGATGGGGCACAGGGGGCGTAGGGGGGTGGGGAGGCTGGTGATACACATCAGGGAGATGTCGGACCCCAAGTACGAGCGCATGGGCCGGAATATCGTCTATACGATGGATATAACTCCACCCCGCGCCGTTCTCGGTGGGGAGGTGGCTTTCAGAGGGCCCACGGGTGAGAGGCTTAAGGTGAGGGTGCCGGAGGGAGTACAGGAGGGCGAGATATTCGCCAAAGTTGAGGGTAAGGGGATACCCGACCCGAAGGGAGGCAGACCGGGGGACCTCCTCGTCAGGGCCCACATAAAGGTTCCCACCAAACTCTCAAGGTTGGAGAGGGACCTCTACCGTCAGCTGCTGGAGTTGGAGGAGAAGAGGCTGCCGTAGAATTCACACTATGAACATATTTGTAGCCATTCTGATGGTTTCCGCCTCAATATCGCTCTTGGCCATAGCGGGAGCCGTCTGGTATCTGGTAATACGCATATCATCCACCTTGGACCGGATGACCCTATCCATGGAGAGGATAGCGGACGAGGCCGAGGACACATTCAAGAAGATAAACCACCTGGCCGAGAGGATTGACAGCACCCTCACTCCCATAGAGCGGATGGTTCAAAGCCTGACCCTTCTGGGTATGATGCCAAAGTTGGCGGGGTTTCTCATAGGTCGCATAGGAAGGCGGAAACGTTAAGAAGACGGTTAGGTATGGCTCTCCGGTACAGGATATTGCCTCCCGACGTCGGCGAGGAGGGCGAAGCCCGCTCCCGGGCCTTCAGGCAGCTTCTCTACAATCGGAAAGTTCGGAGGGGATTGGACCTGTCCCGCCTGAATCTGTCCAAAGTGCATGACCCCTTTCTGATGGCGGGGATGGCGGAGGCCACCGAGCGGGTAAAGCGGGCGATAGAGCGGGGGGAGAGGATCCTGATCCACGGCGATTACGACGCGGATGGCATAACGGCTTTGACCCTCCTCGTCTATGCTCTTAGGTGGCTGGGGGCCGACGTGATACCCTTCGTCCCGGACCGATTCAGGGACGGCTACGGCCTGTCCAGACGGGGGGTTGAATTTGCCCGTAAGAGGGGGGCCAAGCTGATAATTACGGCCGACTGCGGGGTATCGTCGCATGCGGAGGTGGGGATGGCCAAAGAGTACGAGATAGACGTCATAATCACGGACCACCACCAACTTCCGGAGAGCTTGCCGAATGGTGCCATCGTGGTGCATCCCGCCGTCGGAGGTAGGTATCCGGATACGGACCTTACGGGCGTGGGTGTGGCCTTCAAATTCGCCCTCGCCCTCTACGAGAGGATGGGGAAGGATAAGAGCGTTCTGTACTTCCTTCTGGATCTGGTGGCCGTGGGTACGGTGGCGGACGTGGGGTTGATGCTGGGGGAGAACCGCCTCTTGGTTAAGCACGGCCTCCGTCTCATGAGGCTCGGCCGCCACGTGAAGTTGGGCCTGCAGGCCCTGATAAGGCAGGCGCGCGTTCATCCGCCGATAGGGACTTGGAACATCGCGTGGCAGATAGCACCGCGCATAAACGCGGCCGGCAGGATGGGTAATAGCGACCTGGCGATGAATCTGTTGATATCCAACTCCGAGAGGGAGGTGGAGAATCTGGCCCGCAGGTTGAACGACCTGAACAATCTGCGGCGCAGGAGACAGGAGGAGCTCCTGAGGGTGCTTATGGAGGAGGCCAGTACGGACTCCCCCATCGTATTCGTCGTCAGGGAGGATGTAGATGAGGGCATAGCCGGGATCTTGGCCGGCAAGCTCCTGCATCACTTCTCAAAGCCGGCCGTGGTCGTATCCGTCTCCGGCGGCGTGGCCAAGGGCTCCCTGCGCTCCCTTGAGCCGTTCAACGTGTATGAGGCTCTCAGGGGTGCCGCCTCCCTTTTCGGCGAGGGGGATAACTTCGGGGGACATCCGCTCGCGGGAGGCTTCAGGTTGGGAGTTGATAGGCTTGAGGCTCTGCGGCGACGCCTTGAGGACTACGCCCGGAGGGTCCTGCCCGAGGGTCGTCTCGTGAAGGTCCTGTACGTAGATGCGGAGGTAGAGCCGGGGGAGCTGGATGCCGCGTTCTGGGAGGACTACGGCAACTTCCGCCCGTACGGTCAGGGATTCCCCCGTCCGGTGCTGGCCATAAAGTTCCCGACGGGACCCACGTACGCGACCGACAGGTACGTGGAGTACGTCGGCGGGGGCAAGGTATTCCGATTTCGGTTGCCCGAAGGGGTGGCTCCCCCATCGTCCGGGATTCTGGTAGTTGAGGATATCAGGTGGAGGGAGGGCCGGATAGAGGGGGATATCGTCGGCTTTCTCCCGTAAATTTCCCCCTATGGTTTGGACCGCCCTGATAACACCCTACAGAGAGGATGGAAGTGTAAATTACGACGAGTATGCCAGACTCCTTGAGGAGCAGTTCAAAGCGGGGGTGGATGGCGTTCTCGTACTGGGGACGACGGGAGAGGCCCCATCCCTCAGCGACGAGGAGAAGCTCGTTCTCTACGAGTTCGCCGTAAGGAACGCTCCCAAGGGTCTGAAGTTGATGGCTGGGAGCGGTACGAACAATCTCCAGAAGACCATCCGATGGACATCCAAGGTGATGGATTTGGGCTACGACTACGCTCTTGTCGTCGTCCCATACTATCTGAAGACCTCGCAGGAGGGTCTATACCGCTACTTCAGGCGCGTGGCGGAGGAGACCGGGGCCCCCATAATACTCTACAACGTCCCCGGTCGGACCGGCACCAACATGCTCCCCGGTACCATCGTGCGTTTGGCGGAGGTGGAGAATATCGTCGGCGTTAAGGAGGCCTCCGGCAGCGACGACGCCATATCGGAGATACTCATAGGCGTTCCCGACGACTTCCTCGTCCTATCCGGGGACGATTCCAAGACCCTCCCCTTCCTGTCGCTCGGGGCCCACGGGGTCATATCGGTGGCCAGCAACCTCTTTCCCGCTCAAGTATCCGAGATGGTGCGAAGGCGGGATGTGCGCGTGCATCGGGCCCTCTTCCCCCTCTTCAAGGCCCTCTTCGTAGAGCCCAACCCGATACCGGTCAGGTATTTCATGGGGTTGATGGGCTACGACGTCGGTCCGTACCGTCTCCCCCTGGTTGAGCCTTCGCAGGAGACCAAGGCTCTTCTAAGGAAGGTCTTGGCGGAGGTGCAGGAGCGACTCAGGAGCCTCTGAAGGCGAATACCAGAAGCATCTCAAAGGCCAGAAGGGAGAGGAAGATGAAGAGGAGATAGGGCCAGAGGGGCTTGGGGGGGTCCGGTATCTTCACGGACGTGCGCACATTCGCCACGACGATGGCCCGCAGATTCCCATCCCGATATATCCGGTATATCCCCGGAGCCGAGGGGACGAAGGTCTCGGGGCAGCACATCCTCGTTGGTCCCCGTATCTCAACCGGCTCGGCGAATCTGACCGTATCTCCCACACCAACGTATATCTTGGAGGCACTCTCCGAGAGTAGGGGGATGAATCGCAGAAAATCCGGCGTGAAGGCCCAGCCGGTACCCGTGGGATGGAAACCGAAGAAGTACCTGCCATCGTGATACGCCCCGACCACCTTACCCTCGGCGTCAAGAAGGACGGGCCTTTCGGACAGGATGACGCATCCGCTGTCCTTGAGGACGAAGACCACCTCGGCGGGCTGCGCCTTCAGACCAGATTCGGAGAGGAGCCCACAGTCGGTCGTGAAGTTGAGGGAGCCGGCCTCCTTCAGGATGGTGTCAACCCCGACCTTGAGATCCAATCCGAGCGTTTTCAGGAGCGCCTCCCAAACCTCCCTCTCCAACCCTTTGGCGACCACCAGCCCCCCACCCTTACCCTCAAGGATGTAGTCGTGGAGGACCCGGCCGTCTATCCTGAGGCTCACCTCCCCCTTGAGGGGTATGGCCACCTCGTACGTGCGCTCTTGTCCGGAGGGAACGAAGAGGCTATCGCTGAGGAGGACTCCATCATCCCCCTGCAGGAGTATCTTGAACCACCGGTCCTTTCCCGTGTTGAGTATCTTCAGCTTCAAACCTTCGGGGGTGGCCTCAAAATCCCTTATCTCCCAGTCGGATGCCATGGACCAGATCTCGTACTCCGTGGAGGGCAGCGCCGACCACGCCCCCACGAGGGCCACCTTCCCGGAGGGAGCATCCGTAGGGCTGAAGCGGATTCTGGCGAACTCCCCCCACCTCTCCCTTATCTCCCGCAGGAGATTCGGGGGGACATCCTTCACCCATATCTCGGCGGGGGGCTTTCCCCTGTAGAGGAACGGACGGGCCGGGTAGAGCAGGACCACGAACACCATGAGGGCCCGCAGGAGAACCACGAGTATATCCCTCAACCTCAAGAGCAGGAAACCGCCCGTTCTGCCGGACTTCAGTATATCCACCCAAGAGAATCTCACCTTCGGGGCCAGCCGGCTGGCGACGGTGTGCAGCACCACCGTGAATATGCCGCCCCCCACGGCCGCCCACAGCCACCACGGATTCACTACCCAGAACAACGGAAGATTGTACGGGAGTATCTACACCCAGACCCCCGGGATCCTCTCCCCGCACCTGTGGCACACACCCCTCTCCTCCCATAGCTCCTGAACCCGGTATCCCTCCCGCCTTATGAGGAGTGTCCCACACTTGGGACAGTAGGTGGATGAGTGCTCGGGGTCATACACGTTCCCCACATACACGAACTTGAGGCCCTCCTCCTTGCCTATCTCGTAGGCTCGCAGGAGGGTAGTGTAGGGGGTGGGACGTATGTGGAGCATCTTGTAGGCCGGATGGGCGGCCGTTATGTGCCAAGGCATGTTGGGATTTACGGATGCGAGGAAGCGGGCTATGGACCTTATCTCCTCCTCCGAATCGTTGTATCCGTCTATCAGGAGCGTTGTTATCTCAACCCATATCTTCGGCCAGATCTCGCCGCCCAGATACTCAATATTCTCCAGAACCGGCTTCAGGCGGCCCCCCGTTATCTTCCTGTAGAACTCGTCGGAGAAGGATTTTAGGTCAATGTTGGCCGCGTGCAGAAGGCCGTCCATGTACTTCCAAGCGTGATGGGTCTCAAATCCCGAGGATACGAATACGTTGCGCATCTCCCTCTCAACCCCCAGAGCGGCTATGTCGTGGGCGTACTCTATCCACACGACGGGCTCGTTGTAGGTGTAGGCTAAGAGCCTGACCCCGTAGTACTCCGCCGTCGCCACCACCCTCTCCGGGGGCCAGTCGTATCCTATGAATACGTCGGTCTCCCCGGTTTTGGGGTCAAACTTGAAGTCCTTCAGCTGGCTTATCTCCCAGTTTTGGCAGAATTTGCACTCAAAGTTGCAGCCCACCGTTCCCACCGACAGTATGCCCTCCCCCGGCAGGAAGTGGTATAGGGGCTTCTTCTCAACCGGGTCTATATGAACGGCGGCCGCCTTCCCGTAAGTGACCAAATACAGCTTGCCGTCGTAATTCCTGCGAACTCCGCACTTCCCAGAGCCTTCGGGTTTGACGGCGCACCAGTGATGGCATGCTATGCACTGCACGACCCCCTTCTTCAGGGGCCTCTGAAGGTCGCACTCTCTCAAGGGTGGCATCGGAGCATTTTAAAGTCGTCGGAGGAGGAAGGTTGAGAGAACCAGGAGGCCGTAGAGGGCGGCGCTCGCCAGTATGAAGGGGTCGCTCAGGAGGTCGTCGGATGGCTCCCCCTTCTGGAGGTTGTGGGTTATGTGGTAGTAGCGGAAGAGCCCGAACACGACCACGGGGACCGTTAGCACCAGCATGGGGTGGGAACCCTCAAGGGTGTAAAGGGTATAGACAACGAGCGTTAGGGTGGCGGAGATGTTCATTATCTGGTCCAGATAATAGACCGAGTAGTGCCTGAGGGAGCTGCGATGGTTGGAGCCCTCATCCCCCAGAAGTAGGACCTCGTACCTGCGCTTTCCTATGGCCAGAAAGAGGGCGAGGAAGAATACGGTCAGGAATAGGTAGGTTGATACCGGCACGTCTATGGCTTGGGCGCCCGCGAACACCCGGAGGACGAATCCGAAGGCTATGGAGAAGATGTCCAACAGTTGCCAGTTTTTGAGCACCAACGAGTAGAGGAGATTGTTCAGGGCGTAGAGCGCGAGAACGGCGAGGAAGGTCGGACCTAACCGGAGGCCCAGAAGGAGGGAGCCAACGGCGGAGAGGAGGCCCAATACGATGGCTCCAACGACGGAAACCTGTCCCGAGGGTAGGGGACGTTTCCTCTTGACGGGATGTAGTTTATCCCTCTCAAGGTCGTGAATATCGTTGAAGACATAGACGGCGGATGCCAAGAGGGAGAACGATACGAAGGCTATCACCACTCTGGGAAGGTTGGCGACAAGCCACTCAAGCGAGGGGGCGGCGAATACGAGGGGAACGAAGAGTAGCAGATTCTTGACCCACTGCTTGGGGCGAAGTATCTTCAGATAGGCCACGGAGCGTGAAGTTTAAAGCGGCGTGGAGTTCAACTCTTCCATCGCCTTCCTGTAGAGCTCCTCGGTCAGCACCTTACTGTGCCACTCGGGACGGTTCTCCATAAAGGATATACCCTTACCCTTGACGGTGCGGGCTATTATCAGTTGGGGAGCATCCTCAACTCCCTTGGCCCAATTGAAGGCCTCGTAAAGGAGGTTCAGGTCGTGCCCGTCCTCCACCACCTTCACCGCCCACTTGAAATCCCTGAACTTCCTCTCTATCGGCGTGGGGTCGTTTATACGATGCACGTCTCCCTCTATCTGGAGACCGTTGTAATCCAATACGAATGTCAAGTTGGAGAGGGAGCGGTTCCCCGCCAGCATCACCGCCTCCCAAGTTTGACCCTCCTGAAGCTCCGCGTCGCTTATCAGGGCATAGACGCGAGAGGGCCTGCCGTCCATGCGCAACCCCAAGGCCATACCCACGGCCACGGACGTCCCTTGGGAGAGGGATCCCGTGGATGTCTCCGCGAGCGGAGTTTTACGCCTTGATGGATGCCCCTGGAGGATCCCATCCGCCCTGCGAAATCTCCATAGGTCCTCCCGCTCTATCCATCCGAGGAGGGACCATAGCGAGTAAAGGGTGGCGCAGGCGTGCCCCTTGGACAGGACGAATCTGTCCCTCCCCTCCCACAGGGGCTCCTCCCTGCGGAGATTCATCACCTTGAAGAAGAGGAGTACGCCTATCTCAACCCACGAGAGGGCCCCACCCTGATGGCCCGACTGGGCCCTGTAGGTCATCTCCACTATGTCCTTGCGAACCTGAAGTGCCTTCCGTTTCAAGTCCAATACCTCTTCGGGATTCATCCGAGCATTCTAAGGGATGCTCGGAGCCCGCGGGGAGGCCTGCGAAGGTAAGCCGTATAATGCCCGCCTCATGAGCGCCAAGCGAGCCCTTGACATCCTCAAGACCATAACCGTCGGAGATAAGGATATCGTCAGCGCCGGCTACCTTGGAAGTCTCTCCGTTGAGGGGGATAGGGCCGAGGTCGTACTCCTGCTTCCATCCTCCCTGAAGGAGCAGGCGGAGGCGATAAAGACGGCCGTGGAGAAACGCCTCACGGAGGCCGGTTTCAAGGCGGACGTCCGATACCGCGTGAGGGAGAGAAAGCCCTCCCTGAAGGTGAATGTGGGCCCGGTGGGGAAGAAGCGCATACCCGGGGTTAAGAAGGTTCTGGCCGTCGCCAGCGGGAAGGGGGGCGTCGGTAAATCCACCGTGGCCGTGAATCTCGCCGTGGCCCTCGCCAAACTTGGGCTTAAGGTCGGTCTGTTTGATGCGGATGTGTATGGTCCCTCGGTTTCCGTCCTCATGGGGCTGGAGGGCGAGAGGGTCTTCGTCACGCCTGACAGGCGCTTCAAACCCATAGAGAAGTACGGGGTGCATGTGATCACCTTCGGCGTCCTCGTCAAGGAGGATACCCCCATCCTGTGGAGAGGGGCCATGCTCCACAAAGCCTACGAGGAGTTGCTCATGCAGACGGCGTGGGAGGACTTGGATATACTCGTTATGGACCTTCCACCCGGTACGGGCGATTCCCATCTCTCTCTGGCGCAGGGCTACACCGTGGATGGGGCGGTGGTCGTCACCACTCCCCAGATGGTCGCCGTCGCCGACGTTCTAAGGGCGGTGAAGGGATTTGAGAAGTTGGAGATACCGGTGCTGGGGATAGTGGAGAACATGGCGTACTTCCCCTGCCCGGAGAATGGCAAGAGGTACTACATCTTCGGCAGGGGCGGAGCCGACAGGCTCTCCGAGATGACCGGCTATCCGGTGCTCGCCCGCGTACCGATAGACGAGTACGTATCCTCATCCGGCGATGCGGGAGTGCCGGTGGTTCATGCCTATCCGGACGTCCCCAGCTCTCGCGCCCTTATGGACCTTGCCGGCCACGTTCGCCAAGATTTGCTTTCCGGTCTATAATACCGGCCGTAAAAGGAGGTGGATAACCATGACGTACGTTATAACGGAACCCTGCAAAGGCGTTAAGTCTGCGGAGTGCGTCAACGTATGTCCCGTTGACGCGATACACCCTCGCCCCGACGAGCCCGACTTTGAGAAGGTGGATATGCTCTACATCAACCCCGACGAGTGCATAGAGTGCGGAGCCTGCGCCTCCGTGTGTCCGGTGGATGCCATCTTCCACGAGGCCGACCTTCCCGAGGAGTACCAAGAGTACATAGAGATAAACGCTAAGTACTTCCAGTAGCAACGTTGGGGGAGGGCATCGCCCTCCCCCTTTAGTATAGAGACCGATGTTTGCAGAAGGAAAGTTCTTTGAGCGCACGGATAGGGGGCGGAAGGAGGAGAAGGAGCGGAAGGGTGGAAGGGTGGAGAGGCCCAAGTATCGCTTCGCCGTGGGCGTGGCCGTGGATGAGCCCCCGGGAGCCGTAGGCTTTAGCGCCGTAAACAGGGCCGTTGAATCCTTGGGAGGGAAACCTTCCTTCGCCTTCGTGGCCATCTCCAAGGAGTACGAGAGCAATCGCAAGGCCATCCTGGAGGGGGTGATGAGGGTGTTGGAGGATACCCCCCTTCTGGGTGCCATCGTCCTTGACCCCATAATGACGTGGAGAGGTCCCCAACGTAAGGGGGTGGCCGTGGCCCTCTGGACGGCCGACGAGGATATGCTCATAGACACCCACCTGCTCAAACTCCACAACAGGGAGGACGAGGAGATAAAGGATGAGCTGCTCCGCATATTCCAAGGGGGAGAGAGCAAAAGATATCTCAACCTCGTGGGCGTTCTCCCCTACTACTCGGAGGGGGTGGGGGAGAGGCTGGAGAGGATCCTCCTATCTTTAAGCGAGTATATTGACCTGGCGGTCATAGGGGTCGTGGGAGCGGTGAATCCGGGGCCGTGGTCAATAATCCACAACGGCGACTTCTACTCCAGCCACATGGCCTTGGCCACCCTGAGGACCGACATACCGTTGGGCGTCTTCTTCGCCCACGGCTTCCATCCTCTCGTACCCATGGAGGTGACGGAGGCGCACGATAGATTCATCGTTGAGCTGGACAACTCCCCCGCCTACGAGGTCATAACCGACATCCTCATGGGCAGGGGTGTGGGCGGAGAGGACATAAAGGACAGGGGTAGGCTCCGCAAGGTGCTCTCTAAATTCCAGATGGCCATATCCGACCCCGCCGCCGCCGGGAAGTTCAAGACGGCGGTAATTAGGGATATAGGACCTCGGGGCGTAGAGGTAAATATAAGCATCTCCGTGGGCGACACCGTGTGGCTCATGGAGGCCAATCCGGACGAGATCGTAAAGAGTACGATGAAGTCCCTGACCCGCGCCCTATCAACCCTCAAGGATGTGAGCCCGGCTGGATACCTCTTCTTTGAGAATCATCTGCGGATATCCGCGCTGGGCGAGCGTCTCGGCTACGACGTCAAGGGTCTGAAGCAGGCATCCCCCCTGCCCTTCTTGGGAGTCCCATCCTCGCAGGAGCTGGTGATACACCACTCGGTATATTCCGGACTCCACAGCGGAGCCGTGGCCGGGGTCCTCTTTACAAACTCCACAAAACGCCCTTAAAATACTAAAACGTGGAGGTAGAATATGAACCGTCAAGTTGAGAATCTGCTCAAGCAGCTGGTTAAGAGGAATCCCCAGATAAAGGCCGTCGCCGTGGTGAATTTTGAGGGGATCCTCATATCCTCCCTCTCGCTGCAGGGTGCCAACGAGTCGTCCTTCGGAGCCATGTCCGCCGCCCTCCTCGGTCTCGGAGAGCACGCCCTTAGGGAGATTCAGGGTGGCGAGCTGCGGGAGATATACGTGCGCGGCGAGGAGATGATGCTCGTCATAGTTGGCATAGGGGACGTGGGGGTGATAGCCATAACCGTGGATGCGGATGCTCCCCTCGGCGTCATCCTGATGGAGGTGCGCCGCACGGCCAACGCCCTGAACAAGGTACTCTCCCAGAAGCAGGACCTGTCCGACATCCTCGGCTCCGACCTATCCATACTGGAGGAGTTCTCCTTCAAGGACATAATAGGCGAAGAAGAGTAGGCGATGGTAATAGACGTTCATAAGAGGGAGATAAACGTTAAGATAGTGTATTACGGTCCCGCGGTAAGCGGAAAGACCACAAATCTCCTCGTCATCCACCGTCGCCTCAAGCCGGCCCACCGCGGAGAGCTGGTCTCCATAGACACGAAGGGCGAGAGGACCCTCTTCTTTGACTTCCTACCGGTTGAGGTGAAGATAGGTGGTGGATTCAAGGTCAGATTCCACCTATACACCGTACCCGGGCAGTACTTCTACAAGACCTCCCGCAAGCTCGTTCTAAGGGGAGCCGATGGGATCGTCTTCGTGGCCGACTCCCAGAGGAACAGGGCCAAGGATAACCGGGTCATCTGGGACGAGATGAAGGATTTCCTAAAGAGTCAGGGAGTGTCCCTCGCGAGCGTCCCCATAGTCCTCCAGTACAACAAGAGGGACCTTCAGGACATAATGAGCGTGGAGGAGCTCCACGCCCTGTTTGATGGGGGGAGGTACCCTTACTTTGAGGCCATAGCCGTTCAGGGGAAGGGCGTGTTTGAGACACTTGATGCCATATCCAAGGCCGTCCTCAGGAGCGTCCTTCAGAAGGCCCGTGTATGAACTTCAAAGAGATACTGGACGTCTTCAAGGAGCCCGCCTTTCTGATAGATAGGGAGCGCAAGATAATCGCGTGCGGTCAGGGGGTGGGCGAGATGGGGTACAGACCCGAATCTCTGGTGGGCTCCTCCTTGGAGAGTCTCATGAGCCCGCCCTTCAGGGGGACGGCCGAGGCCGTGATAGAGACGGCCTTCAAGGTGGGGAGGCCCACGTCCGTCAAGGTGGAGGTCTTGAACGCCTTCAGCGAGACCGTCCCCGCCGAGCTCAGGGTCGTAGCCCTTGAGGAGAAGGGACAGGCCCGATTCCTGTCATCCATATACCCTCAGAGCGCCATAAATTACTCTCTCTTGGAGGAGGTCAATCTACCCATATGGGTCATGGACCTGCGGGGGAATGTGATATTCAAGAACGATGCCGCCAAACCCGTCCTGCGAAGGCTGGGCAACATCCTTCCGAGGGACGGGGAGGAGATAAAGCTGAAGGACCTCTCGTACATTACCAAGGTCCGGGAGGTGGCGGATAGGTTCCAGAGGGTCAGGGTCGTCATACTCCTGAACACCCAGAGCCTCTTGGCCGATAAGCTGAACAGATTCGTCGTCGCCGGAGTTCTCGCCTCCCTCGTCGCCCACGACGTGAAGAACGCGATCTCCTCAACCATCCTCCTGACGGATCTCATTGACGACCCGAGTTTGAGAAAGCGGATATACAACGGCGTGATGCGGATATACCGCATACACCAGCGAATACTCAACCTCGCCCGGGGGAAGGTGGAGGCTCAGGAGGTGAGGCTTGATGAGGTGGTGAATGAGGTCTTGGATGATCTCAAGCACAAGCTCCTAAGAAAGAGCATAAAGGTGCGTAGAGAGTATCCGAAGGACTTCACCCTGAAGACCGATAGGAACGCCCTGTACGAGATCCTCCTGAATCTCATATCCAACGCCATAGACGCCTCAATCCCAGGCGGGGAGGTGGTGGTGGCGGCGGGCGTATCCCACAACGTATCCTCGGGTAAGATGGAGAAGTTCATCAGCATAAGGGACTCCGGGCCGGGAATACCGCCCGACAGGTTGGACAAGATATTCGCCCCCCTATTCACATCCAAGAAGAATGGTATGGGTTTGGGGCTCTTTATAGTCAAACTTCTCTCAAGCAGCGTGGGGGCCCACGTGAAGGTTAAGAGCGAGCCGGGTAAGGGGGCGGAATTCATGGTCCTATTCCCCGCCGAATCCTGATGCGGCTGGGAGACCTCTCAAGATGCCTCGCTCAGGAGACGGAGGAGCTCCTTGAGTTGGCCGAGGGGATCTTGGGAATATCCCGCGCTCGCCTCCTCGTTGAGGGTGTGGATTTGGGCGGGGCGAGGGCACTTCTGGAAACCCTCCTCGGGTATCCCAAGGGTTATCCCGTACCCTACATCCTCGGGAGGGTCCCCTTCTACGGTAAGGTTTTCCTCGTGGATGAGAGGGTCCTCATCCCCAGAAGTGAAACGGAGGGTCTGATAGACATAGTCCTCTCTCTGGGCATATCTCCGAAGAGGATAGTAGATGTGGGTACGGGGAGCGGCGTGCTGGGCATAACCCTCAAGCTCCTCTTTCCCGACGCGCTGGTCATCCTCACGGACCTGTCGCCCGACGCCTTGAAGGTCGCCAAGAGGAATGCCCTCAGGCTCGGGGCCGAGGTTCGCATGGTGGCCACCGACCTGCTCGCCGGTCTGCGCGGCGAGTATGATCTCATAGTGAGCAACCCACCCTACGTGGCCGAAGGGGAGGTGGGGATTTACGACCCGCGCGTGAGGTTTGAGCCCGAGATGGCCCTACGGGGGGGAAGGACCGGATACGAGATAACCGAGAGACTCGTACGGGAGGCGATGGGTATGCTCTCACCGGGTGGATACCTGATATTTGAGAGCGACCCCAAACACTTCCATCGGCTCCCCGCGGGAGCCGAAATCCGGGGCCGCTTCGTCATATTAAAAAGAGGGGGGGCCTGAGCCCCCCCTTCGCAGGTTCCTCTCGGACCTTACCTCTCGTCTATGGGGATGTACTTCTTGTCTATCTCGCCCTTGTATATGGCGCGAGGCCTGAAGATGCGGTTGTCCTCCAGATACTCCAAGACGTGGGCGGTCCATCCGGCGACGCGGGCTATGGCGAAGATGGGGGTGAAGAGGTCGGTGTCTATGCCGAGGGCGTTATACACGAGACCGGAGTAGAAATCTACGTTGGGGAAGATGCCCTTCGCGCCCTTCTCGCGGATCATGATCTCCTCAACCTTGACGGCGGTCTGATAGAACTCGCTCCTCTTGGTCAGCTCCTCGGCGAACTTCTTGAGGATGCGGGCCCGCGGGTCGTAGGCCTTATAGACGCGATGGCCGAAGCCCATTATCCTCTCCTTCTTGGCGAGCTTGTCAAGGATGTACTTCTCGGCATTCTCGGGCGAGCCGATCTCCTTGAGCATCTTCAGGACCCTCTCGTTGGCTCCGCCGTGGAGGGGCCCCTTGAGGGCGGCGACACCGCCGGTTATGGCCGAGTACATGTCGGAGAGGGTGGAGGCTATGACCATGGCCGTGAAGGTGGAGGCGTTCATCCCGTGGTCGGCGTGGAGGATGAGGGCGATATCCATGACCCTCGCCTCGTAGTCGCTGGGCCTCTCACCCTTGAGCATGTAGAGGAAGTTGGCCGCGTGGCCGAGGGTGGGATCGGGAGGTATCAGCTCCAGCCCCTTGCGGGCGCGGTCAAAGTAGGCCACGATGGTGGGGAACTTGGCTATCAGGCGCACGGAGATGCGGAACTTGGCCTCAAGGTCCTCCAGCTTGGCGTCGTAGTCGTAGGCCTCAAGCAGGGATACCACGGTACGGAGAGCCGCCATCGGATGGGTGTCGGGAGGGAGGTCAAGGATGAAGTCTATGACCTCGGGGGGCAGCTCCCGCGCGGAGCGCAGGGCCGCGTTGAACATCTTCATCTCGTCCTTCTTGGGAAGACGACGGAGCAGGAGGGCTAAGGCGACCTCCTCAAACGTGGAATGCTCGGCCCACTCCTCTATGGGGATGCCCAGGTAGTAGAGCTTCCCCTCTTGGCCGTTGATAAAGCTCAGGACGGTTTCAGCCGCTGGGACTCCTGCAAGCCCTTTGGAAAACGGATACTTCTCTGTCATGGCGATAGAATTCTACGGTTGGCCGTCTCCAACCCATGGGGGCGAAATGATAAAATTTACGACCCGCTTCAGGACTATAATTGCAACCTGTGTTAGGCATAGTAGAGAAGATCAGCAACTATCTGACGGCGAGCAGGAACCAGAGGGAGGTGCGTAAGCGCTGGAAGATCGTTGAGAAGATAAACGAAATCTACTCCAAGCTCAACCTCACTCCGGAGGAGATCCTCAAACGCACGGAGTACTTTGAGAGGGCCCTTAGGGAGGGTGCGAAGCCCAAGGAGCTCCTTCCGGAAGCCTTCGCCGTGGCCAAGTACGCCACTAAGCTCCTCACGGAGAAGGGCTACGAGTACGAGGTGCGGGGCATAAAGACCCGGTGGGAGATGATATACTACGACGTCCAGCTCATCGGGGGTATAGTCC
>JAADDJ010000060.1 GCA_013153965.1 Thermotogae bacterium
GAGATTGTCTATCTTGGTGCCGAGATTCTCACCGAGGTCATCTATCTTTTCGCTGAGGCCGTCTATCTTGGTACCGAGATTGTCTATCTTGGTGCCGAGATTATCACCGAGGTCATCTATCTTTTCGCTGAGGCCGTCTATCTTGGCACCGAGATTGTCTATCTTGTTGCCGAGATTCTCGCCGAGGTCATCTATCTTCTCGCTGAGGCCGTCTATCTTGTTGCCGAGATTATCAAAAAGACCTTTTAAAGTCTCTCCCTCCTCCAGTCCCATGGCTCTACGGAAGGCCATCTCAAGGGCGGTTATCAGCTCTTCGTTTAGTTGTATCCTCTGCAGATCCTCTACGGATTTCTGCTTCTTCTTTCTGACCGGTCTCATAGACGACCCCCTCTTTCAATTCTAAGGTGGTTGGAAGGTTGCAATGGAACACCCCATTCCGCGCGGCCTCCCTTATAATGCCGAAGGTGAGATCCGATATTGAAGAACTCCTCAAGGATAACGAGGTGTATAGGGCCTACCGTGAGGCGGAGAGGAGACTTCGCGCCCGATTTTCCAAACGCACGGTGGCCGACGTCGTGGAGGCTTTGGGCTCCGTGGGGGACGTTAAACTTCAGCGGTACTACATAGAGCTCTGGAAGGAGCGGGGGGATGATCCGGACTACTTCGTTCAGACGGAGGCATACATAAACCACGAGATGTGCGACTCGGTGGCCCTGCGGCGTAGCCTTCGGAAGGCGAATAACCTCCTCATAACCGCCGATATAGTCGCCTCCTATTACGGACGTCCGGATGTATCTCTCATCATAGCAGGCAGGTTGAAGGGAAGCAACTACAAGGTCAAAGCCTACGGGAGGGAGTACAGAGATTTCATACTGGACCTTATAGTGAATAGGGCTCTCATATACATGGGCCTTCCGACGAATTTGGAGAGCCTGCGCCGAGATTACGGCCTGTCCGAGTTCCTAATGGCGACCCTCTCCTTCATCGGCGGGATAACGTCAGGGGAGTTTGAGCGGCACCTGCGGAAGGTCGGAGACCTGATAAACGGGGCGCTGGCGAAGGGGGACAGGCCCGTCGTTATGTCCCTCGGCAGGTACAGGGCCTTCGTGGAGTTGGATGCCTTCACCTTGGAGCTGCTCAAGAATACCTACGAAAAGTATGGAAGCCGCTACAACGCCATACTGAGCGATATTTTCCTAAGTTTCCTCACGGAGAAACCGCTACCCGACGCCTCCGCCATCCCCCACGACTGCGGATTTTTGAGGACTCACTACGACCTACTCCTCAAGTACCGGGAGGGGAGGGACTACACGGTACCCGACCGGATGGCCGGCATGGGGGCTCTGTGGTGGTACGTAAATCGCCGGAAGAAAGGCCTTCCCTATCTATCGTTCTCGGGGAAGTTGCGGCTCTACGACGGGGTCAAGGAGATAAGATTCCGGAGCAAGAGGGTGGTGGTAGCACTGGCCTTCCTCCGCCTGTTGGGAAGGGAGTTTTTGGAGGCGAATCTCCACGTGGTATTCCCGGGGGCGAAGAATCCCAAGCGCAGGCTGTATCAGGCCCTGGCCTATCTGGGGAGGTACCGCTACGTGCCCACGGACGCTCGCATAACCATACGCGCGGGGAACTTCCTGCGGGATGAGGATGAGCCTTGGGCCATCCTCCTAAAGGAGAGGATGCTCAATAGAGATAACCCGCAGCCCCTCCTATGATTCCCCCGGTGCAGGCTCCCGCGCACGTTCCTACGGGTAGGCAACCCGTTAGGAAATCAAAGCAGCATCCGGCACCTCCCCCGAGGACGGCCCCGACCACCCCCATTAGAAGCATCCTCGCCATCCTCCCATCCCCTTCGGAGACCGGGACGTACTCCGCGGAGACCGCTCTTATATTCTCCACGCTCGCCATCTCGCGCACGTCGGGGACGTTTATCCCCGTGTAATACCCTATGCCCAACGCTCCCGCGATCGCAAACTTCAGCATGAGCGACCAATCTACGGAGGGGGGAGAGGCGGCCGGTGGCATGTTCAACACCTCAGGTTGAACCTCTCCGTTTGGGGCCCGGGGGCCTTCGTAGAATCCCCGTGTATGCTCTGGATAACGACAGTTATAATGCCGATGAAGGCCATCGGGAATCCATCGGTGGCCGGGGAACCCCGACTGACCTCGGGATTTGACTCCCTCAACGCCTCCTTCCACTCCAACTGGCCCTTCGGACCCTCCTACGTCGCGGTCAGGGACCCGGTGCGTGGGTACGTCTTCGTCGGCTCCGGAGGGGGAGTATTCATTACCGACTCCTCCATGTCCGCGCGCTTGGGCGAGATACGCACGAGGGGGGTGGTCTGGAGCCTCCATTACGATGCGACCGACAGCCTCCTATACGTGGCGGCCGGCAGGGGAGGCTTGGAGATATGGAGGATAGGAAGTCCATCGTCCCCCGCGAGGCTCTCCGTAGCCCACGCTCCGGGGGAGTTCAGGTACGTGTATGTGAGTCCGAAGGGAAGGGCTTACGTGGCCGCGGGGAGCCACGTGCATACGTTTGACGTCTCCACTCCAGCCTCTCCATCCCTCATCGGAAGTTATACGATGCCCACGGGAGCCTACGCCCTCACGTTGGCCAAGTTTGAGAGGCGCATATACGTGGCTGCCCGGGATAGCGGTATATTGGTCCTGAGGGATGGGGCCTCCGGTCCCACGTTGATTCGCAGGATATACGAGGGACTACAAAGCCGAGACGTTGAAATTTACAACTATTCGCCCAACTTCAAGGACGGATCCCTCACCCTATACGCCCTCAATCGCACGTCATCCGGAAACTACGTGGTATCCACCTACGACATCTTGAGCGGGGGTACGTACTCGGGTATGACCCTCGTACTGCCCAACGGACTGGTGGCCCGGGATATGGCATTCGGCGGTGGATACCTCTGGATAGTTAGCGACCAGCCGGATAGCGCCCTCATAAAGGTCAGAGTAGGACCCGAGGACTTGAGCTTCAAAAAGATTCCCACGACGGGGGCAGGCTACTCCGTTCGCACATCCGGGGAGCAGCTCCTGATGGCTATGGGGGATAGGGGGGTGGCCCGATTCCGCATAATGAGCGGAAGCGTGGCCTTCGTAGATTCCATAACCCTTGATTCCATAGCCAACCTCTCCTACTTCATCGTCCTCAACGGTCCCTCCCGGAGCGTCCTCGCCACCGGAACGGAAGAAGTCCTCGTGAATAGACGCTGCTTCAACCTGACGACCACATCTTCGGGCACGAATCACCTGCTTCTGGAGAGGGGAGATTACGTGCCATCCCGGTGGGCCCACACGGTATCAATGGGTAGCATGGTCATAACCGGTTGCGGAGCGGACTCCCTATTCTCCGCCGATATGAGCAGCACGGGTAAGATGGCATCCGTAAATATAGGGAGCGGTGGCTCCATGGAGGTCTTGAGCCTCAAGAGGGCCTATCCCGGGGATACGGTGTATATGTACGCCTCGGATGCCAACTCGGAGAATACGCTCGTGGGGGGATATTACGTGAATCCGATTGATGGCTCCCTGACGTTGAGAAGTCTGTACGTTCTGGATACGGTTCGGAGCATCGGCGCCTTGGAGATCTTCGGGAACTACGCGTACAACTTCATGTACGATTGGAACGGCATACGGGATAGGACCCTTAGGATTTACAGGCTTCCGGACTTCACACCCGTTGATTCTCTGGACTACATCCCTCCCTCCGCGGATACTCTGGGATTCTGTGGGGGATTTCCCGCGAGTCCCGTCGCATCCCAGCACGTGGCCGTAAGCGGGGACCGCATGCTTCTGCTGGTAGGGTGCGGGAGCGACATCACCTATCAGGGGGAGCTTCTGCTGGTGATGTTTGACATATCCGACCCCGAGAGTGTGAGCATTCGGGATTACGCGGTGGTAGGTGGGAACGTGGTTTTATCCGAAGCCCGCTTCTCCTTGGAGGTTAAAGGCGACAGGGCTTACGTCCTCTACAAGCCCTCCTACGCCTCCTCCTTCCACATGAGCGTCTATGACCTGTCCGGTCCCATGGTGCGACTTTACGATGGCCCCGTTCCCGTGTCCGGCAGCGACTATGTGGCCAACATGCACCTCATAGGCGATACGCTCTACGCCGGTACCGGCGGCGATGTTAGAATCTTCGCCATCAACTCCGCGAGCGACCCCGACCTTCTGAACACCTACGACACCCCCGGATGGGCGGAGGATGTGGAAGTGCGCGGGAATTATGCCTTCGTGGCGGAGAAGGATGCCTGGGGGCCGGACCTCCTCATATTTGACGTGTCCGGGAGCCAGCCCGACCTGGTGGGGAGCTTGGACGTGATGGGCGAGGCCGAAGGCCTCAACGTGGTGAATGATACGGTCTATCTGGCCCTTGGATACGGCGGTGTGGCCATAATAGATGCCACGGACAAGAGTAGCCCCGCGCTCGTGGGTACGTACGACACGCCGGGGTACGCTCACGACGTCCTCTGCGACTGCGGGTACCTTTTCGCCTCCGGTCTTCTCTTCGTGGCCGATGGGGACAGCCTGATAGCCTTGGATATAGGGGACCCGACTAACCCCACCTTCTACGAGGGGTACGGTGCTCCGCTGGACGGCAGCCGGATCATATCCGTGGCCGTTGATGGGATGGGGGGTAAGGCGTACGTGGGATTGGACGGCCCCTCCCATGGGATGATAATCGTGGATGTATCAACGGTCCCCTTCACGTACGTGGGAGAATTCAGCGACTCTTGGGGAGATGCCGTCTCCTCAATATGGCCGGACGTCCTCAACGGAGTTGCCTATCTCGCTTACGGAAGCGCCGGCCTTGACGTCGTGGATATAAGCGACCCGACGAGTCCCAATCTCTTGGGGTACTGGTACGCCCTCCCCATGAACTCCCGGGATGTCTTCGTATCCTCCGACGGACTGGTATATCACGCCAACGAGGGGTACGGATTTGAGGCCCTGAGCTTCCCCCTGTGGATGTCTCCCCAGCTGGAGAAGTACTACACCCTCCCCTCCGGGCCGAGGAGCGTGTGGGTGGAGGGCGAGAGGACGTACGTCGCCGGAGCCACGGCGGGCCTGCAGGTCTATCGGATTGACGGGTCCGTTCGCCGCGATGAGCCCTCCTACGGCTTTCCCAACATAAGGACCTACACGGACGGGCGAATTATCCTTTCGGGTGAGGGCGAGGTCCTGCTGAGGATCTTCACACCCTCCGGGAGGGTGGTCCATTCCGAGAGGCTCCACGTTTCGGGTGATAGGGAGGTGCGGGTCGCCCTCCCCACCGGCGTGTATTTCCTCAAGGCCGTTTCATCCGGAAGGACCTCAACCACCAAGTTCATCGTCAGATAGCAGAACCCCTCGCCCTTCGGGGCGGGGGGCCAAGCTCTCCTTGAGTACCTCCGCATCCTTGACGCCCATCATCCGGGCCAACTCCTCCCATCTCTCCTCCTCGGAGAGCCTCTCCACCCGGGCCTCCGTCGGGGATACCCTGCGTACGACGAAGTGGGTGTCCCCGTGCAGGGCGGTGAAGGCCTGGTGGGTTATGGCCACTATCTGGGTGCGGGAGGATATACGCTTGAGCATGGAGCCTATCCTGTCGGCTATGGCGGGACTGACTCCCACGTCTATCTCGTCCAGTATGAGGGTGCGAAATCGGGAGGCTCCCGTTGAGAAGAGGACGAGGGCCACGCGGGCCAGCTCCCCTCCGGACAGTTTGGATATGCGATGGGGAGGGACGTCGGGGACGGTGCTTAGCCTTATCTCGGCGTAGGTGTTCCCCCGCGGGTGAAACTCTCCCTCCCGGAGTGATACGCGTGGATTCACGTACTCAAAGCCGAGAGATCGGAGATTCTCCAACAGATACTCCTCAAATCGCCTCAAGGCCGCCCGCCTCCTCTCGTTTATCACCTCGCACACCGAGTACATCTCCGCCTCCAGCGCTTTCAGGTCCGCCTCCAACAGGGCCACCTCCCTCTCCAACTTCCCCACCTCATCCAGCTCGGAGCGGAGATGCTCCATCTTGGCCATGAGGCCGGAGAAATCCGCCCTGTACTTCCTCTTGAGGCGGCCTATCTCGTAGAGGCGAGCGTTTATGGAGTCCAACTCCTCAATGAGCTCCGCGTAATCCTCCCCCTCAACCGAGAGTAGGATCTCCCGAAGGCCGGAGAGGGCATCCTCCAATACCTCGCGGAATCTATCGGGTGCGTCCTTGAGGAGGCGGGTGATTCCGTCGCTCAACTCCGGGTACGTCTCCCTGAAACGGACGGCCCACTCTCTGGCTCGTACCATCTCCTCCAGCTCCTCCTTACGCTCCAGAAGCTCCTCCTCCTCACCCTCCCGCAGGTTCAGCTTCTCCAGCTCCGCCAGCTGGAACCGCAGGTAATCCTCCCTTGAGCGCAGGTCCTCAAGCCGCTCGGATAGGCCTTTGAGCATACCCTTGAGCCGGCGATACTTGGAAAATAGGGTCGGGTACTCCCCCAGGTCAATCCCAGCGAACCTATCCAAGACCTCCGTCTGGAATAGGGGATCATCTACGTCCCTGTGGGAGAATTGCTCTCCCACGAAGACGTAATCCGAGAGGAGGGAGGCGACGGTGCGGGCGGATACCTGCATGTCGTTGATAAATAGACGGGACCTGCGGGTCTGGGGATTTAGGGTGCGCCTTATCACCACCTCCCCCTCGTAGGGTATCCCGAGATCCATCAGGCGGGAGGCCAACTCCTCGTCCCCCTCCAAGACCAGCTCCAAATAGGCCCTGCGCCTCACGGCCTCCCAATCCACCTTCCCGCCCAAGAGGAGGGATATGGCATCCACGACCAACGACTTTCCGGCTCCCGTCTCTCCGGAGAGGATGTTGAATCCCCGTCCGAACTCCATCTTGGCGTCCTTGAAGATCAGATAATCCTTTACGCTCAATCTCCTAAGCAAGTTCCCAATTCTAAGGTCGGGGAACGGGCGTAGAATTCGCCCCTAATGGAGTGGGACGTCCTCCTTTTGACCATCTACGCGGTGCTCTTGGGATTCTTCGGAGCCGTGTCCCTGCGATATCTGTTTCACATCCTCTCCTTCCTCCTCCTGCGCGACAGGTGGTCCTTGAAGAGGCCACCCCTGCGGAGATATCCCAAGGTTTGCATCCAACTGCCCGTGTATAACGAGCCTTTCGTGGTGGAGCGGGTGATACGGGCGGCGGCTCGCGTACGCTGGCCCAAGGAGAAGCTTGAGATACAGGTCTTGGACGATTCAACCGACGAGACCCCCCTGAAGGTGGCCCGCGTTGTTGAGGAGCTTAAGGGGACTGGCATAAACATAAGACACATCCGCAGAGGCTCGCGGGAGGGGTTCAAGGCGGGCGCTCTGGCCCACGGTATGGAGTTGAGCGACGCGGAGTACTTCGCCATATTTGACGCGGACTTCGTGCCTCCGGAGGACTTCCTGCTCCGCACCGTTCCCTTCTTGGAGGAGGATGCGAAGTTGGCCGGCGTTCAGACGAGGTGGGGATTCCTGAACGAGGACAGCAGCTGGCTAACCCGGGCGCAGGCCTTCATGCTCAACCTCCACTTCGTCGTTGAGCAGTTCGTCAGGAGCAGGTTAGGCCTGTGGCTCACCTTCAACGGTACGGCCGGCGTCCTCAAGAGGTCGGCGGTTGAGTGGGTGGGAGGATGGGAGAGTGAGACGCTCACGGAGGATTCCGACCTGTCCATAAGGCTGTACCGGCGTGGGTACCGGATACTCTACCTTCCGGACGTGGTCGTTCCATCGGAGCTCCCTGATTCGGTCTTGGCCTTCAAGGCCCAGCAGAAGCGCTGGGCGAAGGGAGGGGCGCAGGTCCTCCGCAAGCACTGGAGGACCCTACTATCCCCCGACTGGCCCATATCTTGGAAGGCGGAGGTTCTGATGCAGACATTCGGGAACGTGGGGTACCCCTTGGGTCTCCTTCTGACCTTCCTGCTGCCGGCCGTCCTTTACGTGAAATTCAGCGGCAGGTACGATACCCTCTTCCTCGTTATGGGGGCTTCGGCGGTTCTGACGCTTCTGGCCGTTTGGCTCGCCTTCGGCGTGGCCCACAGCGCCGCCAAGGGTAGTTGGAGGGGACTCCTCGCCATACCCTTGGGTATGGCCCTCATAGGAGGGTTGGCCATCAACAATACCAACGCCGTCCTTGAAGGCCTATTCGGGGACAGGGGGGTCTTTGAGCGCACACCCAAGGCGGGGGAGGGTGGTAGGATCCTCACCAGGGGGATAAGCAAGAATCTCGTCCTCTCCAAGCTGGAGGTGGTCTTCGCCTCCTACCTTCTCTCGGTCGTTATCCTAAGCTCCATCCTCAATCAGATGATCTTAGCCGTGGCCCTCGCCACGACCACCTTCGGTCTCCTCTGGCTCGGAACGGCATCGGTCATAAGGATAGAGGAGGACGTGCCGGTGTCCAGCTGGGAGTGGGAGGCCGAGGAGGTCCGTGAGGCCGCCTAACGATCCCGACGGCTCCAATCGTAAGGTATATCCCCGTGGGCGGGTCTCCTGAGCTCGTCGGGGGACTCGTGGTCGTAGGGACGGGTTATGACGTTTATGACTATGGCCTCGTACTCGCCCACATTCTTGAAGCCGTGCCACACCAACGGCGGTATCCTCACGAGGATGGGATTGTGAATGCCCACGTAGAATTCGTTTATCTCCCCTCGGGTGGGGCTGTCGGGCCTGTCGTCGTATAGGACGAGCTTTATCATCCCATGCACGCACGTTATGAAGTCGGTCTGGAGCCTGTGGGCGTGCCAAGCTTTGACAACGCCGGGGTAGGCCGTGGTGAAATACACCTGTCCGAAACCCTCGTATATCTCATCGTCGGAGCGGAGGATCTCGGCCAACCTTCCCCTATCGTCGGGGATCACCCTCAGCCGCTTTATCCTGACACCCTCTATCATCTCTTCCTCCTTGAGAAGATGACCCATCCGATTAACCCTCCCACCAGAGCCACGCCGAAAGTCGCCAGCACGTAGGGGTCGGGATATCGGAAGGCCCCCATCAATCCGGCCGAGAAGGAGGCTAAACCCAAGAGGGTCCAGAGACGTATCCTCTCCGGGTAGAGCAGGTAGAGGAACATGCTGAGGACGAACAGGCCGAAGAATAGGAAGGCCAGCTGGTTCATCTTCTATCTACCCGAATTCCTATGCCCACCAAGGCAACCACCAGGGCGAAGCCCAGAGCGTAGAGGAGCAGGGACAGATTCTCCAGAGGACTGTCGTAGCGGAAAACGACCTCGTGCTTTCCGGCGGGCAGGTTGAAGGCCATGAAAGTTCCCTTATACCTCTCCAGCCGTACCTCCCGACCGTCGGCGTAGGCGTGCCAGTGGGGGTACCAGTTCTCCGTGAGGACGAATTTGCACTCTCGCGGCAGGTCTATCTCGGCCCTGTAGTATCCGCCCACGTAGTCGTAGTTCAGGACCTTGGCCGGGACCACGCTGTCGCCACACTCTCCGTAGAAGCGGGGAAAGTGGTCGGGATTGAAGAGGATGGTGATGCGACCGTCGTTGAAGACCTCCCGATACTTCGCCAGATACTCGGCGAACCCGCGGAGAACCGGGTCATTCCGCTTTTCGGCCTCTTGGAAGGCCGCCTCCCTCATCCCGACGGGGGCGATGATGTACCGGTTGTTTATGCTGTCAAGGATGGGGAAGTGGCGCACCAACCTCTCGCAGTTGAATGGGTTGAACATCAGGGACCTACATCCCAGATACTCCTGATAGGATCTCATCTGCTGGCCGTGGTGCCCGCCGACGAAATGAACGCCGAAGAGGGCCAGATAGTTATCCTCGGGACGGTAGCCGAAGTCAAGTATCCGATATATGCCCGGATGCTCCAAAAAGTACGTCGCCACGTCGTCCGGAGCGAAATGCTCCCTCTCGTTCAGAGGCTTTATGAAGTTCCCCTTCAGGAGGAAACTCTCCCCGTACCCCACCAGGGCCACCGCCAGAGCCAGAGTTCCCAGCTTTATATCCCGATTCTTCACGAGCGCCCATATGAGCAGCCATATGCCGAGGGTCCGCAGCAGGGCGAAGAGCCTGTCGCCGGAAGTGGCGTTGAAGACCTCCACCACCTTCGGATTGAAGGCAAAGGAGCCGGCCCTAAGGGCGAGGTTGGGACCGAGGAGGAGTATCAGGAGGGCGACGACCGCCCCTCCGGCCACTATCTTGGGCAGAATCCGTCGGAACTTCTCCCAGTTGAGGACGGCGAATCCGGAGAGGGCCAGAGCCACGAAGCCCAAGGGTATGGCCGCCATGGATTGGGCCCTGAAGAGTTTGAGGCCCGGGAGTACGGCGTGGAGCAGGTGAAAGAGGGGATTGACCTTCGCCGTCATGAAGGTCATCAGCAGGACGGCCGATATGGTCAGCGCGGCCACCCTCCAACGGCGCACGCTCCCCACTATAACGCCACCGATGGCGAATAGGACCAGAACCGCGCCGAGGTACTCGGTGTTGATCTTGAAGGGATTTGACCCCCAGTAGGTCTCAAAGGCCCCCGAGTACAGGCCGAAGAAGACGGATACGAAGTCGGCCCAGTCAAGGGACCACGTCTTTGAGAAGGACAGGGTCTTGGTCTCTCCCCTCACGGAGAAACCCGTTATGTACTCGTACTGGGGCAGGAGGAAGGGCGCCCCTATCATGAGGGCTATGGCGATGGCCAGGAGACCGAGGGCCAGAACCTTGAGGACCTTACGGTAGTTCTTCCTCCGCACCTCCACGGTTAAATAGGAGAGAGCGTAGATTATGGCCACGACCCCCACGTAATAGACTATCTGGGCGTGATGGGCCACTATTATCAGCCCTCCGAAGAGACCGAGTAGGGCGGCGTACCGAAGGCTTCCCCGCAGCGTCCCCTCCAGAGCCCAGAAGACGGCGGGTATGTACGCGGCTATCACCATCTTGGCAATGTGGCCGCTATAGACCATGCTCGTCCAGAAGAGGCCGAAGGCGTAGAGGACGCCGAGGGCGCCGGACCACTCCTTGGATACGCCCAAGGTCCGCAGGTACAGGTAGGAGAATGTGAATCCGATCAAAGAGTGTATGAAAAGGGTGAGGGCGGCGGCATGGCCGGGGGTGGTCAGCATGCGCAACAGCTGATTCACCGGATAGAAACTGTCGGCGTGGGGAGCCCCCCAGAAGGGCAACCCGCCGAAGACGAAAGGCTCCCACTTGGGGGGTGGGAAGTGCTGGGCCGCCAGCTTCCAGAAGGGGTAGGAGGAGGTCAGGAAGTCGGTCATCACGAATGTATTTCCGGGAATCCATCCGGGATAGAAGTAAAGAAGTGAGAGGACGAATACCAGAGCAAACCACTTCCAAAAACTGTTCATGGGTGGAATTCTAAGGGGGGGCTTCCGCCCCCTCCACCGTAAAATACACCGTGTCCGACCTCTTCTCCAAGGACAGGGGCCTTCTGGTGGCCATAGACGCCCAGTCGGTGGCCTACAGGGGATTTCACGCCATGCGGAGGAGGCCCCTCCGCAACCATCTCGGCGAGAATACGTCGGCCATCTACTACTTTGACAACCTGCTGCGGGACGTTCTGAAGCGCTTCCACCCGACCCATGGGGTGGTGGGGTTTGACTCAAAGGAGCCCACGTTCCGCCATCGCCTCCTCAAGGAGTACAAGGCCCAACGTCCGGAAACGCCCGACGAGCTGATACCCCAGATAGGTTGGATAGCCGAGCTCTCCGAGGCTTGGGGCCTAAGGGCGGTGGCTAAGCCGGGGTACGAGGCGGACGACATAGTGGCCTCCGCCGCGCTCCTGGCGAAGAGGGAAGGGTTGGCGGCGATCCTCATAACGAGCGACAAGGATATGATGGCCCTTATAGACGATAGAGTTCGCCTATACAACGTGGCCGACGACCGTATGTACGACCGGGACGCCGTCCTGAAGAGGTACGGCCTCCTTCCCGAGCAGATACCGGATTATCTCATTCTGGTGGGGGATAGGACCGACAACGTCCCCGGCATCAGGGGCATAGGGGAGAAGACGGCGAAGAAACTCCTCGCCACCTACGGCTCGCTGGAGAATATCCTACGCAATCTAAAGGACGTTGAGAGAAGATTCCCGAAGGTAGCCAAGCTTCTGCGTGAGGCCTTGGAGAGCGGGGAGTTGGAGCGGATGAGGGAGTTGATAGAGCTGCGCCTCCATCCCTTCTTCAGTCTCTCGGACCTTCGCATACGTCCTCCGGATAGACGGGCCCTCGTCGCCATATACCGGAGACTGGACTTCTACACGGCCCTCAAGGAGATAGCCATCGCTCCGGACCTTCCCACCCCTCGCCCCCACTCCGGGGAGCCCGTGAAGGGTGTGGGATACGACGGCTCCCTATTCTACCTCGGCGACGGAGAGAATCTCTTCACCGCATCCGGCGTCCCCGGAGCGGCCGCCACCATAGACCTGAAGGGGATGTACCGCCGAGGATACCGGGGGAGAGAGCGATTGGATGATCTGAGCTTGGCCGACTATCTCCTCCAGCCGGAGATAGAGGATGAGAGCCGGTACAACCGGCATGATCTGGAGTTCATGGCCCTGAAGTACATGGGCTGGAAGCTGGTGGAGCCCAAGGCGGCCCTGACCGCCCACCTCTCCGCCCTCGTATCCGACGAGATCCTCGCGGAGCTCAAGCGGGAGGGTCTCCATGAGGTCTATGAGAGGATTGAGCTCCCCTTGACTCGGGTTCTGGCCGACATGGAGGAGGTGGGCGTGAAGGTGGATGTAGATTATCTTAGGCGACTTGAGGAGGAGCTTGAGGTGAAGCTCAGGGAGTACGAGGAGAGGATATACGAGGTAGCCGGCAGGAAGTTCAACATAAACTCCCCGAAGCAGCTGGCGAAGGTCCTGTTTGAAGACCTAAAACTCCCCCCCATCAAGAGAACCAAGACCGGATACTCAACGGACGTTGAGGTGCTCACCCAGCTGGCCCAGAGGCATCCCCTTCCCGCCCTGATACTATCCTATCGGGAGCTCTTCAAGATGAAGAGCACGTACGTTCAGGGGCTTTTGAAGTACGTGGGCGATGACGGGAGGATACATCCCACCTTCTCCCAGACGACCACGGCGACGGGGCGACTCTCATGCTACAATCCGAACCTACAGAACGTCCCCGCGAGGGGGGAGTGGGGCAGGAAGATTCGCAGGGCCTTCATCCCGGAGGAGGGATATCTGTTCGCGGACTACGACTACTCCCAGATAGAGCTGCGGGTTCTGGCCCACCTGTCGGGGGATGAGAGTCTCCGCCGCATATTCTACGAGGACGGCGACATACACGCCGAGACGGCCCGAGCCCTCTTCGGGGAGGGGGAGATAACCCCCGAGATGAGACGGGTAGCCAAGGCGGTGAATTTCGGCATCATCTACGGAATAAGCCCCTACGGTCTGGCCAAAGCCATAGGCGTTGATGTGGGGGAGGCGGCGAAGATGATAGAGCGGTATTACGAGCGCTTCCCGAGGGTTAAGGAGTGGCAGGAGCGAGTGCTAAATCTCGCCCGCGAGAGGGGATACGTTGAGACCATATTCGGGAGACGCCGGTACATATACACCGACCCCACCGTCAGCGACGTTTGGCGCAGGATAGCCATAAATACGCCCGTTCAGGGCTCCGCCGCGGATATAATCAAGGTGGCCATGCTGAAGATTTACGACCTGTTGGCCGAGAGGCGGAGCCGCATGCTCCTGCAGGTGCATGACGAGCTCCTTCTGGAGATGGCGGAGGATGAGGCGCGGGAGCTCCTGGAGGCGGTCAAGGAGACTATGGAGTCGGCCGTGGAGTTGGATGTGCCCGTTAAGGTGGATGTGGGGACGGGCCGCAATTGGGCCGAGGCCCACGCTTGAAGCCGAGCATCCCTCGGGGATAAAATAGACCACTATGAAACTTTTGACCGTCAAGGATGAACCGGAGGCATTCGGCGGGAAGAGGGTCTTCGTGAGGGTTGATTACAACGTTGTGAAGGGAGGGGAGATTCAGGACACATACCGGATTGACCGCACACTCCCCACTATCAGATTCCTTTTGGAGGCGGGGGCGAAGCAGGTGGTCCTCGCTTCGCATTCCGGACGTCCGAAGGGCCGGGACGAGTCCCTGTCCCTGAGGCCCATCGTCCGATACCTTTCCGAGAGGCTGTCGGAGGAGGTGGGTTTCGTTGAGGACGTTCTGAATGGTACCGCTCCCGAGGACAGGCGTGTCGTACTCTTGGAGAATCTCCGCTTCTGGAAGGGGGAGAAGGATGACGACCCCGAATTCGCCAAGGCCTTAAGCCGATTCGGCGACGAGTACGTAAATGACGCCTTCGGCGTCTCCCACCGTAGGAACGCCTCCGTCTCCGCCATAGCCCGATTCTACGCCAAGCGGTACGCCGGCCTACTTCTGGCCGAGGAGGTGGAGAAGCTCTCCGAGGTCCGGGATAATCCGGAGGAGCCCTTCCACGTCCTCTTCGGCGGGGCCAAGATAAAGGACAAGATACCCGTTCTGGAGGCGCTCGTTCAGAAGGCGGACCGGATCCTCATAGGAGGGGCCATGGCCTACACCTTCCTCAAGGCCAAAGGCGTGAGCGTCGGAGACTCCCTCGTGGATGAGGAGCATCTGAGTTGGGCCAAGGATTTCCTCGGGAAGTATGGGGATAAGGTGGTTCTTCCGAAGGACCACGTGTGCGCCACGGCCAAGGTTGAGAAGTGCGGCGAGGGGTACGAAGTGAAGGATACCGAGGACGAGAACATACCCGACGGACTCATAGGCTACGACATAGGTTGGGAGACGATAAAGACCTACCGTGACATCCTGAAGCGGGCGCGCATGGTCTTCTGGAACGGTCCTCTGGGACTCTTTGAGTGCGAGGACTTTGAGTGTGGGACCAAGCTCCTGGCCATATTCCTAACCGGATTCAAGGAGGATGGGAAGAAGGTGGTGGTCGGCGGTGGGGATACGGTGGCGGCCCTCTCCAAGTTCCGCATACCTTACGAGGAGTTCCACTTCGTATCAACCGGCGGGGGTGCCGCCTTGGAGTTCTTGGCCGGTAGGACACTTCCGGGCATAGACATAATCACCAAAAAGGAGGGATGAGCCTTGCGAGTATTTCACAGGATAGTGGGAGCCGTGGACCTCTCCGAGAGTAGCAGGTACGTGAAGAGCTGGGCCGAAGGGTTGGCCCGGACCTTGGGGGATGCGGTGGATTACGTGGGGGTATTCCCCAAGTTCCCCGACATATACATGACCGTTCTCGGATGGAACCGGCAGTTTCTGGACAACATAAACCGGGCGAAGACGGAGATGTTCCAGAGCATGAGCCGCAGATTCGGAAGGGACGGGAGCAGGGTCCATGAGCTGGAAGGGATACCCGACGAGACCATAGCGCGGTTCGCCGAGGACAGGAGGGCTTCGCTGATCGTCATGGGCTTTCGGGGGGCCGGGAAGTCCCGGATCCCCATAGGGAGTACGGCCCTCGGAGTGATACGCAAATCTTCCAAGAACGTCCTGCTCGTCAATTCCGAATTCTCACCTCCCAAACGCATAGCCGTCACGCACAGCTTCAAGCCCACCGACAAGAAGGCCCTGCTCATAGCCTCCGCCATGGCCAAGAGCTTCGGCGCCACCCTCTACCGCATTCACGTGATAGACAGCCACTTCTACGGTCTCATCCCCGAGGACCTGAAGGCCGAGCTCAAGTTTGAGATTGAGATGGAGCTGTCCAAGTCGGTCCCGGGGGTGGAGACGGTACCCGTAGTTCTGGATGGGGACGTTCCCATGGAGCTCGCCCACTGGTCGGCCAAGAACGATATGGATCTCGTCGTTTTCGGCTCCGAGCCCAACAGGATAGGCCTTGCCATCCAAGAGTTTCTGATGCAGACGGTGAATAACGTTCTGGTGTGCCGTGGGCTTTGATAGCTTTTGTGTCGGACCTGCGGGGCACCTATCCCCTCGGTGGGGATAACCTGCTGTTCGCCGTCAAGGTGTCTGACCTGCCGACCCTCCGGTTTGGGGGCGGTAGGATGTTCGGCGAGGTGGTTGAGAGCCACATCTCATTCTCCATGCACTCCGTGGCTCTGGGTTTCAGATATTACGGAACGCTTGATAGCCTCTTCAACGATTACGTCGGTTATCTGGCTCTGAGGCTGTGGAATCTGGGACTTTCTGCCGGATACGGCCGATACGGCGTCGGGTCGGAGGCGTGGTCCTACGCCGGCCTCCTCGTGTCGGCCGAGGGCAGGGTGGAGGGTCTATCGCTCCGCCTCTCCGGCGGCTACCTTGAGACTCCCCTGATGGCCATGGAGATGGAGTTGAGGAGGGATGATGCTGGCGTTAAGGTCGTCGCCACGTCCCGACCGGCCATATACGTGGATGTGGCCCTCTATCCCTATCTGGACTTCGGAAGTTTCGTCTTCGGAGGGATGTATAGGGTCTCCGGCAACGCATTCGGCCTCTTCCTCACCTACAGACATCCCCTCGGCCTATCTTCAATACTCTTCTCATCCCACGAGGCCTTGGGGGAGGGGGTTCTCTGCGACAACCTCCTGATGTTTTAGGTTCCCGAGCTTCCGAATCCCCTCTCTCCCCTGTGGGAGTCGGAGAGCTCCTCCACCTCCACTATCTCCCAGTCGGTGGTGCGCACGGGTACCAGCTGGGCTATCTTGCTACCCGCCTCAAGGACGACCTCCTCCGCCAGGGCCACCAGAATGACCCTTATCTCCCCTCTGTAGCCGTTATCTATCACGCCTCCGAGGGCGTGTATCCCCTTCAGGGCCAAGGAGGAGCGGTCCTTCACCAGAGCGCCCCATCCGTCCGGAAGCTCCACGGCCACCCCCGTCCTGACCGCGACCGGCCGCAGAGGTTTGAGTACCACCCTCTCAAGGGCGTACAGGTCGTACCCGAGATCCCCCGGATAGGCCTTGGTGGGAAGCAGGGCCCGAGGATGCACCTTCTTAACCTTGATGCGCACGGGCGCTACCTCACTATCACCTTGAAGGTGCCCATCCTCCTCCCGTCCCTCTCAACCTCCACGAACTTCACACCTCCCCTGAGGGGAAGGCGCACGACGTGGGAGCCCTGCGTCAGGTGGAGACTCACGCGACCCACGACCCTACCCGAGACGTCCATAACCGTGAAGGTGTAGGTGCCGGGGAGGGCAGCCCTGACCCGAAGTCCATCGCGGAAGGCGCCGACGAGGACGTGCGGGCACGTGCCCATCTCCCCGACGGCGAGGTCAAAGTTCTCGCCGAGAGGACACACGGTATCCGCCACTATGCCGCTCCCGGTGGCCGTCAGGGCGGACCTGACGGCGAACGTTAGGGCGTACAGGCTGTCGCGGGTGGGTAGGGCGTACATGCTCACGCTCTGGAGGTTCAGGGGAAGGCTCGTTATGGAGCCGCATATCGCGGGGCGAAGGTAGTTGCCCTCACCGTCAAGCTGCATCAGATACGCGTCCCCCCCGGACGAGGCCAAGAAGACGACGTGCAGAAGGTTATCCACGGAGGAGGTTATGGCGTAGCGGCCCACATCGTAATTGGTCGTGGAGAACTTCTTCGCCCAGACGAGATTTCCGGAGGTGTCCATCTTTATTAGGACGGCATCGCCGCTCATCTCCCCCGCCACATACACGTAGCCGTTGTCGTAGTAAAGGTTCCTGACACGGTCCAACGTCCCGGGACTCTGAACGATCCGAGCCCACTCAACCGCCCCGTCGCTTCCCCTCACCTTCATGAGGAGTATGTCCCTGTAGGAGGGGTCGTTGGCGGGAGATTCCCACGTGTTGGAGTATCCTCCCACTATCAGGTTGCCGGAGGGTAGTACGGTCAGGCCTATGGCGCTCTCCCTGTTGCCCGACACGAAGTAGTAGGATGATTGCCCCCTGTACCTCCTCGTCCATATGGTATCGCCGGCGGGTGAGATCTTCACGATATAGACGTCCCAATCCTCCGGGTCCCCGGACGTGTAGCTCCTGACGCTATCCTCCACCCGACCGGCTATCAGGTAGTTGCCTGAAGGGTCAGCCTCCACGTCAAACAGCAGCTGGGCTAGCACCGTGTCCGTCCCGAACATGAAGCGTCCCAACCTCACCTGCCAGTCAATGGCCGAGCCGTCGGAGGCCAACTTTAGAACGAAGGCATCGTAATCGCCGGGTACGGCCGGATCACCGCTCGTGGCGTCGGTTTGCCCGACGATGACAAGGCTCCCATCGTTGGGGTCCTCTATCACGTCCCAAGGTTTGTCGGTCTCGTACGCGTATATGGGGCTGGAGCCTATGCGCTTGGCCCACTGGACGTTGCCCCAAGCGTCCGTCTTGACGACGAACAGATGGTGCGTGTCGGAGGGATAGGGGGTGAGACCCGTATAGCCTATCATGACGAACCCCCCGTCGGACGTGCGGATCATCCAAGTGGCATGGTCCTCCCTCTGGGTGCCGCTGCTGAGTTTCCTACCATACACCTTCTCCCATATCAGATTCCCGAAAGTGTCGGTCTTGAACATGAAGAAGTCTCCATCGCCCAGACCTCCACCGGAGAATGAACTGGTATGACCGAAGACCACGTATCCGTTCCACATACGCACCACGGTGTAGGGTACCTCCGTACCCGCCGCGCCGTACCTGTAAATGAACGTCCAATATGCCGATACCAGCACCCCCAACATGGGTAAATTCTAAGGTTGAAGTGGGGGGAGAATGGCCAAGTTGCCATACACTTCTATTCATCAAAGTCGTACATGGAGCCCCTCTGGGTTCCCGAACCGTTATCGTCCATATCCACGTTGAATATCTCCTTGAAGAGACTTCTCGCGAGCTCCCGGTGCTCGGGGTATTCCTCGGCGAACTTCGCGAAAAGCTCCCTCGCGCACGTCTCGCAGCCTCCATCCGCCTTCGCCATGATCCTTAACACCGTCTCCGCCTCTTTCGGAGTCATGCCAAACAATTTTAAGGGGGATTCCGGCCGTTTGAGAGCCGATTTTGTCGCGAGTTCGGCAACGGGCGGTCGCGGCGATGTGGCGATGGGAACCGTGCGGCGGTAAAATAGCCTATCATGTTGATCTTAGCGGCTTACGGTCCTTGGGGAGGGGTGAATGCGGAGGACGATACCTTGCGGATGTGGATGCTTGAGGGGAGAGGTTTGGAGGCAACCTACGAGCTCTACGATTGGCCCGACGTGGTCCTTACCCCTTACGACGTAAGGAAGTACATAATCCGTATGGGGATATGGGATTCCCTCGTCCAGTGGGCCCACGTCTCGGTGAAGATAAGGGCGAGGTCCGCGACGGATAGCATCAGGCTTTACTTCGGTTGGGCCGACGTTGATAGCATCAAGTACGAAGGTGCTCCGGCCACGTACGTGTGGTCGGGGACGGATACGGCCCGAAGCCTCATCGTATATCCTCCCGCCCCCCTTGAGGTGGGGGATACGGCGATCATAGACGTCTTCTATCACGGGCTTCCCCCGGCCTCATCCTCAACCTCATTTGGAAACGGGATGGTCATAGCCGCGTCCGATTGGGTTTATGCGGACAACGAGCCTTACGGTGTCAGGCTGTGGCTCCCTTCCTACGATCAACCGTGGGAGAAGGCCGATGAGGGTGTGGAATTCTACATCACGGCGGACAGCAGCCTTGAGGTCGTGGCCAACGGGGTGCTGGTGGATACGGTCCGCTCTGGGGGCCTGAGGACGTGGCATTACGTCCATTCCCATCCGATAGCCCCCTATCTCATAACCTTCGCCATAAGGGACCTCGTGGCCAACGAATGGACGTGGAATTACGGCGCCATAAGTATGCCGGTCAGGTCTTGGGTTCTGGCTTCTGATCCGGCCTTGTGGGGGGACTCTCTGGTGTATATGCTCACGGTTTTCTCCGACAGGTTCGGAGTGTATCCCTTCGCCGATGAGAAGTACGAGGAGAGTGCGGTCCTACCCGGGGGATGGGCCATGGAGGATCAGACGAACTCCTTCTTCGGAGGATACTACAGCGATTGGGTTCAGGCCCACGAGCTGGCCCACCAGTGGTGGGGGGATGCCATAACCTGCGGTACTTTCAAGGACATATGGCTCAACGAGGGTTTCGCCACATACTCGGAGATCCTATGGTATGAGGCCTTGGGCGGAGATTCGGCCTACAGGGACTATTACACCTACAGGATTGAGGGGGGTCTATTCACGTACGGCACCAACCCCGGAAACCCCGTGTATAACCCCGGCCCGGGCCTGTGGGATATCTTCTCGGTTTATACCTACCAGAAGGGGGCGGCCGTCCTACACATGCTCCGCTACATCTTGGACAAGGACACCTCCCTCTTCTTCGGCGCGTTGCGATACTACAGGGATAGGTACGAGGGCTCCTACGCCCTGACGTCCGACTTCGTAGATGCGGTTGAGACCTACACGGGGAGGGATCTGGACTGGTTCTTCAACCAGTGGGTGTATGAGCCCGGATGGCCCGTCTATAACGTGCGCTGGAACAGGTTTGACGATGGGGGAACTTGGAGGCTTCTGCTTCAGGTTGAGCAGACACAGCCGGTCGGAGCCCCCACCTTCAAGATGCCCATAGAGGTGCGGATCCTAATGCCCTCGGGGGACACGACCGTGGTCATATGGGACAGCTTGGACGTGCAGCACTTCTGGGTGGAACTTCCCGACGAGCCCGATAGCATAGTCTGGGATCCCGACAACTGGGTCTTGGATCAGAGTACCGTCCTCTATGATCCCACCCTCGGCGTGGAGGAGAGCACGCCGGTCGGAAGGGATATGGTCATCCGGGTAAGGGGAAGAGTAGTTGAGATATCGGGTACCACCGGGGACCGTACCGTCAGGGTGTATTCCTCCGACGGAAGGCTCGTGGGGTACGGGAAAGATAAGGTGCGCCTACGCCTGCCGTCGGGTATGTACTACGCCAGATCAGGTGCCGAGGTCAAAGCCTTCATCGTGAGGTAGGAGGTGCTTTACGGGGCCTACAGATTCCTAACCTCCCTACTCCCCGTCCGGTGCCCGAAGGCGGAGGGGGACCTGCTTTTCCACGCCTCATCGGTGGGCGAGGTGAATGCGGCCTACCCGCTGATAGGGAGATTCCGGGGGGCCCTCCTCTCGGTCTTCACGTCCCACGGGTACGACTACGCCCGCTCTCTGGGATTGAGGGCGGTGAGGTTCCCCTACGACTCCCCCCGCTGCGTTGGGCGCCTCCTTGAAGGCAAGCGAGGCCTCGTGATCGTTGAGACGGAGATCTGGCCCAACCTTATACATGCGGCCCACTCGCGGGGCATACCCATAATCGTGGTCAATGCCACCATGGGTGAGAGGAGTTTCCGATGGTACTCAAGGGTTCCGCTCTTTAGACGCACCGTCTCTTCCATAGACCTCGTCCTCGCCCAGAGCGATGAGGATGCCCGGAGGTTCCGCGAGCTGGGAGCGAGGGATGTTAGGGTCGTGGGCAACCTGAAGTTTGATTCGGTTGAGCGACCCCTCAAGACCCTGCCCCTAAGACCCTTTAGACCGGAGGGGGCCATCCTATTCGCCAACGTCAGGGGAAAGGAGATAGGGGACGTGGCCGAGGCCGCCAGACTCATCCGTCGGAGTGTCCTCAACGTTAAATTCATGGTGGCGCCGAGACATCTGGAGAACGTGGGGGCCCTCTCGTCCGCCTTCCGCCGTCAGGGATTCTCCGTCTCCTACCTCACGGACCCGGACGATACGGACGCCCTGGTGATAGATACCATCGGGGATCTCTGGAGCCTGTACAGGTGGGCTTCGGTGGTGTTCGTCGGGGGTACGTTGAGACCCTACGGGGGACACTCCTTCATAGAGCCGGCCTTCTGGGGAAGGCCCATCGTCAGCGGCCCCCACTTCCATCGCCAGCCGTACGTCCGGGAGATGGTGCGGGAGGGTGCCGTTCTGGTGGTGCGCACCTACGAGGAGCTGGCCCAGATCCTGACCGGCTTGATCCTGTCCCCGGATGTGGCCGTTGAGGTGGGAAGGAGGGCGAGGGAGTTCTACGAGAGGAACAGGGGGGTGGTTGACCGCGTGGAGAGGGAGATACGGCTTACGGTGGGGGAATAACCCGTTATTTTTAGGCTATAGGCCGCTGTGGGGCCGCCTTCGTCCGTATAATCCCCACCTATGGAGTACGGTATAAACAGAGACTTTCTCCTCAAACTTCTCTCACAGATCGGACCTTCCGGAAACGAGAGGAATGCTTCACGCCTTTGGCAGGAGGAGGCGAAGAAGTTCGCCAAGGTCTATACGGACACCCACGGAAACGCCTACGCCGAGGTCGGTAAAGGCTCCCCCATCCTCATGCTCGCCGGCCACATAGACGAGATAGGATTGATGGTGCGCTACGTGGATGAGAACGGTTTCGTGTATTTGGCTCCGGTGGGTGGATGGGACCCGCAGGTGCTGGTGGGACAGAGGGTCAGATTTCTGACCAAGGATGGGGATGTACTGAAGGGGGTAGTGGGTCGCAAACCCATACACGTACTCCGTCCGGAGGAGAGGGAGAGGGCCGTAAAGATTGAGGAGCTCTTCGTAGATTTCGGCTTGAGCAAGGACGAGATCCTCAAGAGGTTGGACATAGGGGCCTACGGAGTCCTTGACTGGGACGGGGAGATGCTCACGCAGGAGCGTCTTGTCTCAAGGGCCTTGGACGACCGCATAGGGGCCTTCGTCGTTCTGGAGGCTCTACGGATGTATGCCAAGGAGCCGGCGGATACCCGTATGGTGGCCGTGGCCACGGTTCAGGAGGAGATAGGCCTTCGTGGAGCCCGTACCTCGGCCTTCGCCGTCAATCCCGACATAGCCATAGCAGTTGATGTGACGGTATCAACCGATTATCCCGGCGTTCCCAAGCATCAGATAGGGGACATCGCCCTCGGTAAGGGGCCGGTCCTCGCCATAGGCCCCAACATCAACCCCGTGATATTCAACCTCCTGAGGGAGATAGCCGAGGATGAGGGTATAGACGTCCAGATAGAGGCCATATCCCGCGGAACCCCCACCGACGCCAACCTGATCCAGATAACCCGCGAGGGGATACCGACGGCTCTCATATCCATACCGTGCCGCTATCTGCACTCCCCGTCGGAGACCGTGGACCTTAGGGATGTGGAGAGTGCCGTAAGGCTGATCGTTGCCTTCGCACGCAGAGTGTCGGGAATAAGGAAGGAAGACTTTAAACCCTGGTGAGTCATGAAGATGAAGGCCGTAGCAAAGAGTAAGCCGGGACCCGGCCTCCAGCTGATAGAGGCCGAGGTTCCCAAGCCCGGACCCGGAGAGGTCCTCGTTAAGGTCAAGTACGCTTCCATATGTGGGAGCGACGTACATATCTACAAGTGGGACGAGTTCGCCCAATCCTCCCTCACCAAACTTCCGAGGATAATTGGCCACGAATCCGCCGGTGAGATAGTTGAGCTCGGCCCGGGCGTAAAGGGATTGAAGGTGGGGGATTACGTGGGCGTGGAGACCCACATCGCCTGCGGCCACTGCTATCAGTGCAAGATAGGCAAACCCCACGTGTGCAGGAACAGCAAGATCCTCGGATTTCACGTTGATGGTGCCTTCGCCGAGTACATGGTGATACCGGCGGAGAACGCTTGGAAGGTTCCCGACACCATACCCAGAGATTGGGTGCCCCTGATGGAGCCCATGGGCAACGCCGTCCATACCGTCCTATCGGATGAGATAACGGGGAAGAACGTCTTGGTCGTCGGCACGGGGCCCATAGGGGCCATGGCTGTGGCCGTCGCCAAGGCGGCGGGAGCCCGAAAGGTCATAGCCACCGACATAAACGACTTCCGCCTCCGGATCGCCCGGAAGATGGGGGCGGATATAGTCCTCAATCCGGAGATAGACGACGTGCGTACGGTGGTCATGGAGGAGACCGGCGGGAACGGCGTGGATGTGGTCCTTGAGATGTCGGGAAATCCCAACGCCCTGAATCAGGGACTTGATCTTATAACCAACGGCGGATGGGTCGGCCTCCTCGGGATATACGGGAAGAATCGGATAGACGTCCCCATGAACGACGTAATAATGAAGAATCTCACCCTCTACGGCATAGTCGGAAGGAAGATGTTCTCCACGTGGGTGGTGACCACCGCCCTGCTTGAGAGTGGCAAGGTGGACCTCTCCCCCCTGATAACCCACAGGGTCACTCTGGAGGAGTACGAGGAGGCCTTCAACGTGATCTTCCAAGGGCGGGCGATGAAGGTGATGTTTGAGATAGATCCCAGCTGATGGGATGTCCCGTTGAGGATCTGGCCGCTCGCTTGGGGGTGGATGAGACCGCCGTGAGGGAGGCGGTCGGTAAGGTGGGATGCGACGAGGATAGGGTGGTGGCCTATCTCATCTGGAAGTTCATGGAGGATGCGGGTAGGCTCAAGCTCATACCCCGCTCCGGATGGTGGTACTACGGCGTTAAGGAGCCCGAGAGCGTGGCGGACCACACCTTCGCCGTGGCCGTACTCTCCTTCGTCATCGCCTCAATCCTGCGCGATATGGGGGAGGATATTGACCCCTTCAAGGCTCTGGCCATAGCCGTCTTCCACGAGTTGGGTGAGAGCCGCATAGGGGACATACACCTTGAGGCCCGCAGATACATAGAGAGGGAGGTCCTTGACGAGGCGGAGAGGAGAGCCTACGAGGAGGTGATATCGCCCATAGGACGCGTGGGGAAGAGGGTGCTGGCCCTCTACGAGGAGTTTGAGAGGAGAAGCTCTCCGGAGGCCAAGGTCGTCAGGGCGGCCGACAAGTTGGAGCTACTGTTTCAAGCCTTCACGTACGAGAAGCACGGCTACAGGACCTTACAACCTTTCTGGGATACGGCGGAAAACCGCCGGGACTTTACCCACTACGACCTCTTGAGGGGCCTCTACGAGGCCCTACGTCGGCTCAGAGGGGAGGACTAATCCAACCACCCTATGGCCCCCTTGCCCAGAGCGTACAGGTAGGCCACCAGGAGGATGAGGAGGAAGAATCCTCCCTCCAAAGCCGCCACAACCTTCAAGTTGCCCACCTGAACCGCCCAGGGGACTAGGACGGCGACCTCAACGTCAAACACCAAGAATAGGAGGGCGACCAGGAAGTACTTTATCGCCACCTTCCCGTGGGCGTCCCCCTTTATCTGGATACCTGACTCGTAGGGGTAGTTTTTGGTCTTACTGGGGCGCCGGGGGCCTAAGACCAGGGACACCAGTATGCCCCCGTAAGCCACCAGAAGGGCAACTATCAACATCACACCCAACTTCCAGAGTTCCGCCATAGGGGGTATTCTACGGCGGTAGGTCGCCCATCTACTCCCGAAGAGGGGACTTGAGTATCACCCCACGCCGGGAGCTTTTAAAGAACTCTATCAGATGACGCACGTTCGGGTCCTCCGGGAATTTCTCGGCGAGTCTTCCAAGAGCCTCCTCCAGAGGCAGGTTGCTGCGGTATATGGTGTCGTAAGCCTCCTTCAGGACGGCTATCTCCTCCCTTGAGAATCCGGCCCTGCGGAGACCCACCAGATTCAGCCCCACGACGACGGGGTCGTACCCCACCGTCATGAAGAAGGGGGGAGCATCCCGATTGAGACGGGTCATCCCTCCGACCATGGCCAACTTGCCCACCCTCGCCCACTGATGTATCCCCAGAACGCCCGACACGAAGGCCCGGTCTTCAACGATGACGTGGCCGGCCAGCTGCGCGGCGTTCGCTATGACGATGCCGTCTCCGACGACGCAGTTGTGGGCTATATGCACGTAGGCCATCAGATAGTTTCCGTTCCCCACGACGGTCCGGGCACCCTCTCCCGTCGCCCTGTGGATGGTGACGAATTCCCTTATCACGTTCCCGTCCCCCACGAGCACCTCCGTATCCTCCCCGGAGTATCCCAAGTCCTGCGGGGGTTGCCCTATGGAGACGGAGTGGTGTATGCGATTCTTCGCCCCTATGCGCACCCGCCCCTCTATCCGCACGTAGGCTCCTATCTTCGTATCCCTACCCACCGACACGTCCCCGCTGATGTACGCGTAGGGTCCTATCTCCACCCCCTCATCCAGTCTGACGTTCCCCTCCAGAATGGCCGTGCTATGGACCTTCACAGGTACCTCCCTACTATGGTGGTGTGGGGGAAGGCTACGGACTTCCACCTCTTGAGCTGGGCCTCAACGTGCGCGAAGGTCTTTATGGCCTCGCCGTAGAGGGTGGGATCCTCCTCCTTCCATCTTCCCAGAGGTTTCCCATCGTACTCGTAGTCCAAGAGCTCGGCGTTGTAGAATCGGGCTATCTCCCTGTAGGGTACGGGTTTGGGGACGCTCTCGGGCCTGTGGAACCTCCCCGCGCTCCGCTCCTCACCCTCCGTCTCCGGCCCTTGGAAGATGTGTATCTCGTCCAAGTTCTGGGTGTGGCCCTTGAGCATCTCGTATGTGGCCGCGGCCCTCGCCCACGAGAGGGCAAAGAAGGATGCGAACGGATACCCCTTGATGTAGGTTATGCCGGTGAATGCGAGGACCTCGGATGATAGAAAATCAAGGCTGGGGAGATGCCGGGGGAGATTCCTATGCTCGGAGCGGGAGAGTGTGATGACCCTTATATCCCGCATGCCCAGATTGCGCAAACTGTCAATACTCCTACGCAGCTTCCGGGTGTATTTTTCAAAGAAGTACTCGGGATTCTTGAAGGCCACCAGGGGCACCAGCAGGGTGTATATGTCGTAGGAGTATCCCTCCACGTGCAGCGAATCCTCGCCACCACCCGCCTCCTTAAGGCGCCTCTCGTAATCTTCGGGGTCGGTTATATCCATAACGCTCAACCTCTCCCTGAGAGAGAGGGCGGAGAGCGGATGCACGAGGGCGAACTTCTGGGAATCAACTTCAAAAGTGTATATGAGCTTCCTCTCGTAGGGTACCAGATTCACGAGGGCGTAGTAGGTATTCCCCTCCGTGTCTTTGAAGACTATCCCCTCCGACTCCGCCACATCAACAACCCTGTACTCTCCCCTCTTTACGGCCTCCAGAACCCGGGCATGGAAGGAGGGATAACTCTCCGGATTTATGCTCATGAGGGTCTCCAAGGAGTCGGTGAAGCCATCGGCTCCAAGGTCCACGAGGACTTTCAGCACCTTTGCGACCTTCTCTCCGTCCATGATGGGTATTGTACGGGGGAAGATTGGGGACGCATGTCGGCCGTATAATTCCTTCTCGTGAAGGTTGAAGTTGGAGATTTTATCAAAATTTTGTTAGAAACGTTTCCGCCGGACCCGAAGGAGCTTGAGCCGAAGGACCCGATAGAGCTCATAATCAAGTTTATTCTGGCCGGCCAGAACGCCAGCGAGAAGGTCGTGAATGAGGCCTACGAGAACCTCATAACCCGCTTCAAGACGTGGGAGGATGTGCTGAAGGCTCCGGATTGGAAGGTGGCCGACGCCATAAGGGTGGCGGGGTATTCGCATAAGAAGACCAATTACATCAAGCAGTTTCTAAGGTTCGTGGCCGAGCACAACTGGGACCTGTCGTGGATAAAGGATTTGGAGCCGAAGAAGGCCATAGAGGTCCTCAAGCAGATAAAGGGGATACCCTCCCGAAGCGTGCGCTACATCTTGGCCTTCAGCTTTGATATGCCCGTCTTCCCCGTGGATACCCACATAAAGCGTGTGATAAGGCGTCTTGGTATCCTCGGCAACAACGCCACCGAGGAGATGATCAGCGAGTACTTTGAGAGCATAGAGGGGGTTCCCCACAAGGAGCTCTACCTGGCCCTCAAGGAGCATGCCAACAAGATATGTGCCGCCCGCAAACCCAAGTGTCTCATGTGCCCCATCGCCGAGCTGTGCTATTCGGTCAGTCCGTCGGTGGAGTACCTGAAGGGGACCCGTAGGATAAGGCTTTAGCGACCCATCATCACGGGGCAGGTCTCGTCCTTCAACCTCTCAATTCTACGCCGCAGGGCATCAAGGCGGAGGGTGTAGTACTCCCGCTTTAGGGAGTACAGGCTGAAGATGTCCAGACGGCCCAACCGGAACATTCTTTCGGCTTCCTCCACGAGTCTTCTCGCCTCCTCCACAAGCTCCCCGTCCGTGTCCTCAACGGCCCTCTTGGGAGAGGCGGGGCGCCTCTCCGGGCGGAGGGCGAGAAGGGCGGCCCTCTCCCGTCTCGCCTTGAGCCGGGCCGTCTCGTCAAAGAGCATGACCAACCTGAGGCCGTAGAGGGTCCCAAATCCCGATGAGCCCGAGAGGCTCGTAGGACGACCGTAGAAGTGCTCGCCGAATATGAGGAGCTTGGGCATCCACCAGAGGGAGGCGGCCCTCCACCTCCACCGCTGGGCTTCAACGAGGGCGGTTGAGTCGTAAGGCACGCATTCGCCGAGAGGCTCATCGGATACCTCCACGTCATCCACGGCGAATCCCAGAAGGGCCTTCAGCGTATCCCGGAGTCGCTCCCTCTCCCTTAGGGCCATCCTTCGGCTCTCCTCCAGACGCAGGCCCTTCATCCTGAGCAGGATGTACTCCTTCGGGGGAAGCCTACCCAATCTCCGGAGGGAGTCGGCGACGGCCTCAATCTCCCGCATACCCGCATCCAGCGAGTCAATCACCGCCAGTATGCTGTCGGTGAGGACGTACGCGCGCAGGAGCCTGCGGAAGTTGAGGAGGGCGTTGCTCTTGGCCGCCTCGGCCGTGGAGCGTACGAATCTCTTCGCGTGCTCGGACGCCAAGTATCCGGCCACACTCTGAAGGTCCAGAGCATCCCACACGAAGCCCCACCCGACCCTCCACACGTTCGGAAGACCCAGATCCATCTCCCTCTCCTCCAGACGCAGACGGGCGGTATCCAGATACTGGTATCGGATCGTGGCCACCGGCAGGAGGTGGGCGTCGTCGTAGAATACGTACGCCTTGGGGAAGAACCTTCCCCTGATGCCGTCCAAACTTTGCAACCTGTACTCCACCTGCGCGTTCAGGGTGGCGCTCAACCTACGCTCAAAGGCGGCGACGAGCGAATCCTCCGACACGCTCAGGAGAAACCACAAGGTAAATGGATTCTAAGGGGAGACTCCGAGTTTAAAATAGCCTCTTGAAGGATAGGGAAAGATTCGCCAGATATTTGGGGGTATTTCTCCTCTCGGTGATATTGGGCTCCATAGCCGTTCTAACGGGCGTCAAGGCGAGGAAGCGGAAACTCCGCATCCGCATAAGGTGGCGGAAGGTGGGTGGCCTGAAGAATCTGGAGGGGGTGGATGGGGAGGTATTCGCCCTCGCCATAGGCGGGATACTCCTCTACGTGGGCAAGGTGGGAGAGAACATAGAGGAGAGCATCCGCAGGGTCATGGAGCGGAAGTACGAGGATCCGGAGAGGATACCGAGGAACGTGAAGGTCTATGTGGGCAAGATTGTATCCCGGATACGCATAGACGATGAGGACCTCGCCTCCCTCCTTGTGAGCATACTCCAGCCCCCGTGGAACCTTCCGGAGGACGGAAACTACACGGGGACGGTACCCGTTGATGTGTTGAATGAGGGGGAGCTTCCCCCCGGTTTCAAACCCCACATCCGCCTGTGATGTACCGCCTACTCAGGGCCCTGCTCTTCCGACTTGATCCCGAGCTGGCCCATGAGCTCGCCCTGGGTGGCCTAAGGGCCATCAGGCCCATTCTCAAGCTCCTCGCCTCAAGGAGAGCGTCCGAAGGGAAGATTAGGGCCTTCGGTATGGACTTCCCGGACCACATGGGTTTGGCCGCCGGAATGGATAAGGACGGGCTCTTGGGGAGCCTGTGGGCGGCCTTCGGATTCGGTTTCGTGGAGGTCGGTACGATAACGCCGAGACCCCAGCCGGGAAATCCCAAACCCCGCCTTTTCCGCATACCCGAGAGGGAGGCCATAATAAACCGGATGGGATTCAACAGCGCCGGGGTTGAGGTGGTACGGAGGAACCTGCTGAGGGATCCCAAGGTGGTACCCGTAGGCATAAACGCCGGGAAGAACCGGGACACGCCGAATGATCAGGCTCACGAGGACTACCTCCATGTGATTGGGCGGCTATACGACTTGGGAGATTACTTCGTTATAAACGTCAGCTCCCCTAACACCGTGGGTTTGAGGGACCTTCAGCGGGGGGACAACCTTCGCCGGCTTCTGGGGGAGATATACCGTTGGAGACGGGGGCGACCCCGAAAACCCTTCCTGCTGAAGCTGGCACCGGAGATAGAGGGTGAGGCGCTGCAGGAGGTGGCCCGGATGTGCGAGATGAACGACATAGACGGGGTTATCCTGACGAATACCTTGAAGGTAGAGGGGGGAGGGTTGAGCGGACGACCCCTCTTCGGCATTTCAACCGAGAGGATAAGCCAGTGGAGATCCCTATCCGACATACCCGTGATAGGCGTCGGCGGTATATTCTCAAGGGCCGATTCGCTTGAGAAGCTCCGCAGGGGTGCGACTCTGACGCAGGTCCTGACAGGGTTCGTGTATCGGGGTTGGGAGATTTTTAGATGAGGCGGTTGCTCCTTTAGAATACAGCGAATGGTCGCTCTACTTCTGGCCTCCTTTTCAAAGTACGTGAAGCCAACGTTGGGGGAGATAGTGGCCTTCAAGGTGCAGATTCCTCACGGCGTGCGATACTCGGTCTCCTGCTCCAGCTGCGAGTATAGGGAGCGCCTGGCGGAGGGGATAAGGTATCTGGACTTCAGGGTCTCCTCCGAGGATAGGGTGGTGGTGGATTTCCCGGAGCCGCCCACCGGAGGTGAGAGGGTGAGGCTCAACGCCCGCGTGCATGCCCTCCTCGCCTCCATGGAGAATCCCCATCCCGAGTGGGTGAGGAGACCAACCCTCAGGCGTCCCGCGGAGGACCCCTTCACGAAGGCCGAGGTTTGGATAAAGCTGAAGATAACCAAGGGTGGGGTCTATGAGATAACCTACGACATGCTCCGCTCTATGGGGGTTGAACCCACCCTGTATTCGGTCGGCTCCTTCAAGATGTTGGCCATGCTGGACACATTCCCCACGCCGGTTGATTCGGCCACGGTGTGGGGTAGGGAGGTGGCCATATGGGTTGATACGGCGGGCCGCAGGATACTCTTCTGGGGTGAGCCGATGAGGTCCTATAGGGTGAAGGATACCACGCTCATGTTCTTCCAGCACCCCTACACGGACACCACCACCTACTTCTTGGGGCTCGGGGGTGCGCCGGGCAGAAGGATAACCGTGGGTAGATTCACGGCTGGCGAGCCCGCCGTACCCATAAGCGTCTTCAGACACGAGGAGGAGCTGGTCAATCTGGGGAAGAAGGGTAGGGTGTGGCTCGGCGAGGAGATGCTGAGGTTGGCGACGGACCCGGACAGGACATTCCCCTTTACCTTCACCTTGGACGATCTGGACGAGGATGCGGGGGCCGTCCTCCTGCGGACGGGTATAGCCACGAGCGAGTTTTCGGATACGGCGGCCGTGGTCCTGCGGGTCAACGAGTACCCCTGCGACAGCGTCATCCTGCTACCGGCCAAGTACGCCCAGATGTCGTGCGTACCCACCGTCATACGGGGTGAGAACTCCCTCACATTCACCATAAAGGCGATAGCCACATCCCAGACCGTATATCTGGACTACTACGAGATCCTCTACCACTCCACCGGCACCTACTCCAACGAGGGCATCTTCTACGTGAAGGCCGACGGACGCTTCAGCCTGCGGTTGAGGGGAAACAGACCGGTCTTCGTATGGGACGTCAGCGATCCCTACTCTCCCGTCATATTGGAGAGCTACAGCTACGGGGAGGGTATCCTCATCCTGAACGACAGCGCCCGCACCCCCGGCGGGTGGGCGAAACTCTACGTGGCCAACTTCGCACGACGGCCCGTGAGCGTGCAGCTATTCACACCGAAGAATCTGCGGGGGGCCCGGGCGGATTACGTGGCCTTGGGACACTCCTCCTTCGCCTCCACCTACTCCTCCTTCCTGCGATACAGGGAATCGCACATGCCCAGATTTGACGGCAACCGCTGGTACGTGGGGGAGGGGACGACCCTCTGGGTCAATCTGGAGGACATATACGACGAGTTCGGCCTCGGAAATCCGGACCCCACGGCCATAAGGAACTTTCTCTATAACATGAACCTCATATCCGGAGGGGAGCAGCCCCTCTACGTGACGCTCGTGGGCGACGGTACGTACGACTACAGAGGCAAGACACCCGGATACTTCCCCGAGGGGGTTCCCCCGTACTATCCGAGGGACCTTAGCCTGTCCATAAACAACGATAACATGGGGGCGGCCGACGACTACTACGCGAACTTTGACTACGACGATTACAGCAACGTGGGTCTGGGGCGGATACCGGTGCGCACCGTTGAGGAGCTTCAGGAGTACCTTGATAAGGTCAAGGATTACGAGGCCCTCAAGCACGACGGCCTGTGGAGGTTGAAGGTGATGCTGGTGGCCGACGATGAGGCGGGGAGCTATTACTGCGAGACCATGCACACCTATCAGGTCCTCTACCGGGTCGGCCCCGTCATACCCAAGTGGATGATCATGCGCCCCTTCCTGCTCCAGAAGTACCCCTTTGAGGGCATGACCAAGCCCACCGCCTCAAGGGACCTGAAACGTTTCATAAACGAGGGTGCCCTGATGATCAGCTTCTTCGCCCACGGCAACCCGACCCAGCTGACCCACGAGCAGATACTGGGCCTTGACGACATGCCGGAGATAAACACCCAAGGGAGGGAGCCCTTCATAACCGTCCTGTCGTGTAAGGTCGGGGCCTACGACCGCCTTGACCCCATCCACGTTCTGGGTGAGGAGCTCATGATACGGCGCAACCGCGCCATAGCCGTCCTATCAGCCACCGCCCTCTCGTTGGCCAACTCCAACGCCACGTACGCCGCCACCATCTACAGATACCTGCGAACGTACGGTAAGACCCCTCTCGGATACCTGTCCCTTCAGGGCAAGTATCTGGCGTACTACGTCCTCTTGGGGGAGCCGGCCGTTATGCTCGCCTTACCCGACTCCACCGGTGAGATTTGGGCCGACACTCCCACCAGAGGGACGACGAACCTCGCGGTGGGCGGAGGACCGGGGTACTTCGCCGTGGCGGACCTGCCCGACCGCGACACCGTCTCCTTCTCCTGCAACGTCACCTACGAGTACTACGACGTGCGACCCGTCATATACGAGGGGATGGTACCGAAGGACAGCGTGCGCTTCTGGATACCCCTGCGGGGACGCCTGAGCTCCCCCTCGGACTACAGGGACGTATCCATCCCGAGGGATGAGATAGCGATGAAGGCGGAGGACTACGGCACCCCCACCCCCAGCGCCTCCACCCGGATACCCATATACTCGCCGGAGGAGAGCATCCTCCTGCTCTGGTGGAACGGTTGGGAGATGCGCACCTCCCGCCGGATCCTCCTGAAGGTAAATCCCACTCTCGGGGAGGATAAGCCGAGAGTCAAGGGGTACTACGCCGGCGATGAGCTGAGCGACGGATTCCGCCTGCCCACCACGGCCACCTTGACCTTCAAGTTCTACAGCCGTGAGGGATTTGACATACGCACGTCCGGAAGGTACTCCTCCCCACCGCGAATAATATTGGACAACAGCATAAGCGACGTCCTGCAGGTGGAGATAGTGAATGATACGACGGCGAAGGCCTCATACACCGTAGATTACTCCTCCGACCCCGGAATACACAACGTGGCCGTCTCCATAACCAGCGCCCTCGGTATCCGCGGCTACTCCCTCTGGGACCTCGCCTTCGTGGAGAGTACCGTCTCCCTGAAGGACATACTCGCGTATCCCAACCCCTACCGGAGTGGTCCCCTGTATTTGACATTCAAGCTCTCCCAGAGCGCCCACGTCTCCGTACGCCTCTACACGACCACGGGTAAGATCATATCCTCCTACGACTTGGGGGAGCTTTCCGCCGGCTTCAACTCCACGACCTTGGAACTTCCGCCCCTCGCCAACGGCCTGTACGTTCTGGTGGTTGATGCGAGGAGTGAGGTCGGGGCATCCAAGGGTTTCACACGCCTTCTTATACTAAGATAACCCCTTAGAATAGTGGCATGTTCCCGATAAGAGACGACATACCCTCGCGCACGGTCCCCCTCCTAACGTGGCTCGTGATAGTCGTCAGCGCCGTCATATTCCTCTTTGAGACGCCCGAGATGATCCACAGGTGGGGATTCGTACCCGCCAGATTCTGGATGGGGAAGGACGAGATCAACATGATAACCTACGCCTTCCTGCACGGCAACATCTTCCACATCTTCGGGAACATGTACTACCTCTACATCTTCGGCGACAACGTGGAGGACAGGTTGGGAAAGATAGGATTCGTCTCCCTCTTCATCACCTCGGCCATACTCGGAGCCTTCTTCCACGCTCTGGCCCATCCCCACTCAACCGCTCCCCTCGTGGGGGCATCGGGGGCCATATCCGGCATCCTCGCCGCGTACATGATCATGTACCCCAACGCCGGCATATACACGGCCGTGTGGTGGTGGATATACCGGGTACCCGCGTACTACTACATAGGCCTCTGGATAGCCATCCAGTACGCGTACGCCCTCAGCGGGGTAGAGAGCGGGGTCGCCTGGTGGGCCCACGTGGGGGGATTCGTCGGGGGGATACCCTTCGGTATCATAGGGCGGCTCCTGAAGGATGACGGCGGGGACTATTGGGACATGTGAGTTATCCCCCTTAAAATGCATAGAACTATGGATGAAAGGAAAAAGCCCATAAAGGTTCTCATCGCCAAGGTGGGATTGGACGGACACGATAGGGGCGCCAAGATAATAGTCAGAGCCTTGAGGGATGCCGGGATGGAGGTCGTATATACGGGACTGCACCAGACGGCCGAGAACGTGGTGAATATGGCCCTGCAGGAGGATGTAGATGCTATAGGCATATCCATACTCTCCGGCGCCCATATGACCTACTTCCCCAAGATACTCCGCCTGATGAGGGAGAAGGGCATGGACGACGTCCTCCTCTTCGGAGGTGGAATAATACCCGACGAGGATGCCCGCAAACTTGAGGAGATGGGCGTGGGGAAGATATTCGGTCCCGGGACCCCCCTACAGGAGATCGTGGATTATCTGAACCGTTGGTACGAGGAGAATCGTCTCAAGAGAAAGAGCGCGTGATGGGTAGGCTCCTTACCGTACTGAGATTCCTCCTGTACGTGGGCGTGTGGGTGGTGGTATGGTACTTCCTGTTGGATGCCGCTCTGGGAGTGGTGATGCCCATCGTCCAGCGCCGCTGGCAGACCACGACGGTTCCAAAACTCGTGGAGATGGATGTTGAGAAGGCGAAGGCGGTCGCCCGGGAGAAGGGGTTGAAGGCGGTCGTGGATACCACGGTCCCCAGCCTCAACGCTCCGGCGGGGACGGTCGTCGGGCAGGAGCCTCCGGCCGGAACCGTCGTCAAGAGGGGTCGCACCGTCTATCTGACCGTCTCCGAGGGGGCCAAGAATCGTACGGTCCCTGACCTGGTGGGTATGGCCTTGGAGGAGGCCATAAGGTCCTTGGAGGATATAGGATTTACGGTCAAGACGAAGGCCCTATACACCATGGACGTTGAGCCGGGCTACGTCCTGAGGATGTACCCACTGCCGGGCTCCTCGGTACCCATAGGTAGCACGGTCATCCTCTACTACAGCGAGGAGTTCCCGGATTCCCTCCTCTTCGGAGAGCCCGAGGGGGAGGATACGACGGAGTGAGCCGACTCCACCCATCTCTCGCCCTGCTTCTGGCCTCCCTCCTGTGGGGTACGTCCTTCCCGGCGACGGAGATAGCCCTCGGAAGTTTCTCACCGGGCATCATAATATTCTCGCGCTTCCTCTTCAGCACTCTCCTTCTGATGGCGGCCCTGCGGACCATCCCGGTGCTCACGCGGGACGTGATCGTGGCGGGTCTCCTCAACGCCGTAGCCTTCGGCCTCCAATTCTTCGGCCAACCTCTGACTACCGCCTCAAAGGTGGCCATAATCTCCAACACCTTCCCCATATTCACCGCCATGATATCTCCTCTCATCCTCCGGGAGTACCCGACGCTCAGGTCCCTCATCGCGATGGCCGTGGGGTTGGCCGGTGTCATGCTGGTGGGGAACCTTCACGATTTTCACCGCCTGAATCTTGGGGACCTCATGAATCTCGGGGCCTCCCTCTCCTACGCCCTGTACGTGGTATTCTCGCGCCGCGCCATGAGGAGTATCTCGCCGACCACATTCACCGTATCCACCGGTGCCGTATCCACCCTGGTGTCCGTGGCATACATCCGGCCCGCCTTCAGATTCGCCCCCACCCCCGCAGGAGCGGTTGCCCTCATCTGGCTCGTACTCTTTCCGAGTACCCTCGGCTATCTCCTCTACGCCTACGGGATAAGCCGAAGGGGAGCCATATCCTCATCCGTCCTCATCCTATCCACGGTCCTCTTCGGCGCTCTCGCCTCAATGCTGCTCTTGGGGGAGAGGCTCGCCCCTCCGGAATGGGTGGGACTCCTCCTCATAGCCGTAGCCATCTTACTCGCTTAGGATTAACGACGCCATGATCAAGGTCAAATTCTTCGGGGCTGCCGGAACCGTCACCGGCTCCATGCATATGGTTGAACTCCCGGAGTTCCGATTTCTGGTGGATGCCGGCTACTTTCAGGGCCACCTGTTTGAGCTCAACCACGAGCCCCTGCGGGAGGTCAAGGATGTGCCCTATCTCTTCCTGACCCACGCCCACCTGGACCACATAGGGAGACTCCCCATGCTCGTCAGGGAGGGGTTTCGGGGTAAGGTCATAACCCATCGGGCGACGTGGGAGATAGGACGCTACATCCTTGAGGACGCCTTCCATCTGATGGACGAGGACGACAGGCTCTACGACCTTGAGGACCTGCGCAGGACCTTCGCCCTGCCCGTATCCTTCGTGGAGTGTGGGGAGGAGTACTCAATAGGGAATCTCAAGTTTAGAGTTAGGGACGCCGGCCACATCCTCGGCTCCGCCTTCTACGAGTACGAATACGGAGGAAAGAGATTCACATTCTCGGGGGATCTGGGGAATACGAACAAACCCATAGTCCGGGACCCCCAGATGCCCAATCCCGCCGACGTGGTCTTCATGGAGAGTACCTACGGCGACCGCAACCACAAACCGTTTGAGGAGTCCGTGGAGGAGTTGAAGGAGGCCGTATTCTCAACCCTACCGCGGGGTAAGGTCCTCATACCCGCCTTCGCCTTGGAGAGGGCGCAGGAGTTGCTCTACGTCTTCAAGACGTGGGAGAACGAGGGTATATGGCCGGGGGAGTGGAAGGTGGTATTGGACAGCCCCTTAGCCACCAAGATACTGACGGAATTCCTCAAATTCCCGGAGTGCTACGACGAGGAGGCTTACGAGCGGTTCCTACACGAGAACCCCTTCAAGCTCCGCAACCTCATCATCACCCGAACGAAGGAGGAGTCCAAGAGGATAAATCACGTCAGGACGGGGACAGTTATAATAGCCGGCTCCGGAATGCTCACCGGGGGCCGGGCCATACACCACCTCAAGCACATGATAGAGGACCCCAACAACGCCGTCGTATTCGTCGGATATCAGGCCGAAGGTACGCTGGGAAGGGAGATAGTAGATGGGGCGGAGAAGGTCTGGATATCCAACAGGTTCTACGACGTGAATATCCGGGTATTCACGATAAACGGCTTCTCATCCCACGCCGGCAGGGACGAGCTTCTGGACTGGGCGACCGCGGCGAATCCGCGGGAGGTGGTGCTGCTCCACGGTGAGGAGAGGGCGAAGGAATCGCTAAAGCGGGCCATAGAGGATAGGCTGGGCTCCCGCGTCCATATGCCGACCCTGTACGATGAGATTGAGATATAAAAAAAGAACCCGGACCACGACCTACTTTCGCGTGCCCTCTCGGTGCACGCTATCATCGGCCCTGGGGGGCTTAACTTCCGTGTTCGGAATGGGAACGGGTGTTTCCCCCCCGGTATGGTGGTCCGGGTGAAGGATAGAATAATGGGGGGGGTTTTGAATTTTGTCAAGTAGCCTACACCGTATCCGGTGGCAACTCCAGCCCGGCGATAATGTGGAAGTGCAGGTGAAAGACCTCCTGACCCGCATCCCTGCCGCTGTTGCTGATTATCCGATAGTCCCTCACGTTCAACCTCCTCACAGTCTCCCTTATGCCCCGCACCAGCGCGTGGGCCAGCTCGGGAGGTATCTCCTCCGACAGATTCTCCACATGCCTCTTGGGTATGAGCAGGACGTGGATGGGGGCCTGGGGGTTTATGTCGTGGAAGGCCATCACCTGCTCATCCTCATAGACGACCCTCGCGGGCAACTCCCCCTTGACTATCCGGCAGAAGACACAATCCATAGGATGGTATTCTAAGCGTGGAAAGTCGGGCGGTTTCGCATATCGGATTGCCCCTCACGGGGGCGTCGTCGGTAGAATAGAGCCTCATGGCAGAGTATCGCATAGAAAAGGACTCCTTAGGTGAGGTGAAGGTACCCAAGGACGCCTACTGGGGCGCCCAGACCCAGAGGGCCATTGAGAACTTCCCCATAAGCGGGATAAGGTTTCCCCGGCCCTTCATAAAGGCTCTGGGTCTGATCAAGTACGCGGCGGCGAAGGTCAATAATGATCTGGGTTATTTGGACGACGAGAAGGCGAAGGTCATAATGCAGGCCGCGCGGGAGGTTGCCGACGGCAAGTTTGACGACCAGTTCCCTCTGGACATCTTCCAGACAGGCTCCGGAACCAGCACCAACATGAACGCGAACGAGGTGATAGCCACCCGTGCCAACGAGCTCCTGACCGGCGAAAAGCACACCAAACATCCCGTACATCCCAACGACCACGTGAATATGGGGCAGTCCTCCAACGACGTGATCCCCACGGCCATACACGTCTCCGCGTACATGGAGACGGCCGAGAAGCTCATACCCGCCTTGGAGCACCTGCGGGACGTCATCCTCAAGAAGGCCTCCGAGTACGAGGACCTCGTGAAGACCGGCCGAACCCACCTGATGGACGCCATGCCCCTGACCCTCTATCAGGAGATGTCAGGGTGGGCCCGCCAGATAGACCTGGGGATAGAGCGGCTCAAGGACGCCCTCAAGCGGGTGGCCGAGCTGGCCATAGGTGGAACGGCCGTAGGTACGGGTATAAACACCCATCCGGAGTTCGGACGCCGCATGGCCGAGGAGCTCTCCCGTCTGACCGGCCATCCCTTCGTTGAGGCGAAGAATCATTTTGAGGCCCAGTCCGCGCAGGATGCCATAGTGGAGCTCTCCGGCGCTCTGAAGACCGTGGCCGCCAGCCTGATGAAGATAGCCAACGACCTGCGCTGGATGAATAGCGGACCCATAGCCGGTCTCGTGGAGATAAAGCTCCCCGCCCTCCAACCCGGCTCCTCCATAATGCCCGGAAAGGTCAATCCCGTGATTCCGGAGGCCGTACGCATGGTGGCCGCCCAAGTCTTCGGAAACGACGCCGCCATAACGTGGGGAGGGGCCCTCGGGGACTTCCAGCTCAACGTTATGCTACCCGTGATAGCCCACAACGTCCTCCAGTCCATCAAGATACTGGCCAACTCCTCCCGTGTCTTAGCCGACAAGGCCATAGCCGGCTTCAGCGTCAATCGCGAGCGTATATCCAACCTCGTTGAGCGCAACCCCATACTGGCGACCGTCCTCAATCCCATAATCGGGTACGACAAGGCGGCCGAGGTGGTGAAGAAGGCCTTGGCCGAGGAGAAGACCGTTAAGGAGGTGGTGGTTGAGCTGGGTTATCTGACACCCGAGGAGGCGGAGAAGCTCCTCAACCCCATCCTCATGACCACACCCGGAAGGGTGAGCGAGAAGGTGAAATAGACGAACCGGGGGCGGAAGCCCCCGGCTTTTTTAGTTTTTAGGATTCCTTGACCAGAAGGTAAATTAGGAGGTTGAACATCAGGAGGACGAGCATCCCGGAGATTCCGGTGGCCCCCACGATGAGGTCGCTTCCGCCTCTAACGTACATGATGGCCAGACCTCCGAGGGCGTTGAGGGTCCCGTGGGCTATGGAGGGGACGATGACGGAGCCGGACCTCTCCCGCAGGAAGAAGAGTATGGGGCTTAGGAGGGTCGTGAAGATACTCATCATGAGGATGCCCACGACCGGATGCTCCGGATAGTTGTGCCCCTTAAGGATTAGGGGAGCATGCCACAGCCCCCAAACGATTCCCACGAATAGGGACATCCTCCAGAATCCCCATCCCCTAAGCTCGCGATACAGAAATCCCCTCCATCCGGCCTCCTCTCCAAAGGCGAAGACCGCGTTGACCGTCGCTCCCACGACCATGGCGATGAGGAAATAGACGGCGGCGAGGTGTCCCGAGAGTAGGGAGAGGCGGGAGCGGGCGGCTTCCACCTCCTGCGGGGAGGCGTACTTGGAGAGCCTCTCAAGGAAACCCGAGAGGTCGGGGGAGAACTCTACACCCGGCATCAGGAGGCTCACGGCGATGGTCAGAAGGATGAAGACAGCCGGGAATAGCCATCCGACGATCCACCAGCCGTTGATGTTGAATCGCACTCCTATGTCCTTCCACGAGAGGTCCCTGCGGATGAGCATGAGCGCCACGGTGGCCACGAGGGGACCGAGCATGTAGAGGGAGGCGATGATGGGCATAATGGTCTTTGGGGACTCAGAGATGTAGAGGGGGATGGCTATGGACCAGCTGAAGCCGAAGGCTATGGCGATGAAGGGAAGTATGCTTCTCCATCTCACATGAGCATTCTACGGGATGGAGTGGCCCTCGGCCGTAGAATTTGGGGTGCTTCTATCTCTGGTTCTGGGGGCGCTTCCGCCGGATGTGGCGGCTAACCCCATAAAGTTGGTCTCTTGGGCCCTCATAAGGACCTACCAGCTCTTCCTGTCGGATATACAGCCGGACGTTTGCAACTTCGCCCATCCCATGACCTGCTCCCGATACGGCCGCAAGGCCGTTGAGAGGTACGGCCTCTGGGGCGTCCTCATGGCCTCGGATCGTCTCCAGAGGTGCAATCCACTCTCCCACGAGCTCGCTGGATACATTTACGACGTGAAGGGTGGCAAGCTGGTTGATACGATGGAGCTCTTCGCCCCCAACGCGCCGCAGGTTCCTCGGATACCTTTGAGGTAGCCATGATATATCTGGTGCTCGCGTACCTCGTCTTCTGGGTGGCTATGCTCGCTTACGCCCTATACCTTCTGCGGTGATCAACGGCCCCTCTCGGCCTCAAGAACCCCCCGGAAGACGTAGCCGAGGGCGAAGGCGGTGGAGACGAGGGCCGAACCCCCGTAGGAGACGAAGGGTAGAGGTAGGCCAGTGGGCGGTAGGAGGCCCAGATTGACGCCTATATGCACGAAGGAGAAGGTGAAGAACGTCACCGTGAAACCCACCAGCACGAACTGACGGAAGGCGTCCCTGTTCCTCTGGGCGGCCCACAGACCCAGCCACGTGATCATCAGGATAGCCGATATTATCCAGAAGGCTCCCCCGGGGATGCCGAATATCCCGTACTCCTCCATGAGGTTGGAGAAGGCGTAATCCTTGTCGGCGGAGGGCAGATACCCCAACTTCTGTAGGCCCATACCCGGACCCTTCCCAAGGAGGCCGCCGCGCACCACGGAGACCTTCGCCTGAATCACCTGGGCGGCCTTGTAGGATGAGACGTTCTGGCCCAGAAAGATCTTTATCCTCTCCCGAACGTGGGGAAAGGCGTTGTACGCGAAGACCGCCATGAAGGCGGCGAAGAGCATGGACGTTATAACCTGCGGTAGCGTGGCCCCGAGCAGGAAGAGGGTTATGACGACGGACGTCAGGAGGAGAACGGCCGTTGAGAGGTTGGGTTGAAAGAGGATGGCCAAACTCACGAGGCCCGAGATTATCAGGGCCTTCCAGTATATGCCCACTATCCTCGTCCTACCCTCCGAGACGTAGAGGTAAGCCAGATACATGATGAGGGAGTACTTTATGAACTCGGAGGGCTGAACGGTGAAAGGTCCCACGGCCAGCCACCTGGTGGCCCCGCCGAAGGCCTTTCCCCCCATGAATGTGAGGATGAGGAGGGCGACGGAGGAGAAGAATAGGTAGGAGACCCATCCGCCCGGCCTGAGACGATAGACCCACATGCCTATGAAGAAGGCGGCCATACCGAACAGGATCCTCAGAACGTTGTTGATCGCGAAGGACACTATGGAGACGTCGTATATGACCGCCTTGTACATGAAGACGCTCCACTGCAGAAGGATTCCGCTTATCAGGAGCCACAGGACGGATAGGATGAAGAGGAAGGATCTGGTACGCAAGGAGGGATTATAGATGGGAAAGCCAAGTTGATGAGTCGCATTTACACCCCTAAAATAGGCGGCTATGTGGATCTCCGAGGTCAAGGAGAGCAAGGAGGGAGCGGAGGTATCCTTCCGTGGTATAGTCCTTAGGCAGAAGGACGGATACAGGTACAAGGTCTTTGACCGCTCGGGGGAGATATGGATAGACAGCGAATTCCCGCTGCGGGAGGGTGGAGCCTACGAATTCGTGGGCAGGTACAAGGGGGGTGTCGTGGTGGTGGAGAGAGCAGAGGAGCTGGAGGAGATAGACGTCAAGTACTTCCTGCCCTTCGCGGAGAATCCGGAGAGGGATGAGAGACGATTCTGGGGGGTCGTTGAGAGGATATCGGACCCTCGGCTTCGGGAGTTCGTCAGATTCGTATTTGAGCCCATATGGGACGAGTTCAAGCGGGGTGTGGCCGCCAAACGCTATCACCACGCGTACATAGGGGGTCTGCTGGAGCACACGGCCACCGTGGGAGAGATAGTCGTCAGAATACTCCCCCTCTACGCCGATTACGGCATAAATCCTGATCTGGTGATCCTCGGGGCCCTATTCCACGATGTGGGGAAGGCTTGGGAGCTGAAGACATTCCCCAAGTTTGAGTATCACGAGAAGTACGGAAAGTGGGGGCACATATTCATAGGAGCCAATCTCATCAAGGAGAAGGGAAGGGAATTCGGGCTTCCGGAGGAGACCCTCACGGACCTGGTACATATAATCTTGGCCCACCACGGAGAGTATGGGAAGGGGAGCCCGGTCTCACCGAGGATCCCGGAGGCCCTTCTGGTGCATCTCGCGGACAATCTGGACGCCCAGATGAATCACGTGCTCAAGGACGAGAGTAAGGATTGAGCAGCAGCTTGCGCACCTTCCCCCCTTCAACCGTGAAGTATATGCCCCTCGCCCTCGGAGATGGGACGAGTCTGCCATCAACACTATAGACCCGTGCCGGCATATCGGCCGGGGAGCTGACGGCCTCCATCACGGAGACCCGCGAGAAGGAGATGTTGGCCACGTGGGTGGTCCATAGGGTGTCGTCGGGCGGATATTCGGCTATCACCCAGAGAGAGGAATCCGCAGGGTCCGCCGCTCCCCCGAAGTAATCGCCCCACCTGTTCCTGCCGTATCCGTGGTCGTTGAAGTACCACGTGGTGCCGTCCCCATACACACGAGGTGGCGAGAATGCGGGGTCCGAGGAGGATCTGGCCACGTACGCGGCCGAAGGGTAGTCCCCCTCCAGAGTGCCCACCCGGGTGAAGGACACGGCCACCCCCTTGGGGGAGACGGCGACGGCCGGATATATCCACGACATCCCGCTCTCGTACAGGGCCACATCCTCCGAGACGAAGCCGGCCGTGTCCAACACCACGAAACGCCCCGAGGCCAGAGTACTCTGAAGGGGATGCTCCTCCTGAAAGGTGTAGTAGAGTTTTCCGTCCATGTAAAGGACTTGGAAGGTGGCCGGTGCCACCTCCAGAGGGTCGTATCCGCCTCCCTGCGGGGCGTTGGGTGGGGCCGAAAATGGGGAGAGGGAGAGGGTGATGCAGGGAGATATCTGGGGCGACGATGTGGGGCCGGATATCCTGTACATGTGATTGAATGCTATCACGTAGATATCCCGCGAGTAGTCGTAGGTGGAGCGGGATACTCGCGGCCAGTTGTATATGCATCCTAAATCGCTTCCCGTGAAGTCCTCTATCCAACCGCTCAAGGTACCGGAGTACGCGCTGTCCTTGTTTAGGAGGCGCACCTTCGGATAGTAATCGTAGCCCGAGAATCCCACCTGCTGGGAAGTTAGCACTATCCACCTGTCGTTGAAACCTATCTCCGGGTAGTCGGCCCAGTTGTCCCGGTAGGTGGTGTCGTCGTACTTGGCGTCAATGAGATAGTAATACCACCCTCCGAGGGGGTCGTCCCCTTCGGAGACGGCCAGCAGATAGTAGGACGCCCGGCTCGCGGAGTTGTAGTAGAGGGCCAAGACGAGCCAGCGTCCGGCGGGGATGTCGTACGCTATCTTGGGGTCAAAGGCCAACCCACCGTAGGGTATGACGGAGATGAAGAATCCTCGGAGGGAGTTGGAGTAATCCACCTCGCCGCTCTCCTTCCGCAGGAAGGCTATGTTGGAATTGACGACCACGCCCACGTGCGTGCCGCCGGCAGCCAGCTGGGGATCCGGAGGTATCCATCGGGTGTATCTTATCCCCTCAAAGTCCCGAATTAGGGTGTCCGTGGGATAGGGAAGGCGGGAAGCGCTCGGATGGCCGGAAGGCCCACCCGTCTCCATCGCAGCCCTCCACACATTCACCCTACGAAATTCCCGGATCTCGTCCTCGGTTAGAGGGACGTACTCCTTGGGTATCTCCCTCAGGTGGGCCTTGACCACCCTATCGCCGGCGGCCAAGATGAGCGCGACTATCACCCCCCCATTCTAAGGGGGTCGCCTTAGAGCTCCCCCTTGTAAATCTTTCGCAGGACGTAGGGTAGTATGCCGCCATGCCTGTAGTACTCAACCTCCACCGGCGAGTCCAGACGGGC